>JADGOO010000176.1 GCA_017882905.1 Acidimicrobiia bacterium | reverse complement strand
CGCCGCACCCGTGCCGGCCTCAAGGACCCGAAGCGCCCGAGCGGCTCGTTCATCTTCTTGGGCCCGTCCGGCGTCGGCAAGACCGAGACCGCCAAGACCCTCGCCGAGGTCCTGTTCGGTGAAGAGTCGGCAATGATCATGCTCGACATGTCGGAGTACATGGAAAAGCACACGGTCAGCCGGCTGGTCGGTTCGCCTCCCGGTTACGTGGGCTACGACGAAGGTGGCCAGCTCACCGAAGCGGTGCGCCGCAAGCCGTTCTCGGTGGTGCTGTTCGACGAGATCGAAAAGGCACACCCCGACGTGTTCAACACGCTGCTGCAGATCCTCGAGGACGGGCGGCTCACCGACGCGCAGGGCCGCACGGTCGACTTCAAGAACACCGTGATCATCATGACGTCGAACCTCGGCACGGCCGACTTGCGCAAGGCGACGGTCGGCTTCGTCAAGGCCGACGAAGCGGTCACCTACGAGCGGATGAAGAACAAGGTCCACGAAGAGCTGAAGCGCCACTTCCGGCCCGAGTTCCTCAACCGCATCGACGACATCATCGTGTTCCACGAGCTGTCGACCGAGGACATCACCCAGATCGTCGACCTGCTGATGAAGCGGGTGCAGGCGCAGCTCGAAGGCCAAGGGCTCTCGATCGAGCTCACGCCCGAGGCGAAGCTGCTGCTGGCTCAGCGGGGCTACGACCCGCAGCTCGGTGCACGTCCGTTGCGCCGTGCGATCCAGCGGTTGATCGAAGACCCGCTCTCGGAGAAGCTCCTCTGGAAGGAGTTCAAAGCCGGCGACACGATCGTCGTCGACGTCGAGGGCGACGGAGTCGGGTTCCGAGCTGTGGCCGGCGTTGCCCCGCCGCCGCTCGAGCCGGCCGGTAGCGGCACGACCGAGTAGCCGTCACCAAACGTTGTGTGCCGAGGCCCGCCCGTAAGGGCGGGCCTCGTGCGCGCTGCGCCCCGTCGCGGGCTCACCGAACCGGGTCGTCAGCGGGTGGCCTCGTACCAGCACAGACCGATGCCGAGGATCACGAGGAACACGCCCCAGAGCGCGACGACGAACCCGTTCACCCGCTCGGCGCGCCGCGTGTGCGGCCCGCGCAGCGCGGGGAACAGGAACGAGAAGACCATGCCGCGCAGCGCGAAGTAGCTGTCGAACGCCCACCAGTCGGCGCTCTCCCAGTCTTCGTCGAGGAAGACGCGCAACGCCATGGCGACGAGTGCAGCACCCACGGCGGCGACGACGAGCCAGAGCAGCGCGAACACCCGCGAGACTTGTAGCACGCGCCTCGATCGGCGTGAGGCTCGGCGCTGTCACGGGCGCGCGCTACGGTTCTGGCATGCAACGAACGCGCGTTCGGTACCGCTGCGGCGACTGTGGCGCGCTCGCCCCGAAGTGGGTGGGGTGCTGCGCCGAGTGCGGCGCATGGGGAACCCTCGTCGAGGCCCCGGATGCGATCGGCGCCGTGCGGGCGAATGCGGCCGCGTCGGCGGGCGCGGCGGTTCCGCTGCGATCGATCGACCCCGGTGCGGCCACGCGTGCGTCCACCGGGATCGCCGAGCTCGACCGGGTGCTCGGCGGCGGGCTCGTCGCCGGATCCGTCACCCTGCTCGGCGGCGAACCGGGTGTGGGCAAGAGCACATTGCTGTTGCAGGCCGCGGTGGCGATGGCCGCCGGCGACGTGGGGCGCCCGGCGCGGCGCGTGCTGCTGGTGGCGGCCGAGGAATCGCCCGAGCAGGTGCGCATGCGGGCCGAGCGTCTCGGCGAGCTCGCGGACGATCTGCTCGTGGTGGCCGAGTGCTCCGTGCCGAACCTGCTCGCGCTGGCCGACACCGTCGCACCCGATCTGGTCGTGATCGATTCCATCCAGACAGTCCACGATCCCGACGCGACAGGAGTGCCCGGTTCGGTCACGCAGGTGCGCGACTGCGCGAGCGCGTTCGTGCGGCTCGCGAAGGAGCGCGGGATCGCGGTCGTGCTCGTGGGCCACGTCACCAAGGACGGTGCGCTCGCCGGGCCGCGCGTCCTCGAGCACATGGTTGACACGGTGCTGTCGTTCGAAGGCGACCGGCATCACGCGCTGCGCACGTTGCGCGCCGTGAAGCATCGCTTCGGCGCCACGGGCGAGCTCGGCATCTTCGCCATGACCGGCACCGGGCTGCACGAAGTGGCCGATGCGAGCGCCATGCTGCTCACGGATCGGCGCCCGGGTGCCGCAGGTTCGGTGGTCGTGCCGGTGATGGAAGCGTCGCGGCCTCTGCTCGTGGAGGTGCAGGCGTTGGTCGCGCCCACGCCGGCCGCGATGCCGCGCCGCCAAGCGCAGGCGATCGACAACGGCCGGTTCGCGATGACGGTCGCGCTCTTGCAGCGGCGGTGCGGCGCGTCCGAGCTGGTGAGTTGCGACATCTTCGCCAACATCGTGGGTGGCATGCGCTGTGCGGATCCCGGTGCCGACCTCGGCCTGGCGCTCGCCATCGCCTCGGCCTGGACCGACGTGCCGGTACCGCCGCAGACCGTGGTGGTCGGCGAGGTGGGGCTCGGCGGCGAGGTGCGGTCGGTGCCGGGCTTGGAGCGGCGCCTCAGCGAAGCGGCGCGCATCGGGTTCCTGCAAGCGATCGTCCCCGAATCGGCTCCCGACATCGACGGCATCGAGCTCGTCCGTGTTGGTGACCTCCCGGCGGCGATGGGTGCCGCGCTCGCCGCGCCGTTGGAGTTCCGCTAGCCGGCGAAATGGGCGCGCGCGAACTGTTTGTGGCTTGTGAGAAGGCTCAGGCCGCCGGCGACCGCTGCCGTCAACATTGCTACCGTGACCGCAAGGCCACGGGTCGGTCCGTGTGGGAGGTCGCGTCGTTGTCGCAGAGGTCCGAGGCACTATGGGCCGCGCTGCGGCTGGTTGCTCCCGGCACGCCGCTCCGCGAGGGCATCGACCGCATCCTGCAGGCCAAGATGGGCGCGCTCATCCTCGTGGGTGACGGACCCGAGGTGCTCAACATCTGCTCGGGCGGCTTCCTGCTCGACGCCGAGTTCACCCCGCAGCGACTGTCGGAGCTGGCCAAGATGGACGGCGCGATCATCCTCGCCGCCGACGGCCGCCGCGTGGCACGGGCCAACGTGCACCTCGTGCCCGATCCCGACATCCCCACGTCGGAGACCGGGACCCGCCACCGCACCGCCGAGCGCGTCGCCCGCCAGATCAAGGTGCCGGTCATCACCGTGTCCGAAGAGATGTCCGTGGTGTCGATCCACGTGCGCGGCACCAAGAAGACACTCGAAGCGATCCCGCGTGTGCTCGCCCGCTCCGACCAGGCGTTGCAGATCCTGGGTCGCTACAAGACCCGCCTCGACTCGGTGAGCGGCGCGCTGTCGGCGCTCGAAGTGGAAGACCTCGTCACCGTGCGCGACGTCACCGAGGTGATGCAGCGCGCCGAGATGGTGCGCCGCATCGCCGACGAGATCGAGGGCTACGTGATCGAGCTCGGCACCGACGGCCGGCTCGTGCAGCTCCAGCTCGAAGAGCTCACCGGTGGTGTGATCGACGACCTTCGCCTGGTGTGCAAGGACTACTTCGTCGAGTCGACCGAGTGGGTGCTCGCCGCCGTCACCGACGGTCTTGCCCGCCTCGACGACGACGAGCTGCTCGATCTGCGCGCCGTGTCGTCGGTGCTGCACCTGCCGGTCGACTCCGAGCTCGACTCGTCACTCACGCCCCGCGGGCATCGTCTGCTCGCCAAGATCCCGCGCCTCGCGCCCGATCTTGCCGAGCGCGTCGTCGAGCGGTTCGGCAGTCTCGCCAAGCTCATGCGCGCCAGCATCAGCGACCTCGTCGAGATCGACGGCATCGGCGAAGTGCGCGCCCGCACCATCAAAGACGGCCTCTCCCGCCTCGCCGAGACCTCGATTCTGGAGAGATACAGCTGACGCTTCCTCGACCCCGCTCGGCCTGCGCCTCGCGCCCGGCGGGCGTCTGTCCTGGTGGCACGCGAGTGCTTCGGCACTCCCTGGTGCGCACGGCGTGACCGCTCGCTGGCGCTCGCACGTGCGGCCCTGCGCTGTGTCGCGCTAGCTGTTGCCCCCCAATAGCCCGCCGAGGGTGCCGCCGATGCCACTCTTGTTCTCTTCGGGGCCGCCTTGGGGGAGATAGCCGCTGAGCGCGTGGGCCAGGTTGGCGAGCGGCAACGACTGCAGCCACACCTGGCCGGGGCCGGTCAGCGACGCGAGGAACAGGCCGTCGCCGCCGAAGAAGATGTTCTTGATGCCCTTGATGCGGGTCAGCTCGAAGCTCACCGACTGGTCGATCATGGCCACGTGGCCGGGGTGCACTCGCAGCGTCTCGCCGGCGGCGAGCTGATACGTGACGACCTCGCCGTCGATCTCGACCCACGCCGATCCGGTGCCCGACACCTTCTGGAGCACGAACCCTTCGCCGCCGAACAGGCCGGCACCCAACGACTGCTGGAAGGCGATCGACAGCTCCACGCCGGTCTCGCCGCACAGGTAGCCGTGATGATGGATCCGGTACTCGTTGGCCGGTCCGACCTCGATCGGCAAGATGTGGCCGGGAACCTTGGTGGCGAAGGCCACCATGCCCGGGGAATCCTGCGCGGTGTACTCCGTCATGAAGATGCTGCCGCCGCCGACGGCCCGCTTCAGCACGCCGAACACGCCCTTGGCGCCGGCCGTCTTCGCGGATGTGGCGAGCTGGATCGATTGCGTCATCCACGACAGCTCGCCCGATTCGGCCACGATCGACTCGCCCGGAGCGAGCTCGATCTCGAGCACGGGCATCGTGGTTCCGATGATCTTGTGCTGCACGGGTCGCTCCTTGGGCTCGAAGTGTGGGCGAGACGATACGGCGCGTCGCCGCCGGGAACGTCGATCCTCGCGGCCGCGGCGATCGCCCCCCTAGATTGCCGCGCATGGGTGCGCTCGCTGTCGGCCGTCATGACACCATCGTCGAGTCGCGCACGCTGCGCCGCGACGACTGCGAGCTGCCCATCGTGCACGCGCGGTGCGAGGGGATGCCACGTGCCGGCATCGTGGTGCACCCCGACATCATGGGTCTGCGCCCACTCTTCGACGACATGGTGCAGCGCATCGCATCGCACGGGTTCGCGGTGTGCGCGGTCGAGCCGTTCGCGCGTCGCCCCGAGGCCGAGCGCGCGGCCACCCAAGACGCCGGTGCGCGGTTCGGCTGGCTCGGCGAGCTCGACGACGACCGCCAGCTCGACGATCTGGAGGCCGCGGCCAACTTTCTCGTCGTCGAAGACGACGTGGCGCGGGTGGGCGTGCTCGGGTTCTGCATGGGCGGCTACTACGTGCTGAAGGCCGCCGCGAACGAGCGCTACGACGCCGCGGTCGCGTTCTACGGGATGATCCGCACGCCGGCTGCGTGGAGCGGTCCTGGTCACCGCGAACCGCTCGACACCGCGGGCGAGGTGTGCCCCACACTCGCGATCTTCGGCTCAGCCGATGCGTTCACACCCGCCGACGACATCGATGCGCTGCGGAGCGCGTGGAGCGGCCGCCCCGACTGCGCGATCGTCGTGGTGGAAGGCGCCGATCACGGTTTCGTGCACGCACCCGATCGTCCCGCGCATCGCCCTGAAGACGCGGCACGTCTCTGGGACAGCGCTCTCGCCTGGTTGGCCGGCTGAGCGATCGCCCGCCCGGACGGGGGTTCAGGGAGTGGCGCGGATCTCGAGCTGCTCGCGGTCGAGGATCCGGTATCGCGTGCGACCGTCGACGTGCAGCCAACCGAGCTTCACGAACGTGGCGATCGCCTTGTTGACGCGCTCACGCGACGCGCCCACCATGCCGGCGAGCTCTTCTTGGGTGAGCGGCATGCGGAAGTCGTCGTCGCCCGCGGAGATCTGCAGCAGCCGCTTCGCGGTGCGCCCGGTGACGTCGAGGAACATCGCGTCGGAGAGTGCTTCGTCGGTGGCGCGCAACCGGCGGCCGAGGATGCGCACGACGGCCCACAGCACTTCGGGGCGTTCGTAGAGCACGCGGCGAACGTCGTCGTAGCCGACCGAGATGAGGTGCACGGTGCCGAGAGCACGCGCGTCGGCCGAGCGCACGCCGGCATCGAAGAGCGGCAGCTCGCCGAAGAGCGCACCGGGGCCGAGCACGGCGACGACCGACTCGCGACCGTCGGTGGCGCGCACGGTGATCGCGACGCGGCCGGAGAACACCATGAACAGCTCGTCGGCGACTTCGCCTTGCTCGCAGATGAGCTCGTTGCGGCGGAACTTCGAGAGCTCGGTGCGCCCACTCAGCTCGGCAAGGAGCTCGGGCGGCATCTGGCCGAAGAGATCCGTCTGGTCGAGAACTCGGCTCCTGGTCATGCTTCTTCCTCGTCCGCACCCACGACCGTACACATCCGGCACAAGCTGTCCTCCCTCCGATCGGCCGCTTTGGGTGCCGAATCAAGGTGCGAATCAAGGATTGCTCGGGAGGCGTCGATCAAGAGGGTGTGTTCGTCGAGGGCACTCGAATGCTGGTCGTGGTCTTGTGCACCGCTGCAGGCTTCTGGTTGTCGCGCGATCTCGGCGTCGGCGCCGAGGGCGTGGGCGGCATGCTCGGCTGCCTGCTCGGCTATGTAGGAGGCGGCCTGCTCGGCCGCCTGCTCGACCGGGCGATGGGCGTCGTGGAGTCGCACGTGGAGCGCCTACCGCCCGCTCAGGTGGTCGCCGGCTCGCTCGGTGGACTCGGTGGCGCCATCGCCGGCGCGGTGCTCTCCGGGCCGCTGCTGATCGTCCTGCCGCTGCGCGTCGGACTGGCGATCGGTGCGTTGATCGTATGGATTGCGGCATTCGTCGGATTTCGGGTGATCGGCGGGCGCTCGGCCGCGATGCTCGAGCTGTTGGGTCTCTCGACGCGTCCGCTCGTGCGCGCGCAGGCATTCGACGCGCGCGACGGACTGCTCGTCGACACGTCGGTGCTGATGGACGGTCAGCTGCTGGCGCTGGCGCGCACCGGGCTGCTCGGTGGCGACCTCATGGTGGCGCGCTTCGTGCTCGACGAGATGCAGGGCTTCGCCGATCTGCCCGATGACCCGCGCGCCCGGCGTGCTCGCCAGGGCCTGGAGACGCTCGAGGTGCTGCGGCGCGAAGGTCCGCTGCGCGTCTATGTGCTCGATGACGAGGTGCCCGAGATGGCCGCGGTCGATGCGAAGCTCGCCGCGCTCGCGCGCCGCTTGGAGCTTCGCCTGCTCACGAACGATGCCGCGCTCGCGCGCGTCGCCGAGATCCAGGGCGTGCCCACGGTGAACCTGCGCAGGCTCGGGAGCGACCTGGCCCCCTCGGTGCTACCCGGCGACTTCGTGCGCGTCGCGCTCACGCGCAACGGTCGCCAGCACGATCAGGGAGTGGGCCACCTCGACGACGGTTCGATGGTCGTGGTGAACGGCGGCGCCACCCTTGTGGGTGGTCCGGAAGCGTCGTTGCGGGTCACGTCGGTCGTGCCCACTTCGGCGGGCCGCGTGGTGTTCGCCGCTGTGGAGGGCGACTCGCAATAGCGTGGCCGCGTGAGCGTGTGGACCATCGTGGTCGCGGGCGGTGGTGGCACCCGATTCGGCGGCGCGAAGCAGTTCGCCTCTCTCGCGGGAGCGTCGGTGCTCGATCGATCGGTGGCCACGGCGCTGCGCTGCACGGATCACGTCGTGGTCGCACTCCCCGTCGAGCTCATCGACGGCGCGAAGCCTTGGAAGCCGCCGGCGGCGTCGGTGGTCACGGTGGCCGGCGGCGCGACGCGCTCCGAGTCGGTGCGCGCCGGGCTGGCCGCGGTGGGCGATGATGCGGAGATCGTGGTGGTGCACGACGCGGCGCGCCCGCTCGCCTCTCCGCTGCTCTACGCGGCGGTCATCGATGCCGTGCGCTCGGGTGCCGATGCCGCCGTTCCGGGTCTGGCCGTCTCCGACACCGTGAAGCGCGTGGAGCACGATGTGGTGGTGGCCACCGTGCCGCGCGACGGCTTGGTCACCGTGCAGACCCCGCAGGCGTTTCGCGCCGCGGTGCTCCGGAGCGCACACGACTCGGACGGCGACGAGACCGACGATGCCGCGCTCGTGGAGCAGGCGGGCGGCAAGGTGGTGGTGGTAGCCGGCGAGACGCGCAACTTGAAGATCACCGTGCCCGGCGACCTCGAGATGGCCGCGATGTTGCTCGAGGCGCCGTGAACATGAGCATGCGCATCGGCCTCGGGTACGACGTGCACGCCTTTGCGGCCGAGGATTCCGGCCGCCCGCTCGTGCTCGGCGGGGTGACGATCGCGGGCGCTCCCGGCCTCGTCGGCCACTCCGACGGAGATGCAGTTGCCCACGCGGTCGCCGACGCGCTGCTCGGCGCCGCGGGGATGGGCGATCTCGGCACGCTGTTCCCCGCCACGGATCCCGCCTACGCGGGCGCTGATTCCATGGTGCTGCTCGGCGACGTGGCGCGCCGCGTCGCGACCGCGTACTGGTGGGTGGTCAACATCGACATCGTGGTGGCGGCCGAGCGACCCAAGCTGGCGCCCCACGTCGGCGCCATGGCCGCCAACTTGGCACGCGCCCTCTCGTCGGTGCTGGAACCCATGGGGGAGGGCATCGCAGTGAACGTGAAGCCCAAGCGGGGCGAAGGCGTGGGCTTCGTGGGCCGCGGCGAAGGCATCCAGGTGTGGGCCGTCGCGCTGCTCAACAAATGATGCGCTGACGCGGCGGCCCGGTAGCCTCGGCCGCCGATGTTGCGCCTCTTCGACACTGCGGCGCGCGACCTCGTCGAGTTCGTCCCTCGCGTCGAGGGTTCTGTGTCGATGTACGTGTGCGGCCCCACGCCGTACGACCACCCGCACGTCGGGCACGGCCGTACCGTGGTCGTGTTCGATGTGGTGCGCCGCTACCTCGCATGGCGGGGCTACCGGGTCACTTTCGTCTCGAACGTCACCGACGTCGAGGACCGGATCATTGCCCGAGCCGCCGAGCGGGGGCTCACCGAACCGCAGCTCGCGCGTGCGTTCGAAGCCGAGCACTGGGAGCAGATGGATCGCCTCGGCGTGGCGCGGCCCGACGAGACGCCGCACGCCACCGAGTTCGTGCCGCAGATGTTGGCCCTCATCGGCGAGCTCATCGCGCAGGGCCGCGCCTACGTGATCGAAGGCAGCGGGGTCTACTTCCAAGTCGACACGTTGGCGAGCTACGGCAAGCTCTCCGGTCGCACGCTGGAGCAGCTCCTCGACAGCGCGGGTGCCCGGATCGACATCGACGACGAGAAGCGATCGCCGGTCGACTTCGCGCTCTGGAAGGCGGCCAAGCCGGGTGAACCGGCGTGGGACAGCCCGTGGGGTCGGGGCCGGCCGGGCTGGCACATCGAGTGCTCGGCGATGAGCCTCGAGATCCTCGGCGAAGGCTTCGACATCCACGGCGGCGGCGACGACCTCGTGTTCCCGCACCACGAGAACGAGATCGCGCAGGCCGAGGGTGCCGGCCACGTGTTCGCGCACTACTGGTTGCACAGCGGCATGGTGATGGTCGCCGGCGAGAAGATGAGCAAGTCGCTCGGCAACTTCACCACGTTGCGCGCGGCACTCAACGCGCACGGGCCGCGCGCGTTCCGCTGGCTCGTGATCCGCAACCACTACCGGCGCCAAATGGAGATCAACGACGGCGCGCTGCGCGCCGCAGCCAAGGAGATCGACGGCTTCGACGCGCTGGCGCGCCGGGCGCGGGTCGCGGGCATCGCTGCGGTTGCACCCTCGGATCTCGATGCGTTCCGCGCGGTGATGGACGACGACTTCGATACGCCGGCCGCGGTGGCCGTCATCCATGGTTGGCGGCGCGAAGCGAACGCGGCGATCGACGCTGCGCAGCTCGACGTGGCGGCCGCCCGACTCGCTGACGTGCAAGCGGCGCTCGGCGCGCTCGGCGTCGTGGTCGACGATGTAGGAGCCCCGGCGGATGCGCCTGCCGACGGTGGTGACGCTGCCGTGGATACCGCGGTCGCGGCGCGCAACGCGGCTCGGGCCCGCAAGGACTTCGCCGAGGCCGACCGGTTGCGTGACGAGCTGAAGGCGCAAGGCGTCGAGCTCGAGGACACGCCGCAGGGCACGATCTGGCGCCGGACGTGATCGGCTGATGGCCCGCACTCCGCCGCCGCGCCGTCCGGGTCGCCCGGATCGCCCCGATCGCGCCGGTCGTTCGCCGCGCGCGGGCGCGTCGGAACGCGGTCGCGGCCGACCGGAGCGCGATGAACGCGCCGCCGCGCCGAGCTCGTCGCCCCTCGGCGGCGAGCAGGTGGAGGGACGGCGCGCAGTGCTCGAGCTGCTCGTCGCGGGAAAGCGGCGCGTGAAGGCCGTCTACGTGTCGAACACGGCCGAAGGGGTCGACGAGATCGCCGAGCTCGCCGGCGGCGCGCTCCGCCTGGTGTCACCCGATCGGCTCTTCGCGCAGGCGCGCACCGAGACACATCAGGGTGTGGTCGCGATGGCCGCGCCGTTGCGACCGGCCGAGCTCGTCGAGATGCTGCGCAACCCGCGTGCGCTGCTCGTGGCGCTCGATGGCGTCACCGACCCCCACAACTTGGGCGCGATCCTGCGCACGGCCGACACGGCCGGAGTGACGGGCGTGATCCTGCCGCGCAAGCGGGCCGCGCACGTCACGCCCACCGTCGCCAAGGCGGCTGCCGGCGCGATCGAGCACGTACCGATTGCGCTCGTGGCCGGCATCCCTGCTGCGCTCGAGCGGGCATCACGCGAGCGCGTGTGGAGTGTCGGGCTCGACGCCGACGGTGAACGCACCGTCGACGAGCTCGAAGTGGCCACCGAACCGATCGTGCTGGTGCTCGGTGCCGAAGGTCGAGGCCTCGGTCGCCTCACGCGTGAACGCTGCGACGTGCTGGCCCGCATCCCGATGCACGGCCACATCGAATCGCTCAACGTGAGCGCGGCGGCCGCAGTGGCGCTGCACGAGATCGCCCGCCGGCGTACCTGACACGCGCCAGCGCCGGGCCGTGCCGTCAGATGAACAGGTAGGCGCAATCGCCCGAGACGAGTGGCACCTCGCGCTCGAGCCGGAGCCCAGCGCGTGTACCGAGCGCCGCGATCTCGGCGCCGGTTCGCTCCCGACCGCCGGGAGTCAACGCAAGCATCAACAGGTCGCTGCGCAGCGCGATGCCGTCGATCGCACGGGCGCGCCGCAGGTGCTCGACGACGATCACGCGACCGCCTGCCGCCCGGGCTGCGGCGACGCGAGACAGCAGCGCAACGGCCGAGCTGTCGTCCCAGTCGTGGACCACGTTGACAAGGAGATACGCATCGCATCCGGGCACGACATTCACGAAGGCATCGCCGCCGACGAGCTCGAGGCGTTCGGTCGCCTCGCCGCGCGCGACGACGGCCGGCAGATCGAGTACCACACCGTGCAGATGCGGGTGCTCGCCGATGAGCGTGTGCAGCAGCGCACCGGTACCGCCGCCCACATCGCAAACCCGACGCACCGTCGACCAGTCGATCGCGCCGGCGAGTGCGAAGCCGTGCAACCGCCCGCCAGCCGCCATCGCGGCGTCGAACGTGCCGTGGCGGTCCTCGTGATGCTGTTGCCAGGTGAAGAACGGCGATCCGTTCGCCGTGGTGAACGGATCGGCGACGGTGGGGTCGTTCGCCAGCGCGGCGAGCGCGGCGAACACTTCGGGGCCGGTCGCGAAATCGACCCAGGCGCGCCACCCACCCGGGTGGTCACGCCGCAAGAAGCGAGTGGTGCGAGTAGGGCGCACGCGCCCCGCGCGATCGAGGCGCAACCACCCACGTGCTGCCGCATACGCGACGAGTCGCTCGACCAGCTCGTGGTCGGCACCCACCTGCTCGGTGAGCACGGCCATGGGCAGCGGTCCGTCGAGGTGGTCGGGTATCTCGAGTGCGCACAACGCGCCGAGCGCGGCGGCATCGATGCTGCCGAGCAACGCTTCGATCACGCGCACCGGCGGCGGGACTACGCCGCGGTGCACAGCTCCGAGCCGATGACGAGCTCGTTCGACCGCCGCGACCGCACTCGCCGGTGGGAGCGCCGGCACGCCCACCACGTCGTCGACTCGTGGCGCACCGTCAGCATCTCCTCGCCGTCGTCTGCCGAACACGCGCCCACTCTGGTGCACGAACGAGCCACATCACGCAGCGAGGGCCTCTCGTCCGGGTCGGGCGCTGCGATTTCTTAGACTCTCCCAGAACGCCGGGTTAGCTCATCTGGTAGAGCAGCACACTTGTAATGTGCAGGTGGTGGGTTCGAGTCCCACACCCGGCTCTCTTCGCCTCGCATCCACCAAACGCGCGGCAAGGTCTGCTTTGATCATCCGGCCATGACGGATGCGCTCGAACGACCGCTCACCGCGCGAGAGCGCGCAGTCATCGACTTCGAGCGCGAGTGGTTCACCGTGCCGGGAGCGAAAGACGCGAACGTGCGCCGCGTCCTCGGTATCTCGCCCAGCACGTACCGCCGCACGTTGCACAGCGCGGTCGAGCGCCGAGCTGCGTTCATGTACGACCCGCTCACCGTCGCGCGCGTGCGTCGACAGCGTGATGATCGGCGCCGCGAACGGCTCGAAGGTCGCCGCGCCGACCGCAGCCGTCCCTGACCGGCGCCCCGACGGCGCCGCTCCGCACCCCGGCGCGCGGCTCCGAGCGGTTGCGAACCGGCCGGAATCGCCCCGCCGTCGCCTGATTACCGGCAATCCCGCGCCGCGTGCGACAGAATGGCCGCATGTCCGACTCGCGACCCCCGAACCGGCGCCGACCTCCCGAGGCGGGCGCAGGGGCGAGCACGCAGATGGCGAAGACGGCCGGGCTCGTCCTGGCGGCCATCGTCCTCGGCGTGGTGATGCTCAACATCATCGACGACGGCTCCACGAAGACGGGCGCCGGAACCACGCCGACAACGCCGCGGTCCACGACCTCGACCACCAAGCCGGCCGGCAACCACCCCACCACGTCGACCACCAGACTCACCACGGGCGCCAAGCTCAAGACGCCCGCGCAGATCCGACTCATCGTGTTCAACGCGCAGTCGGGTGTGAACGGCGCCGCCTCCAACATGGCGGCCGCGCTGAAGAACAAGGGCTACGTGAATCAGGGTCAACCGGGGAACGCGAACGGTCGTACCGGCAACGCGGTCGCGTGTCGCGCCGGGCTGAGTCGCGAGGCACAAGCGCTCGCGACCGCCGTCAGCTCGCACACGGTGGTGGTGACGTTCCCGGCATCGCCGCCATCAGGCGTCGACAGCGCCGTGCAGTGCATCGTGCTCATCGGCAAGCCGTAGCCGGCGTCGCCTCGCGCGTTCGCTAGCGGGCGTAGCCACCCGAGGCGAGCAGTCGGTCGCGCACGCCGGTCCCGGCCATCGCGATCGTCGTCAGCGCCATGCCGAGCGCGCCTTCGAGGATCGCGCGGTCGGCCGAGGCGTTGATGCACGCGGCGGCGAAGGCGGGCTGGTGGTTGACGGCGCCCGCGCTCTCGATGCCGATCATGGGGTGGATCGACGGCATCGCGAGCGACACGTTGCCCATGTCGGTCGACGCCGTGAACTCGGGACCGTCGTAGCGGCGACCGAGCGGCTCGGTCGCGGCGCGGTAGAGCTCGACCATCTCGTCGTCGTGCTCCATCTGCGAGTAGTCGGGGCTCACGTCGTGGACCTCGACCGTGGCTCCGGTGGCCAGGCCGCCGGCTTCGAAGCACCGCAGCACTCGTGGCTTCAGCTCGGCGAGCTCGGCGATGGTGCGGGCGCGCACCATCCAGTCGGCACTCGTGTGCGCGGGCACGATGTTCGCGGCGTCGCCGCCCTTGGTGATGATGCCGTGCGCCTGATCGGTCGGCCGCAGGTGCTGGCGCAACATCGCGATCGCCACCTGGGCGATCGTGAGCGCGTCGGCCGCGTTGACGCCCAGCTGTGGGGCAGCGGCCGCGTGCGATTCCTTGCCGGTGCAGTGCACCTCGAAGTGGCTCACGGCCGTGATGCGCGGCCTAAGCCCGTCGAGCGGGCCGGGGTGCACCATCATCGATGCGTGCACACCGTCGAACACGCCGCGATCGAGGAGGAACACCTTGCCGCCGCCACCCTCTTCGGCGGGCGTGCCGATCACCGAGACCGTGATGCCGAGATCGTCGGCGACGGCCGCGAGCGCGGCACCGGCGCCCACCGCCGCGGCGGCGATCACGTTGTGACCGCACGCATGGCCCACGGCCGGCAGCGCGTCGTACTCGGCGCAGATGGCGATGTGCAGCGGTCCGCTTCCCGCGCGGGCCACGAACGCCGTCGGGAGGTCGCCGACCCCCATCTCCACCGTGAGACCGAGATCGCTGCAGCGCGCCGCGGTCCACTCACTCGACCGCACTTCCTCGAACTTCAGCTCTGGATGCGCGTGGATCGTGTGCGACAGCTCGACGAGCGAGGACTGCGCGGAGTCGATGCGGGAGCGGACCTCGTCACGGGCGTCGATCACGCGCGTCGAGGGTAGCGTCACCGACGAGATGGACCTACAGGCCGCCGTCGAGCTGCTCGCGGCCGCGGGCGATCCCCGTCTCATCGTGTGCGACTACGACGGCACGCTGGCCCCGATCGTCGCCGACCCGGAGCGCGCCGTGCCCGCACCCGGCGCGCTCGCCGCGCTCGCGGCCTTGCGGGACGACGGAGCCCAAGTCGCGCTCGTCTCCGGCCGACCCGTTGCGTACCTGTTGCGCCACGTGGATGTCGGCGGTGTGGAGATCATCGGCCAGTACGGCCTCGAGCAAGCCGTCGATGGCCGCCCAGTCGCCGACCCGAGAGCGCGCGAGTTCGCGGCTGCGGTGCGCGCCGCGGCCGACGACTGCGAAGCCGCGTTCGCCGACTTGCACGTGGAGCGCAAGGGCGAGATCGCGGTCACCGTGCACTGGCGGGAGGCGGGCGGTGTCGAGTCGCGCGTGATCGCCGAGATCGACGCGATCGCCCGCCGTCACGGCCTGTGGGTGCACCCCACCCGCATGGCGCGTGAGCTGCGGGTGCCCCTGCCCGTCGACAAGGGGGCCGCCGTCGCCGCGTTGGTGCAACGTCACGCGCCGCGCGCGGCGGTGTTCGGTGGCGACGACCGAGGCGATCTTGCCGCGTTCGCCGCGATCGATGCCGCCCGCCACGGCGGGCACGTGGCCGCCGCACTCAACGTCGGTGTGCTGTCGCCCGAGGCGCCACCAGAGCTCGTGGAAGCGGCCGACATCCTGGTCGACGGACCCGCCGGGTTCGTCGCGCTGCTCGAGCAGCTCACACGTGGCGCAGCAACGCCTCGAGCCACGACGTCGGGCTGACGGCACTCGCGCTCGCGCGCGCCCGCGTGGCGCGCTCGGCCCGTTCGGCGGGGGTCATCGCGAGCGCGGTCGCAAGCGCCGCGGCCTGTTGTTCCACATCGAAGGGGTGCAGCGAAAGGCAGGCGCCGACGAGCTCGTCGTGCGCGCCGGCCTCGCGAGACAGACACAGCACAGCGTCGCGATCACTGACGAGCGGCGCTTCCTTGGCAACGAGGTTGAGCCCGTCCTTGATGGGGTTCACGAGCACCACATCGGCGCGCCGGTACCCGGCGAGCGTGCGCGCGAAGTCGTCGCGTTCGTCGACGATCACGGGCTGCCAGCTCGGAGTCGACCACCGCTCGTTCACGTGGTGCGCGGCGTCGTGCACCTCGACCGCATATTCGCGGTAGAGGTCGAGCGACTGGCGCGACGCGTTCAGCATCGCCACGAACACGACCTGTTCACGAAGCGACGGGTTCAGCTCGAGGAGCCGGTCGAACGCGAGGAAGCCGCGCACGATGTTCTTCGACGGCTCGATGCGGTCGGCGCGCAGCACGACAGCCCGATCGCCGACGAGGGTTTGCAGCGCAGCCAGCTCGCGTTCGACGGCTTCGGACTGCGCATCGGCGATGAGCGAGTCGGTGTCGGGTCCGAGGGGAGCGACGAACGTGCGCACCGCCGTGGACGCGCCGAGCACCTCGCGTGCCGACGCCGAGAATGCGGCCGCCCAGCGTTCGGTGTGGAAGCCGGCGGGCCCTCCTGCGAGCGACGACATGAGATCGTGCGCGAACTGGTCGGGGAGTACACGGATGCTGTTCGGGCCGCAGAACGGCGTGTGCGTGAAGTGCAGCACCCGAAGGTCGGGTCGTCGGGCGCGCACGCAGGCGGGCACGAGCGCGAGCTGGTAGTCGTGCACGAGCACCACGTCGTCGGGTTTCGCGGCATCGCACACGGCGGCGGCGAAGGCCTCGTTGACGGTCGTGAACGCGGCGAGCGCGCCGTGCAGATCGTTGTCGAACGTGGGGTCGTGACCGAGGCCGAACAAGCCATGGTGCAAGAACCACAACAAGGAATTGGAGACCACGTCGTAATGGAGATGGTGCGTGTTCTCGTCGACCGTGATGAGCCGCACGTCGGAGCCGACGAGCTCGGCCACGACGCCGGCTCGCGCGGCGGCGACGTCGTCGGCGGAGATCGCAGCAGCGATCCAGGTGCCCGGGTGCGTGCCGTCGAGCACCGAACCGAGCGCGCTCACCAGACCGCCCGCTCCTCGGCGAGCAGTGAAGCCGCCGCGGCCGTCTGATGTGAACGAAGACGGACCGCGATGCGAGACGACGATCACGCGAGCTCGGCGAAGAGGCGCAGCCAGTCTTCGAGCTCGCGTGTCGAGAGGAACTGTTGGCGCACGTGCTCGCGTCCGCGTGCGCCCATCGTGTCGGCCACGGCGGGATCCCGCAGGAGATCGAGGCCGCGCAGTGCGCACTCCTCGATCGAATCGACGAGGTAGCCGTCGACGCCGTCGTGGATCTGGAGCGCGATGCCGCCCGCGCGTCCACCGATGACCGGCCGGCCCTTCCAGAGTGCTTCGCTCACCGTGAGCCCGAAGCCTTCGCGCAGTGACTTCTGCACGACCACGTCGGCGGCCCGTTGGAACGCGTTGATCTCGACTGATCCCACCTGCTGGAGGTTCGACAGGAGCTTCACGTCGGGATCACCGGCTGCGGCCTGCTCGGTCTGCGCCCACACCTCGAAGCCCTCCGGGTCGTCGGTCGCCATCGAGCCGGCGAGCACGAGCTGCAGGCCGTCGATCTCGGTGCGCATCTTCCGGTACGCCTCGATGACACCGACGGGATCCTTCCACGGGTCGAAGCGGCTCACCTGCACCACGAGCGGGCGGTCGACGTCGATGCCGTACTTGCGACAGATCTCGCGCACGAACGGCATGCCGAGATCGAGGTTCTTCACCGAGAGGGGGTCGATGCACGGTGGCGCGAACACCGCCCGACTCGCCGACAGCGACGCGGGAACGAACTGCGGCATCGTCCAGACCGATGCATCGTACTGCTCCACGAACGGCTGGAAGAACTGCCACACGCGGTCGTTTGCGGTCGTGAGGTCGATGTGGCAACGCCAGATCCACTTGGTCCCGTCGCGATCGAGTGGCGTGTTCCGCACGAGCTGGCGGATTGCGAGGGGCTGCGGATCGTGGACCACGATGTAGTCCCAGTCGCCGTCGAGGCGCACCGCGTTGTCGCGCACCCTGTCGAGGTAGATGCGCTCTTGTTCGGCGCCCCACTCGATCTCGGCGCCCTGGAGCGCGTTGTGCACGCCCTTGGTGACACCGAAGAACTCGTCGCTCCCAGACATCACTTCCCACTCGGCGTCGACGCCGACGCTGCGCAGCAGGGCAACATGCGTGGTGAGCAGCTCCGCGACGCCACCGCCGTACGCAGTGGCGTTGAGATGCAGCACCCGCTTGCCCTCGAGCGGCGCGGCCAGTGCGGTGATGCGCTCGATCGTGCCCGCCTCGACAACTTCCGCGTAGTCGTGCAGGTGCTTGGGGAGCAATGGCACGCGTTCGAGCACGGTTCTCCTCGGGCGATGGCGCGATGCGTTCCTAGGCTACTGGTGTGGTTCTTCGACCCGGTTGTGCCGTGGTGTGCCCCGACAAGTTCCGCGGGTCGCTGTCGGCCGCCGAGGCCGCCGCAGCAATCGCATCAGGTCTCGAACGGGGCGGCTTGACGGACATCGTGCGCCTTCCGCTCGCCGATGGGGGGGACGGGACCCTCGACGCCCTGGTCGCTGCGGTGGGTGGCTCGTTGCGGCACGCCACCGTGACCGGTCCGCTCGGCGCTCCGGTCGACGCACAGTGGGCGGCCCTGCCCGGCTCGGTCGCCGTCGTCGAGATGGCGAGGGCGAGTGGTCTGGCGCTCGTGGGCGCAGCCGAGAACGACCCGTTGCGCGCCACGACGCGCGGCACAGGCGAGCTGATCGCAGCGGCTGCGCGTGCCGGTCACCGCCGCATCATCGTCGCGGTCGGAGGGAGCGCCACGACTGACGGGGGTCTCGGCGCGCTCGACGCGCTCGGGTGGTCACTCGCCGGCCTCGAGGTCACGGTGGCCTGCGATGTGGTCACGCCGTTCCTCGAAGCGGCGCGTGTGTACGGCCCGCAGAAGGGCGCGACCGCCGCGCAGGTGGCCTTGCTCACTCGACGACTCGAGCGGCTCGCCGACCTGTACGAACAGCGCACCGGTGTCGACGCCCGCGTGATCGAAGGCGCGGGCGCCGCGGGTGGGCTCGCCGGTGGGCTCGCTGCGATCGGCGCCCGGCTGGAACCGGGCTTCGACGTGGTCGCGAACGCCGTCGGTCTCGACGATGCGCTCGAAGGCGCCAGTCTGATCGTCACGGGTGAGGGCCGGCTCGATGCCACGAGCCTCGCGGGCAAGGTCGTAGGCGGCGCGCTCGGTGCCGCGGCCGATCACGGTGTGGTGCACCGCGCGGTGGTGTGCGGCATCGCCGACGACGATGCGCGCGCCGCGCTGGAAGCCAATGGTGTGATCGTGCTCGCGCTCGCCGATCGCGCGTGGGATCTCGATGATGCGCACGCCCGAGCCGAGCTGCTCTGCCAAGAAGCCGCCCTCGAGCTCACCCGCTCGCTCCGGTGACACCCTCGAGTCTGGGCGCGATGGCACACTGAGTTGGTGGCCGGCGGCATCGAGCCCCCTGAGCGCGCGCCGATGCTGCGATTCGGCGCCCAGCTCGTGACGCTCGGACCGCTCGTCCTCGCGGTGCTGTTCGTGCTGGCCGGTGCCGTCGTCGCCGCGTTCGTTTCGATCGTTCTCGGCAACCTGATCGCGTCTGGCGCCGTTGGACTGCTCGCCGGCGTGGCCCGCATCGAGCACCTGGCGCGTCGACCCGAGACGCCGGCGCTTCCCGACGAAGCGACCCACGTGCCGATCGTTGTTCGGCTCGTCGACGAGGCCTGCGAGGAAGCCGGTCTGCCGTGGCGGCGCGTGGTCGCGTTGACGGCCTCCGACGTGGCCACAGCTCGCGTGACACCCGATGCAGTCGTTGTGCAGATCGGCGCGCTTCCCGCCGCCGTGCTTTCCGAGGAGCAGTTGCTCATGTCGTTGACATTCGTGCTTGCCCGTGCGTGGGCACGGCACACGATTGGACTCGACGATGCTGAGCGACTGGTCGAGTCGGTTGCTGCCGCGGCGACTCCCGCGGAGCATCGCCGTATCCCGTTGGGCGTCGCGGGGTTCGCGCGACTGGCCGGGCCGGCGATTCGGCGCGGACGTGCGTTGCACCATGACGCCGTCGATCGAGGCCGTCACAGACCTCGCGCGGCGGTTCACTCGCCGCTTCCTCGTCCCGGCGCTTTCCGAGGGATCGCTGCCCGACGCTCCCCTGCAGGGCTTCCGCCTGTTTGTGGCCTCGCGCGCACAGCCGGTCGCCGCGCCCTCGATGATCGGCGACGAAGCAGGGACAGCGTGGACCGACGCGATCCGAACCCGCGATTCGAGTGGGATCATTGAACGCACGGGCGGGGAGCTGCTCGCGCTGTACCAAGCCGACCTCACGCAGCGCGTCGCCGTGTTGCGCGACGCCCTGCGTCGACCGCGTCGCGCGACGCTCGTTCCGGCCGACATCGCGTCGTTGGCCGACCCGACCCGCCGGCGGTCGCTCGAGGTCCGCATCGCCGGCGGGCTCTTCGGCGACAAACCCGTGACGGAGGCTGCTCGGGTCGAATCGCTGCGCGAAGTTGCCGCAGATGCGTTGGTGGAATACGCCATTGCTGAGCTCGACGGCGATGCCGAGTTCGGCTGGTCCGGGCCTGTCACGGTAAGGCTCGCCGATGGCGCCGTCGACGCGCGCCGCTGGGCGGCGGATCTCCTTTCGGGTGCGAACCCCGACGCGCGCTCGATCTACGCGCCGGACTGACGACGGCTCGTCGCTACGCGGTCTTCTCGCGGCCGAACTTGGCGCGATACGCAGGGATCGTGGCCATCGGCGGGCGTTCGCGAACGGGCACGTCGACGGTCTCCGGTTGGTGGTGCTGACCGAAGCGCACGAGCTCGGCGACCTCGGGACCGACCTGTTCGAGCCCGGCGCGTCGGAGTGCCGTCACGAGGATCGCGAGCGCGGGCGCGCCCAGCTCGTCGAGCGGACGGTTGCGGTGCTCGCGCACGCCGAGGTCGACCTGTGCGATCGCGTCGGCACCGTTGCGCGCCGCGAGGTCGATGAGCAGCGCGAGCTCCACCCCCCAACCTTCCACGAACGGCACTTCCACGAGCGCGTCGCGGCGGCCGGCGTACTCACCCGCGAGCGGTTGCACGATGTGAGCGAGGTGCGGGAAGAGGTGCGACAGCACGGGGCGCGCCATCAGCTCGGTGACGCGGCCGCCGCCGGTGGGCTCACCGTGCAACGGCCGCCGATAGAAGGCTTTCGTGAACAGCGTGGCGTCGTCGGTGAGCAGCGGCGCGACGAGCCGCGTCACGAAGTGCGACCGGAAGTTGCGGATGTCGGCGTCGAGCCAGCAGATGATGGTGCCGTTGCAGGTGTACAGCGACTTCCACAGCGCGTTGCCCTTGCCGGACCCGGGCGGCTCGTCGGGGAGGATCGACGCCTCGCTGACCACCCGGGCGCCCTCGTCGCGTGCGGCCGCCGCCGTGGCGTCGGTCGATGCGTCGTCGATCACCACGATCTCGTCGACGAGTCGGGCGTGCTCCACGAGCTCGCGCCGGATCGTGCCGACGATGTGACCGACGGTGGCCTCTTCGTTGCGCGCGGGAAGGCAGACCGAGATCGTGTCGCCCCGGCGCGCCCGCGCTTCGAGGAGCTCGATGAGGGCGGGCTCCGGGCCGGTTGACCGAGCCATGCCGTCAGATTACGGGAACGGTTGGGCACGACCGCCTTGGCCGCTGGTAACCTCTCCGGCCAGCAACACAGCACCGCGCTCATCCAGAGCGGCTGAGGGACAGGCCCGAAGACGCCGCGGCAACCAGCGCAACGTTCGCCCATACGGGGCGGCCGGGCGCCAGGTGCCAATGCCTGACCGATGAGTTGCCGACAGCGGTTCCCGCTCGAGGCGCTCAGCGAGCGCGAACGAGACGAGGAGCAAGCACACATGGCATATGTCGAAGGGCTGCGCTGTCGAGAATGCGGCCACGAGTACGAGGTTGCACCGATCTACACCTGCGAATGGTGCTTCGGCCCGCTCGAGGTGGTCTACGACTACGACGCGATCCGTTCGTCGGTGAGCCGCGAGAAGATCGCGGCCGGCCCGGCGAGCCTGTGGCGGTACAGCGACCTGCTTCCGGTCGTGAGCGACAGCGCGGTCGATCTTGGTACGGGCTACACGCCGCTCGTACGCGCCGACCGACTTGCCGAAGCGCTCGGCCTCGGCGAGGTGTGGGTGAAGAACGACACGCGCAATCCCACGAACTCCTTCAAGGACCGGGTCGTGTCGGTCGCGCTGTCGAAGGCGCTGGAGTTCGGGTTCAAGACGGTGGCCTGCGCGTCGACCGGCAACCTGGCCAACTCGGTCGCCGCGCACGCGGCACGGGCCGGTCTCAAGAGCTACGTGTTCGTTCCGGCCGATCTCGAGGCGGGCAAGATCGTCACCACGTCGCTGTACGGCGGCAACGTGGTGGCCGTCAACGGCAACTACGACGATGTCAATCGTCTGTGCGCGGAGCTTGCCGGCACGTATCCGTGGGCGTTCGTGAACGTGAATGTCCGACCCTTCTACGCCGAGGGCTCCAAGACCCTGGCGTTCGAGACGGCCGAACAGCTGGGGTGGACCACGCCCGACCACGTGGTCGTGCCCATCGCCAGTGGCTCGCTGCTCACGAAGATCGACAAGGGCTTCGCCGAGCTCTACAAGGTGGGCCTGCTCGACGAGGAGCCGCAGGTGCGTGTGAGCGGAGCGCAAGCGCTCGGCTGCTCACCCGTCGCCGAGGCATGGCTCACGCAGAGCGACACGATCAAGCCGGTGAAGCCGTCGACGATCGCGAAGAGCCTCGCGATCGGCAACCCTGCCGACGGCTACTACGCGCTCGATGTGGTGCGGCGCACGGGTGGCGGCATGGCCGCAGTCACTGACGACGAGATCGTCGAGGGAATGCGCCTGCTCGGACGCACCGAGGGAATCTTCGCGGAGACGGCCGGCGGTGTGACGATCGCGACGCTCGCCAAGCTGGCGCGCGAAGGGGTGGTGCGCCCCGACGAGCGGGTGGTGGCGTACATCACCGGCCACGGTTTGAAGACGCTCGACGCGGTGCAAGAGGTGGTGGGCCCCACGGCCACGATCTCGCCGACGCTCGACGCGTTCCATGAGGCGTTCACGATCGAGGAGCACTGATGTCGGTCACGGTCCGGATCCCCACGCAGCTGCGGAACCTCTCGGGTGGTGCCGGCGAGGTGAGCTGCGAAGGCGCGACTGTCGGCGATGTGTTGAAGAACCTCGACGCGTCGCATCCCGGCTTCGGCGAGCGGCTCTTCGACGAGTCGGGCACCCTGCGCCGCTTCGTGAACGTGTTCGTCGCCGACGAGGACATCCGCTTCCTCGACGGCGTCGCCACGGTCGTGACCGCCGGACAGGTGCTGAGCATCGTGCCGGCGGTCGCCGGCGGGCAGTAGTCACAGGGGCGGTGCGCCCGGGTATTGGGCGTACACCCGGCGCCGTCGCAGGCCGATGTTGGCGGGGTGAGCGAGTCGCAGACGTCGGCGCGTGCCGCGCTCGTGTTGGCTGACGCGTTCGCCCACCGGTACCGCTACCCACGGGACTTCGGCGGGTGGAGCGCGCAGGCGAGCTTCGGCCGCGACGACGCCCACTACGAGGCAACGGTGGCGGTGTGCGGGGCGGGCGACGCGCGGGCGGCGACGGCAGTGCGGGTGGCGGCGCCTCAGTTCGAGTGGCTCACCCAGGAGCTCCGGAGCTTGTCGCGAACCCTGTTCGGCCACGACTTCGAGCCGGCCGAAGGGCGCTTCGCCATGTCGCTCGACGAGACGCCGCATCCGCTCGGGCCGTTGGTGGTGCTGCACGGCGATCCGCACGCCGCGACCTTCCGGGTGCGCAAGCATCGGATCACGTTGGCGTCGCGGCGCAGCGGGTCGCTGCTCGAGATGGTGCGGGTGGAGCGTTGGCACGTTCGCCCCGACGCCCGGTGGCTGCCGTCGCAATGGAGTGTGGAAGTGCACGACGGTGCCCTCGGCCAGATCTTGCGCACCGATCGGTACTGGGATCTGTGGTGGCCGTTCGAAGGTGAGATCGTGCCGCAGACGCGCCGCGTCGAGTCGATCGACACGCTCGGCATCCGCCTGGCGTCCACGTTGCACCTGCGGGAGTGGCAGCCGATCGGCGCGTGACCGCGCTGTGCTCAGCCGATTGTCACGTGCAGCTGTTCGGCGATGGCCGCGGGAATGCGGTGGTCGCCGCTGTCGGTGCGCACCGACACGTCGTCGGCGTTGCGGTCGAGCACGGTCGCGTGCGCGCCCGGAACGAGTGATGCGGCGGCGACGAATCGGATCCGTTCGTCGTCGATCTCGAGCCGTTCGCTGATGCGCGCCACAGTGAAGCCGCCGCGGGGTGCCCGCATGAGGGTCACGGTGGGTGTGAGCGACGGTGTCTGGTTGGAGCCGGGGATCGGGTTGCCGTGGGGGCAGGTGGCGGGATCGCCGAGGAGCGCGATGAGCTTGGCTTCCACGTCGTCGGAGATCACGTGCTCCCACCGATCGGCTTCCCGGTGCACCTTCTCCCATTCGAGCCCGATCACATCGACGAGGAGCCGCTCGGCGAGCCGGTGGCGGCGCACGACCGTGGTCGCGAGCGTGCGCCCCTTGGCGGTGAGTGCGACGGTGCGGTCGTCGAGCACCTCGAGGAACCCTTGTTCTTCGAGACGGCCGACCGTTTCCGACACGGTCGCGGCCGAGAGCCCGAGGCGCTCGACGAGGCGGGCGCGCATGACTCGCGTGCCCTCCTCTTCGATCTCGAGGATGTTCTCGAGGTACTCCTCGGTCGCGTCGTGATGGTCAGCCATGCTGCGGCGACACTACGACGCGTGCGCCGGCTCCGCCTGGCGTGATCGCGGTGCGGTGGGCCGCGATTCGGTGCGCCCGCCGAAGAAGAACAGGTACGTGACGGGAAGCAGGTAGGCGAAGTAGATCGCGACCCGAAGCGGCGACGCTTCGTTCGACGACCAGCCGAACATGCCTTCGAGGAAGTCATGGACCCATCCGTGGGCGAAGGGTCCCGACGTCACGGTGAAGACCCGCCCCGTGTCGAGTGCGTGGATGTGCATCGCCTGCACGAGCTCGAAGCCGGCTTTGGCGAGCAGCCCGGCGGCGAACAGGATCAGCAGCGCACCGGTGACGGTGAAGAACTTGCGCAGGTCGATGCGGTGGCCGTAGCCGTAGACGAACACGGCGATGGCGATCCCGGCGGCGAGCCCGATGAGGCCGCCGATCACGGTGTCGATCCCGGAGGTCTGGCCGGCTTCTTGTGCGCCGATGAGGAACAGGACGCTCTCGAAGCCTTCGCGGGTGACGGCGATGAACGAGATGAGCGCGATGGCGAACGGGCCGCGCTCGATCACCCGGTCGAGACGCGAGTGGAGGTCGCCGGCGATGCTGCGCGCGTGGCCGCGCATCCAGAAGATCATCGCGGTGAGCACGAGGCCGGCGGTGAGGGCGAGCAACCCCTCCACCCACGGCTCGGCGCTGGAGTTCGAGAAGGCACCGACGAAGCGGTCGAAGAGCACCGCAGCGACGATGCACACGGCGGCGGCGGCGAGCACGCCGCCCCAGACGGCGGGGCTGGCGTCGGTGCGCTCGATCTTGCGCAGGTAGGCCAGCAGGATCGCCACGATGAGCGCCATCTCGAGGCCCTCTCGCAGCATGATCAGCAGGCTGGCGCCCATGACGACACACTCCTCGACGTCTCCGCCGGTCCGTCAACTAAGGGTACCCTAACTCGACTATGGGCACCCTGACAAGCCCCTGACGCAAACGTCATGTCCGGTGCCGCCGGCCACGCCCGGCTTTCGGTCGTGCCGCAGCGCCGCGCCGCCGCGCGCCTTGCACTCGCGCCTCGCGAGTGCCAGCATGGCGTTAGCACTCTGCTATCGTGAGTGCTAACAAACACGTCCTACTCACGCCCGCAGCAGAGTCGCTGCCAAGGGGGTTGTCCAACAATGCCGAAGCAAATCGCCTATAGCGAGAACGCCCGCCGCTCGCTCGAAGCGGGCATGAACAAGCTCGCCGACGCGGTACGCGTCACGCTTGGCCCGAAGGGCCGCAACGTCGTGCTCGAGAAGAAGTGGGGCGCACCCACGATCACCAACGACGGTGTCTCCATCGCCAAGGAGATCGACCTCGAGGACCCGTACGAGAAGATCGGTGCGGAGCTCGTCAAGGAAGTCGCCAAGAAGACCGACGACGT
>JADGOO010000175.1 GCA_017882905.1 Acidimicrobiia bacterium | reverse complement strand
GCGTCGGCTCGGGGCGTCGGCTTCGCGCGCCCGACGGCGTTGGTCCTTGCGCAGCACGTTGAGGGCCACCCGGAACGTCCAGCCACCCGGCGACTCCATCGAGCTCACGCGCGGCCAGCGCGCCGCGGCACGGGCGAACGCCTCGTCGGCCTGGTCGCGCGACGCGTCGAGCGAGCCCGAGAGCAGGTACAGGCTGTTCACGATCCGCGGCTGTTCACGGCGGTACCACCCGGCGAAGTCGGCAGTGTTCATCTGTCGACCTACCAAGCCTGCGAGGGCGCGAAATGTTGCAGTCGGTCCGTGGGGCTCAGCGCCCGTTGCGGAAGTACGGGTTCCACGGCTCGCCGGGTTCGGCGAGCACGGACTCCACGGCGGGGTCGCCGGCCGCACCCGCGCGCAGCGCGTCGAACGTGGCCCGGGCGTTGTTCTCGTACACGGCTCGCTCGTCGGCCGCCTCGGGGTTCACCCAGACCGCCGTGATGAGCAGGAGGTCGTTGGCGCCGGTGACCACGCCGCGCGCGACGGCGTCCTTCACGCCCCGAGCCACGCCGGCCTGCGCCGCGCCCCAGGTGAGCTCGCCGTGGCGGTCGCTCGCGATCGATGCCTTGTTCACGAACAGCGTGAGCGGCTTCACCGCGAGTGCGGGCCGCACCACCACCACGAACGGAGTGTGCCCCGCCGACGGTTGCGCGAGCGCGCTGACCCATGCTGTCTCCACCGGGCCGCCACGAGCGCCGAGCACGCTGTTGATGTGCGCCGCGTCGGCGCCGTCGCCGGCGAAGCCTTCGCCGATCTGTGTGACCAATGCGCTCACCGTGCTGCCCGCAGCGGCTCGCTGCGCCCGTAGCGCACGAGCTTCAGGAGCTCGGAGCTCTGCGTATTGGGCAACGTGTCGTAACCGAACAGCGCGACGATGCGCGGCGTGGAGCCCGTGACCGGCGCCACCCGGTGCAACGAGGAGCGACCCATGAACACCATGAGCGTGCCAGGAGTCATCGGGTAGGTCTCCACGAGCCCCGCACGAGCGTCGTCGCCGCGCAACACGGTTGCCACGTCGTCGTAGTGCTCGTCGTTGGCATCGCGGATGTCGCGTGCGCACTCGAACTCGCCGCCGCCCGCGCTGCTCTGCACCGCGAGCGACACCACGAAATCGGTGCTGTCGTAGTGCCAGCCCTGCACGTGGTCGACGTCCATCAGTGTGATGTTGAGCGCGCCGAGCGGATCGGCCATGCGGTACAGCGGCCGGCGCTCGAGCACTTCGCCGAGGAAGGCCGTGAGGCTGTCCTGCTCGAACAGCACGCGCGCCGGGTTGTCGGGCGGCACGAGGTCGTAGGCGAGCACCCAGGTCTTGGAGAGCACGCTCGTGCGCTGCGGATGGCCTTCGGGGAACGACTCGTCGGGGAGGCCGAGGTACGGCGTGCCCCACACGTCTTCGAGGTGGGCGTACTTGCGGCGCCGCGCGGCATCGGCGGCGATCGCGGCCACTGCCTCGGGGCGCAGGAAGCCGGCGAGGATGGCCACCCCACGTGCCGCGAGCGACTGGCGGGCCTCGGTGATCACGGCCTGCGTGCACGGGTCGTCGAGATCGGCGATCGGGTAGCGGCCGGTGTCGACGATCGTGTCGACGATTGTGTCGATCGCGCCCTCCGTCGCCTCCACGGCTGCGACCGTAGCAACGCGCGTTGCGCCGCGCCCGGGCCAAGGGTCAGGATCGTCGCGTGAGCAGCGTGACGATCCCGGTTGCCCGGTACACGAGCCCCGAGTTCTTCGATCGGGAGATGCAAGATCTCTGGCCGCGGGTGTGGCAGCTCGCGTGTCCCGTCGACGCGGTTGCGCACCCCGGCGACTTCCACGAGCACCGCATCGGCCCCTACTCGGTGCTCGTGGTGCGCGGGGCCGACGGCGAGCTGCGCGCGTTCCAGAACGCGTGCCGGCACCGCGGGTCGTTGATCTGCGAGGGCACGGGGGCGGGCCTTGCCGAGCTGAAGTGCCCGTTCCACAACTGGACCTGGGACCTTGAAGGCCGGCTGCGCGAGATCCCGTCGCGCAAGCAGTTCGGTGTGACGAACGACGAGCTGCCGTTGATTCCCGCCGCGGTGGGCACGTGGGGCCCGCTCGTGTTCGTGAACCTCGACGCGCACGCGGAGCCACTCGACGAGTTCCTCGAGGTGCTGCCGGACGAGACGGCCTGGGCGCGCCTCGACGAGTTCCACTGCAGCGCCGTCGTCTCGATCCCGGCGCGCTGTAACTGGAAGACGCTCATCGAAGGGTTCAGCGAGACGTACCACGTGCAGGGCATCCACCGCGAGATGCTCGGCATGACCGACGACGTGAACGGGCCGCAAGTGATCTGGGGCCGCCACGGTCGGCTCACGCAGCCGTACGGGCTGTCGTCGCCTCGCCTCGGCCGTCCGCTCGACGACGCGCAGATCTGGGACGCGTTCGTGGAGGTGATGGGTGTGCGCGTGGGCGCCGACATGGCGCGCGGTGAACCGTGCCCGCCGGTGCCGGCCGGCCAGACGATCCGCGACGTGCTCGCGCGACGTCTCGTGGACCGCGGCGCCGCCCAGGGCGTCGACTACTCGAGCTACTCGGTGGGCCAGCTGCTCGACATGCAGCAGTACAACCTGTTCCCCAACATCACCGTGCTCGTGTTCTCCGACATGGTGCAGGTGGTGCGGTCGCGTCCGGGCGCCACGCATCTCGACGCGGTGATGGACGTGATGGCGTTCGACCGGAGGCCGGCCGCGCAGTCGTTGAACGGCGCGGGCTTGGACGTCCGCAGCAAGCCGTTCTTCGTGGATCTCGATCCCGAAGCGGAGCTGCCGCTCGGTCTCGTGCTCAACCAGGACGTCGCCAACTTCGCTCGCTCACAGCGCGGCATGCATCAACCGGCGCTGCGCCACCTCGTCGTGTCGGAGACCGAGGAGTGCCGCATCGTGAACCTGCACCGCAACCTCGAGCAGTACCTCGGCATCGAGCCGACCGAGCTCCTCCCGCTCGCCTAGAGCGCCAGCGGGCGGATGGGCGCCATCACGGCGCTCGGGTCGTCGCGCCATACCTCGGGTTGCACGTCGATGTAGAGCTCGAGCTCGTTGTCGTCGGGATCAAGGATGTAGAGCGAGTGGGTCACGCCGTGGTCGGATGTGCCCACGACGCGTACGCCCTCGGCTTCGATCGTGCGCAGCGCATCGCGCAGCTCGTCGTCGGTGGTGCCGACCTTGAAGCCGAGGTGATAGAGGCCGGTGCGCCGGCCCTTGGGCGGCGGCGCCGCGGTCGCACCCACCTCGATGAGCAACAGCTCATGATGGGTGCGACCGGAGCTGAACGCTGCGAAGCCGCGAGGGTCGGCCGAGATCTCGTTGAAGCCCAGCACGTCACGGTAGAAGTGCCGCGACGTCTCGAGGCTCCGCACGTAGAGCACCGCGTGACCGAGCTCTTTGATCTGCATGGCCGACCTCCTTGGCGCCAGTCGTCGGGCTTACGCCTTGACGAGCTGGATGTCGAGCTGGATCTTGATCTTGTCACTCACGAGCACGCCGCCGGTCTCGAGCGCCACGTTCCACTCGATGCCCCAGTCCTTGCGGTTGATGTCGGCCTCGGCGGTGAAGCCGGCCTTGGCGTTGTTCCACGGGTCGGTGCCCGTGCCCTCGAACTCGAGGTCGAACTCGACGTTGCGGGTCACGCCCTTGATCGTGAGGTCGCCGAAGAGGCGGTACTCGCCGCCGTCCTGCTTGATGCCGGTGCTGGCGAACGTCATCGTGGGGTTCTCGTCGACGCCGAAGAAGTCGGCGCCCTTGAGGTGGCCGTCGCGGCCCGCGTCACCGGTGTCGACCGAGCCGAGGTCCACCGTCGCCTCGACGGTCGAGTCGAGGGGGTTCGAGGCAATCTCGACGTTGCCCGAGAACGACGTGAAGCGGCCGCGGACCTTGGTGATCATGAGGTGGCGGGCGACGAAGCCGACCGTGGAGTGAGCGGCGTCGACGGTGTAGGTGCCGGGAACGAGGGTGTTGATGTCGGCCATGGGAGTTGCTCCTCTGCGGACTCGAACGGGTCGAGTCTTTGCGTGTCGAACTGTTGTGCCCGCAACAATACTCCTAGAAGGTTGCGCTGTCAACTATTGAGTTCCACAACAGAAATCGGGTATCCTGGCGGCATATGACGCAGTGGCTCGACGGCGACGAGATGCGGGCCTGGAGGGGCCTCGTGGAGGTGTTCTCCGACGTGCGCGCCTCGCTCGAGTCGGACCTGCTCGTCGCCCACGGCTTCACCGAGGGCGACTACGGGGTGCTCGTGCAGCTCTCCGAGACCCCGGGCGGGCGCATGCGCATGTGCGACCTGGCGGGCCGGATGCACCTCTCGCCGAGCGGCCTCACCCGGCGGCTCGACGGCCTGGTGAAGCTCGGCTACGTCACCCGCGAGCCCGCCGCCGACGACCGGCGGGTGACGCTCGCCGTGCTCACCGACGACGGGCTGGCCGCCCTCGAGCGCGCCGCACCGCTCCATGTGGATGGCGTGCGCCGCAACCTCCTCGATCACCTCAGCCGCGACCAGGTGCGCGACCTCGCCGTCGCGCTCGAAGCGGTGCGCGACGGGCGGATCGCCGAGGCGCGGCGTCAGGCCGAGCAGGCCTGCGGGGCGAGCGCGGCGAAGGGAAAGCCGGCCGTCGCCCAGTCGTGACCGCCCGCGTCGATCACGTACGCCTCGCAACCATCGAGTGATCGGAGCCAGGCCGGCGCGTCGAGGCCCAACGCGACCGCGATCGTGGCGCGCACGTCGGCCGTCTCGAGGTCTTCGCCGACCACCGTGACCGACGCCAGGGCGGTCGCTGCTCGGCGAGTGCGACCGTCGTGCACGTGCGCTCCTCGCTCGGCCGTTCCCGAGGTGGCCACGGCACCATCTCGCATCTCGACGACCGTGCAGTACGCGTCGCGAGCGAACGGGTGCACGATGCCCACCGTCCACGGCGCGCGGTGGTCCGCTGGCGTGTCGCGGCCCGACGGTGTGCCCCGCAGGCGGATGTCGCCGCCCGCGTTGAGCGCATGATCGGTCGCGCCGAGATCCGCGAGGATCGCCGACGCCCGCTCGGCCGCCCAGCCCTTCACGAAGCCCGATGGATCGAGATGACCCGTGGCCCGAACGGAGAAGACGCCCGCTGTCTCGCGCTCGAGATCGTCGCAGCGCGCGAGCACCTCGCGCACGAGGGTGGGTGCCCGGTCGAGCGTGAGGTCGCTGCGGTCGAGGCGACTGATCGCGCTGTGCTCCTTGTAGGGCGAAAACATCGCGTCGACATCGTGCAGCCAGGCACACGCCGCGCCGATCGCCGCCGCGTGCTCGCCGGGCGTGCGCACGTCGATGCTCACCGCCGTGCCCATCACGTGCTCGACGTGGATGCTCATCGCTTCGCCGCGTCGAGCGCCGACTGCAGGGACTGTGCGTAGCTCTCGCTCGTGTACGTGGCGCCGCCGATCACGTCGATCTGCGCGCTCTGCACCGTGAGCGTCTCCTGGCGCAGCATCGGGGCTGCTTGCTCGCTGATGAACAACGACTGCTGGTGGTCGGTGGGCATCTGCAGGGCGTTGACGTCGACGATCTTGTTGCCACGGAGCGTCACCTCCACTTGCACCGGGCCGAACTGGTTGTCGAACTGGTTGCCCTTGACCACTCGGTCGTTGGCCTGCGTCGTCGGCGACCCGGGGCCGCTCGGCGCGGTGGTGCCCGGGCCCCCGCCACTGTTGTTCCCGCCGGTGTCTCCCGGCAACGCACCGGTGGTGGTCGGCGTGGTGCCGGCGCCGAGCGCGTTCACGCGTTGGGGGAGCGCGGTCGTCTTGTAGTTGAGCAGGGCCACGAGACCGGCGATGGTGCCGAGAGTGGCGACGATGGCGCGACGCACAGGAACTCCTTACAGCTCGAAACGCTCGGCGTGCAGATGGCGTTGATCGGCGCCGGCATCCCGCAATGCTTCGATCGCATGGTCGACGAAGCCGGTCGATCCGCATACGAACACATCGTGGTCGGCGACATCGGGGACGGCGCTTCGGATGATCTCGGGATCGAATGCGGCATCATCTCGGGAGCCGGAGATGAACGCGAGTCGCGCATCGCGCTTGCGCGCGATCTTCTCGAGCTCGTCGCGCAACGCGAAGTCGGCTTCGCTGCGGGCCCGATAGATGAAGCTGAGCGTGCCGCGTCGGGCCGGAATCGATTCGAACAATGCTCGCAGCGGTGCCACGCCGATACCGCCGGCCACGAAGAGCACCTTGTCGCGACTGCGGCGCTCGGCCGTGCATGCGCCGTACGGGCCTTCTGCGAAGACGCGCGTACCGCGCTTCACGCGTGGGAGCCAGTTGGTGTAGTCGCCCGCGCCTTTCACAGTGATGCGCAGGCGGCGCCCGTCGGGGGCTCGCGACAGGCTGAACGGGTGAGCCTGCCACCAACCGTCGCGTGTGAGGAAGCGCCAGAGGAAGAACTGACCCGACTCGCCGCGCAAGCGATTCAGGGCGCGGCCCGTCATCCAGATCGACACGGTGTCGGGCGTCTCCTGTTCGACCTTGTCGACCCGGAGCTGATGGCGCGAGTAGAGGGCGAGCGGAACGCCGACGCGGAAGATGAGCAGCGCCGCCAGAACGATGAGATGGAGCGCGATCCAGAACCAACGGCTCGCCGGATGGGTCGCGAACTCGTTGCCGCTGTTGAGCTGATGCGCGAATGCCAGCACGACGGCGAGGTACGCGTAGAGGTGCACGAAGTACCAGGTCTGGTACTTCATGCGGCGCCGGGCGATCCGTGCCGACGTGACGCCCACCGTGACCAGCAAGGCCATGGCGACCGTTGCGGCGAGCATGTCGGGATAGCGGCGGATGAGCGTGCCCGTCTCCCAGGCGAACGTTTGATGCGCGGCAAGTGCGTAGCCGAGCGTGATGGCCGCCACATGCGCCGTGAGCAGCGCGACCACGTACTCACCGTTGCGGCGGTGCCACACGGCGAGGCGGTCCATGCCGATGAAGCGGTCGAGTACGGGTACGCGCGCCATGAGCAGCACTTGCACAAGCAACAGGTAGGTGCCGGCGAGACCGAGCACGCGGCCCGCTGCCGTCCACTCAGAGGCCCAGCCGTGTAGCGACGTCGTATTGGTCCACCACATCGCGATGGTCGCGAGCAAACCGAGCGCGACGACCGACGCGACGATGCCCTCGCGCTCGGGCTGGGCCCATTTCGCGAGGGGTGCTATCGGGATGACGGCATCGCGCTCGCGTTCGCGCGCGCGGGTCGTTGTCATCGCGCCGTCCGGGATGGCGCTCGTGAGGTTGGCACCCTGGCGACGGCGGGAACGCGACGCACCGCAGGCGCGGGCTTGCGCCCGTCCATCGCTCGCAGCAACGACACTGCGAGCGCAGCCGCCGTGATGCCACCCACGGCGCGGGCGACCAAGGGGTTCGTGAAATCGGTCCCGGCGGTGATGGCGTGCACCGTCACGGTCGCGGCGAGCCCGTAGCTCGCGAGGTGCACCGCGTGCCACACCTTGCGCGACATCCACCGGCGCGCGAGCGAGGTGAGCATGATCGCGGCGAGCATCCACACGCCGAGCACGCCCCAGCTGATCGCGAGCGGCCGCCAATGCGCCGCGAACGGCACGACGGCGTCGATCACGCGAAACGAGATCGTGTGGTCGGCGATGATCGCCGCGATGTGCAGCACCACGAGCAATACCGAGAGTGCAGCCAGCCAGGGATGCAGGTCGGAGAGCCAACGAGTGGCGCCCTTGCGCTCCACCATGCGGCCGGCCGCGAGCGCGCCGATCACCACGGTGGCCACGAGGAACAGCCAGGCGACGATGCCACTGCTGCGGGCGAGGTACCACCACGCGGTGCTGGTCATCGTCAGCTGCCGCTCGACACGGTGAACGGCGCGGGCGCCTGGCTCGAATCGTCGGCCGACGGAGCCGGAGCGGCCGTCGCGGCGGCGGTGGGGGGCGTGGTCGCGACGACCGTCCGGCTCGCGTTGGCCGAGCTCGTGGCCTGGGCCACGAGGGGTACACCGGTGCCCACCGCGACGGCGGCGACACCGGCCGCTGCGGCACGGGCCCGCCAGCTGCGCTTCCAGCGCTGTTGGGTGGCTCGGCTCAGCAGGATCATGGGGACAGCATCGGACACCGAGGTAAGAGGTCCGTACGCCCACTCTGAGAAACAGGTAGGAACTCGCCGACTTACCCAAGGCTCACTCGCACGGGCGATGATGGAGGGGTGAGCCGTGTTCTGGTCGCCGACGACGACCGCGCCATCCGTGAGTCGCTCGAGCGGGTGCTGCAGCTCGAGGGCTACCAGGTCGACGCGGTGCCCGACGGGCTCGCCGCGCTCGACCTCGTGACGCGCGAGCAACCCGACCTGCTCATCCTCGACGTGATGATGCCGGCGCTCGACGGCCTCGGAGTGTGCCGCAAGCTCCGGGCGCTCGGCGATCACACCCCGATCCTCGTGCTCACCGCCCGGACCGAGGTCTCCGATCGGGTCGCCGGCCTCGACGCCGGCGCCGACGACTACCTGCCGAAGCCCTTCGCGCTCGACGAGCTGCTCGCCCGCATCCGAGCGCTGCTGCGCCGCACCACGTTCGACGACGAGCGCGAGCTGCGCGTCGGCGACCTGCGCATCGACGAGGCGGCCCGGCGCGTGTGGCGCGGCGAGCGTGAGCTCGAGCTCACCAAGACGGAGTTCGAGCTGTTGCAGCTCCTCGCCCGCAACGCGGGCATCGTGCTCGAGCACCATGTGATCTACGACCGCATCTGGGGCTACGACTTCGGGCCCGAGTCGAAGGCGCTGGCCGTGTACATCGGCTACCTCCGGCGCAAGACCGAAGAAGGTGGTGAGGCGCGGCTCATCCACACCGTGCGCGGCGTCGGATACACGTTGCGCCTGGCATGAGCCTGCGCGCTCGCGTCGCCGTCGCGCTCGCGCTGCTCGCCGCGGCCGCCGTGGTGGCCGTCTCCTTCACGAGCTACGTGGTCACCGGCAGCAGCGTGCACACGGAGACCGACCGGTCGCTGCGCTCGTTCGGGCAACGACTCGAGGATCCCGATGGCAACCGCGCGCGCGATCTCTGCACGAGCTTTGCGCAGTTGGGCGGTGGCCCGGACCAGGGTCCTGGTGAACAGCCGAACCAGCCCGTACCGGAGCTGCCGGGCGCGCAGGTGCAGTGCCTCGACGCGACCGGGGCGATCAGCCACACCTCGATCGACGACGGCCTTCCCGTATCCGCCGCCGACCGCCGCGTCGCGCAGCACCTGGCCGCGGCCCGGCTCGACAACGGCGCGACCCACGATGGCCAGGCCTATCGGATCTACACGGTTCCGATCTCGCCGAGCGGAGCCGTCCAGATCGCCCAGAGCACGCAAGTCGCGAGTCGTGCCCTCGACACCGTGCGCGATCGTTCGATCCTTGTCGGTGCGCTCGTGATCGCGTTGGCGGCCGGAGCCGGTTGGCTGATCGCCCGGCGCGCGGCGGCTCCGCTGGTGCATCTCGCCGCCACCGCGGAGCGGATCGCGGCCACGGGCAAGCCCGAGGAGTCGCCGATCGCCATCGACGGTCGCGACGAGGTGGGTCGGTTGGGCCGCGCGTTCTCCACGATGCTCGGCGCGTTGACGCGCGCCCGCGATCAGCAGCAGCGGCTGGCGCAGGATGCCGGCCACGAGCTGCGCACGCCGCTCACGAGCTTGCGCACCAACATCGAGACGCTGCGCCGTCACCGCGACCTGCCCGACCCGGTGCGCGAGCGGGTGCTCGACGACCTGACCGGCGAAGCGCAAGAGCTCCAGGCACTCGTCGAGGAGCTCGTGGCCTTGGTGATCGACGACGATGACGACGACGACACGGCGGTCACCTTCGACCTCGGCGTGGTGGTGGAACGCCAAGCGGAACGCGCCCGCCGCCGCAGCAACCGCACCATCTCCGTCGCCGCCGACGAGTCACGCGTCTACGGGCATCCTCGTCGCGTCGAGCGGCTGGTTGGCAACCTGCTCGAGAACGCAGTGAAGTTCAGTGACGACGGCACGCCGATCGAGGTTGGCGTGCACGCATCGACGCTGACGGTGCGCGACCACGGGCCGGGTTTCGAGCCTCGCGATCTCGACCACGTGTTCGATCGCTTCTACCGGGCCGAGGCGGCGCGCAGCCGGCCCGGCTCAGGTCTCGGGCTGTCGATCGTGCAGGAGGTCGCCCGAGCGCACGGCGGCACGGTGCGAGCGGCCAACGCCGAAGGCGGCGGCGCGCTGCTCATCGTCACCTTCCCCAACGACTGACCCACCGAACATGCGTCAGTTGTCCCGCCCGGGCGTCGGTTTCTGACGCATGTTCGTTCAGTGGAGGGGCGGCGGGAGCTCGGCTCGGGCGATGGCGTCGGCGCGACGGTGCAGGAGCTCGCTCACCTCGTCGAGGCCGTAGCTGATGATGAAGCGGTCGTCCTTGATGCCTTGCACCGCGAAGCGTCCGAGCTCGTAGGTGTCCATCACCTCGGCGGGTCGTCCCATCGAGCGGAGCAGCTCGCGGTATCCCTCGAACGTGGTCTGCGCGCCCATCTCGCGGTTCTTGGTGCGGGCGAGGTCGTCGGGGCGGTTGCGCTGCGCGGTCCACAAGCCCGTGTCGAGCAGGCCCCCCGATGGATAGAACACGCACGCTCGCACGCGGGCACCTTCTTCGGCCGCGAGCTGGTGCGCGAGCGCTTCGGTGAAGCACGACACGGCGGCCTTGCTCGACGCGTACACCGACGCGAACGGGACGGGCGCGAATCCGCCGTCACCCGACGACGTGTTCATCACCACACCCGGTTCGCCCGACGCCAGCATGCGCGGCACGAACTCGAGCGCGCCGTTGGCCACGCCGAACACGTTCACCGAGTAGCACCAGCGCCAGTCGTTGTACTCCTGCTCCCACGGCTTGCCGCCGCCGCCCGAGGTGACCCCCGCGTTGTTGCACAGGATGTGGCACGCGCTGTAGCGCTCGTAGACCTGGTCGGCGAGCGCGGCGACCGACGCCGGATCGCTCACGTCGGTGCGCACACCTTCGACTGTGCCGCCGGCTCCAGCCGCGTCGGCTTGGGCGCCGAGCTCGGTGACGGCCCGATCGATGGCGTCGCGCTCCACGTCGGCGATGACGAGGCGCACGCCTTCGTCGAGGAGGGCTTGTGCGAGGCCCTTGCCCACGCCGCTCGCGCCACCGGTCACGACCGCCACTTTGCCTGCAAGATCCTGCACGCCGCGCACGCTACGTGGCGCGTCCGAGCCCAGTCGAGGTGCCCGGTCGTCGGCCCGATCGACCGCACCGCGTGGGTACTAGCGTCGTCGCCCATGGCGACCCCGATTCGCACTGATTGGACGCGGGCCGAGGTCCGCGCGCTGTTCGACGAGCCGCTGATGGATCTCGTGTACCGGGCGGCCACCGTGCACCGCGAGTACCACCGTGCCGACGAGGTGCAGGTGTGCCAGCTCGTGTCGATCAAGACCGGCGGATGCCCGGAAGACTGCGGCTACTGCTCGCAGTCGGCGCACAACGACAGCGACGTGAAGCCCGAGCCGCTGATGGCCGCCGACGAGGTGCTGCGCATCGCCCGACGAGCCAAGAACAACGGTGTGACGCGTCTCTGCATGGGTGCCGCGTGGCGCGAGGTGAAGGACAACGCCCAGTTTGATCGCGTGCTCGACATGGTGCGGGGCGTGAACGACCTCGGACTCGAGGTGTGCTGCACGCTCGGGATGCTCAGCGCCGATCAGGCCCAGCGTCTCGCCGATGCCGGGCTCTACGCCTACAACCACAACGTCGACACGTCGGCTGAGTACTACGACACGATCATCACGACCCGCACCTACCAGGATCGGCTCGACACGATCGCCAATCTCCGCACCACCGACGTGACGGTGTGCAGCGGTGGCATCATCGGCATGGGGGAGGCGCTCGACGACCGCGCCTCGATGTTGCACACGCTGGCCACCCTCGACCCGCACCCGGAGTCGGTGCCGATCAACGTGCTCTCGAAGGTCCCGGGAACGCCGCTCGCCGACGCCCCCGATGTGCCGATCACCGACACGGTCCGCATGATCGCGGTGGCCCGGATCCTGATGCCCACCTCGACGGTGCGGTTGTCGGCCGGCCGCCACCTGATGGGCGTGGCCGACCAGGCCCTCTGCTTCATGGCCGGGGCCAGCTCGATCTTCTCGAGCGAGCGCAACATCATGCTCACCGACGCCGTGCCCTGCGCCGACCATGCCTCCGACCGGGCGCTGCTGGCCTCCCTGGGGCTGCGCCCGCGGGAGCCGCAGGCCCAGGGTGCGACCGTCTAGCTCGAAAGGGCCGTCGCGGCGACTCAGTATG
>JADGOO010000174.1 GCA_017882905.1 Acidimicrobiia bacterium | reverse complement strand
GCCACGCATCCACCTACCATCGCACCACCGAGTTCGGTGGTTGGCTCGATCAGGTCGGTTGCCGCGACACGCGCGCCGAGGTGCTCGCGCACCAATCGCTCGTTGCGGTCACGTGGTCGGCGAGCGGCTGCACGGTCGTGAGCGGGAGCTGGGTGGATCCGTGGTCGGGCACGACCACTACGTCGGCGCACGCGTTCGACATCGATCACACCGTGCCGCTCGACAACGCATGGCAGTCGGGCGCATGGTCGTGGTCCGAGGCGCTGCGCATCGCCTACGCGAACGACCTCACCGATCCCGACCATCTCGTCGCCATCCCGAGCGGCGAGAACCGTGCCAAGGGCGATGACGGTCCCGACCTGTGGCGGCCGCCGGCGCAATCGAGCTGGTGTCGTTACGCGCTCTCGTGGGATCGCATCAAAGCGAAGTGGCATCTCAGCGCGACGCCGAGCGAGTGGGCGGCGCTCGTTGCGATGACCGGAACCTGCTGACGGCCGGCGGCCGTCAGCAGGCAACGGAGCAGCAGAGTGATCGATGCAGGTGCCGCCGCACGACGGTCACGCTGCCCACCTGGCAGATGGCGCCGAAGCCGGTCAGCGCGCGTGGGGTTGACGCTGACCGGCTCGGCGACCACCGCCTTCAGGGGCGAATCACTCCGAGGAGGCCGTGGGCCTCGTGGTCGGATCCGGCGCTGAACTCGATGCTGCCGGGGCCACCGAACACGTTGCTACCGGTGCGCAGCGCCCACAGACCGTCGATCCACAGGGCGTGGCCGGCGGAGTCGGTGAGCGGGCCCATCGACTGGCCGGTCATCGGGTTGTAGGCGTCGATGTGACCATCGCCGAAGTTCCCGACGAGCAGTGCGCCCGCGAACGGACCGAAGCTCCGGGGCGCGATCGCGAGCCCCCACGGCGAGTCGAGCAGACCGTGGCTCACGAGGCGGCGCAGGAACATGCCGGACGTGCTGTACACGTCGACGATGCCGTGTCCGGGACCGGCGGAGTCGTCGTGACGCGCAGCATTTTGCACGGCGTAGGTCACGTACAGGTTGCCGTTGAGGAGCTGCACGTTGAACGGCGCGTAGCCGGCGGGCAGCATCGGATCCATGAAGGCGCCGGGCACGTTCACCGGCATGAAGTGGTCGTTCCACACATCGACTCGACCGTTGTGGAAGTCGGTCGCATAGATGCGAGCGTGGCCGTTGACCATCGCCATGGTGAGACCCTTGAACACGGCGTCGGGTACGTGCACGCGTCGCTGCGCGACTGTGCCGCTCACCATGGGCGACCAGCCGGTGATGTCACCGCTCTCCGACGAGAACAAGAACTTCGCCGGCGCCCACGTGTGACCGTCGGTCACCTGGAAGCCGTTCCCTGCGTTGAACACCTGCCCGCTCGGTGCGCCACCGGTGATGCTCACCACCAACGGAACGGGAGTGACCGGCGCACCGGCGATCGCGCCGGTGTACAGGGTGGCGACGTCGACACCGTTGTCGGCGACCCACAGCGGCACGCCCGGCGCGTCGGCGAGGCCCCACGGATTGACGAGGTTCTTGTCGACCACCGGCGCGTGGCCCGCGCGGTCGGCCACGAGCGGCACGACCTTCAGCCCTTGCGGCCCGGCACCGGCGACGGACGGCGTCGCCAGCAGCCCGCCACCCAACGCGGCGGTGGCCAGTGCCGCCGCGGCTACGTGCATGGTTCGTGATCGAGGTTTCGTTCGCGTCATCGCAGCTCTCCCATTCCGCGGCTGTGTCGCGTACGACTACGGCCGCCGGTCGCGAAGAGTTCAAGCGATGGCGTTGTCGATCTGTTGGTCGGGTACCGGAACCGGGTAGGTGAGGGGCAGCTCGGGCCACCCTGTCCCGCACGCGGAGTCTTGCCGGCCATCTCCCGGGCCGTGAGCCGGCTTGCGCTCGCTCTCAGGCCCAGCGAGGCTGCAACTGATGGTCGTCTCGCCCCTGCTGCGCGCGCTCACCTCCGACGAAGTGCCCGCGCTCGCTGTGCCCGGCGACCTGCTGTCGCGTGCAAGCGAGGCGACGCATCGTGCCGCGGCGAGGACTGGAGTGGGATTGACGCAGTTCGCGTTCGACCGACGCGCGACGGCCGTGGCGCTACGCGAGATCGACGCCGCGGCCGGCGGCGGCTTCTACGCGGTTCCCGAAGCCGCCACCGTCGACGAGCAGGCCGCCGGCGAGACGTTCGCACGCCGATCCGCGGTGGTCGACGTGCAGACCCACCTCGTTGATCCCGGCTTGTGGCGCGGCCGGCACGCCGACGCGCTCGCGGGCTTCCTGCGCATGGTCGATCCGCAGCGATGGGGCGACGCCATCGACCCTCACGCGATCGACGCCGCCGCATGGGCGGCACTCGTCTTCGGCGCGAGCGAGACGGCGGTAGCGCTGCTCACTTCGACCCCCGGACCCCAGGGTGACAACGTGCTCTCGAACGCGCAGATCGCCGCGGCGCGCGACGTGGTCGCGCGCTACGGCGACGACGGGCGGGTGCTCACGCACACGATCGTGCATCCCGACCTCGGACCCGACGAGCTCGACCGCATGGTCGGGTGGCGCGACACGCTGCGCCCCGCAGCCTGGAAGGTGTACACGCTGTACGGGCCGGGCGGCGGCTGGTTCCTCGACGACGATGTTGGAACGAGGTTCCTCGCTCACGTACACGAGCTCGGTCCGCAGATCGTGTGCGCGCACAAGGGGCTCGGCGGTCCGATCCCCGACGCGTCGGTGGCGACGGCGTCGCCGCGCGACATCGGCCCGGCCGCGGCCGCGTTCCCGAACATTCGCTTCGTCGTCTACCACTCGGGTTACGAGCGCGACCCGGTGGGCGCCGAAGGCGCGTTCGATCCCGAGCAACCCGCGGCCGAGGCACGCGGGGTCGATCGCCTGCTGCACTCGCTGCGCGCACACGGCATCGGGCCACGCGCCAACGTGTACGCCGAGCTCGGCAGCACCTGGTACTTGATGCTGCGGCGTCCGGTCGAGGCCGCACATGTGCTCGGCAAGCTCGTCGCCGCGCTCGGCCCCGAGCGCATCCTGTGGGGTACCGACTCCACGTGGTACGGCACGCCGCAACCGCTCATCGACGCGTTCCGTGGGTTCACGATCCCGCGTGCGATGCAAGACCAGTTCGGGTACGCGCCGCTCACCGACGCCGCGAAAGCGCGGATCCTCGGTGGCAACGCCCGCGACCTCTACGCGCTGTCCGACGCGACCTTCGCGGCGATCGAGCGAGAACCGTCGCGCGCCTGGACGGCCGAGGCGGCCCCGGCCCTGCGTGCCGCCATCGAGGCCAACCGTCCCTGAACCCACGCGACCGACGATCGAGGGCGCACCATGCGCCAGGGGCGCGCGCGAGCGGTCCTACGCTTGAGGTGGTGCTCATGCCTGCGGGCGTAGGTGCCGACCATGCGAATCGAGACGAACTCTGGAGGTCCGTTTGTTCCTCGACGCGCAGATCCGCCAGCTGCCCGACATCGACCATGACGAGACGGGGGAGTGGCTCGACAGCCTCGATGCCGTCATCGACATCAAGGGCAAGGCTCGCGCGCACTACCTCTTGGCGCGGCTCATGGAGCGGGCGCGCGACAAGGGCGTCGGCGTGCCCGCCATGGTCACCACCGACTACATCAACACCGTCCCGCCCGAAGAGGAGCCCTGGTTCCCCGGCGACGAGACGCTCGAGCGGAGGATCCGCCGCATCGTGCGCTGGAACGCGGTCGCGATGGTCGACCGCGCCAACCACCGTTTCGACGGTCTCGGCGGCCACCTCTCCACCTACGCCAGCGCGGCGTCGCTCTACGAGGTGGGCTTCAATCACTTCTTCAACGGCAAGGCCGACGGCACCGCGGGTGACCTCGTGTACATCCAGGGCCACGCCGCGCCGGGCATCTACGCGCGCGCGTTCCTCGAGGGTCGTCTCACTGGCGAGCAGCTCGACCACTTCCGGCGCGAGACCGGTGGCCGCGGCCTGCCGAGCTACCCGCACCCGCGCCGCATGCGCAACTTCTGGGAGTTCCCCACCGTGTCGATGGGTCTCGGCCCACTCAACGCGGTGTACCAGGCGCGCTTCAACCGCTACCTGATGGATCAGCACATCTGCGACACCAGTGAATCCACCGTGTGGTGCTTCATCGGCGACGGCGAGATGGACGAGCCCGAAGCGGGCGCGGCGTTGAGCTTGGCCGCTCGCGAGCGACTCGACAACTTGATCTTCGTCGTGAACTGCAACCTGCAACGTCTCGACGGTCCGGTGCGCGGCAACGGCAAGGTCATCCAGGAGCTCGAAGCGAAGTTCCGCGGCGCGAACTGGAACGTGATCAAGGTCGTGTGGGGCCGGGCCTGGGACGACCTGCTCGCGCGCGACACCGAAGGCGTGCTCGTCAATCGTATGAACAGCACGGTCGACGGCGAGTTCCAGAAGTACGCGGTCGAGAGTGGCGCGTACATCCGTGAGCACTTCTTCGGACCCGACCCCCGGCTGCGCAAGCTGGTGGAGCACCTGTCCGACGACGAGCTCCGCTGGCTGCCCCGCGGCGGCCACGACTACCGGAAGCTGTACGCCGCCTACAAGGCGGCCACGGAGAACCTCGGCAGCGGCGCCCCGACGGCGATCCTGTGCAAGACGATCAAGGGCTG
>JADGOO010000173.1 GCA_017882905.1 Acidimicrobiia bacterium | reverse complement strand
GATCGTCGTGACGGTGCACCAACGGGTCGGCGCCGAGCTCACCGAGGTACTGCACCAGGTTGTAGACGAAGCTGTCGTAGTTGTCGATCACGAGCACGCGCACGGCCAGCGACGGTACTCGCGCCCGACGCCGTTCCCGGCAGTAGATTGCGCAACCGCATGGCCCAAAAGACCAAGAGCAGCGGGCGCTACACGCCGCCGAAGCCGAAGAGCGCCAAGCGCAGCCCGCTGTGGGTGCCCGCGGTCATGGGCACCGCACTGCTCACCGGTGTGGCCGTGATCGTCATCAACTACCTGGGGCTGCTGCCCGGCAACGCCGAGAACCGCTACCTCTTCCTCGGTCTCGTGCTCGTGGTCTTCGGCTTCTCGCTCGCCGCCAACTACAAGTAGGCGAAGTTGGTTCTCCACAGACTGTGGACAAGTCTGTGGAGAATCACATCGGTGTAACTCCCGAGGTGACGGGCTTCAGGTGACGGGCCTCAGGTGACTGGCCTCAAGTGACTGGGGCGATGAGCGCCATGCGCTCGGCGCAGTGCCGGGGCGGCATCGGCGTCTCGCCGTCGGGCGCGGCGTACATGATCACCTCGGCGCCACAGACAATGCACCGGAACCGGTAATCCACGTCGGCCATCGTCACGGGCTCTTCGTCGTCCTCGGCGTGGCCCTTGGCGAAGTTGCGCACGAAGTGCGCACCGGACAGGTACACGCCGACTGCCACGACGACCGCCACCACCGCGCGGAGCGCGAACCAGATCATGACGAGCGCATCGCCCTAGTCGAGCCGCTCGATGATCGTCGCGTTCGCCATGCCGCCACCCTCGCACATGGTCTGCAATCCAAAGCGGCCGCCGGTGCGCTCGAGCTCGTTGAGCAGTGTCGCCATGAGGCGGGCGCCGGAACAGCCGAGCGGGTGGCCGAGGGCGATCGCGCCGCCGTTCACGTTGACCTTGTCCATGTCGGGGTGGTGCTCCATCTCCCACGCGAGCACGACGGGCGCGAACGCCTCGTTGATCTCCACGAGGTCGATCTGATCGAGCGTCATGCCGGCGCGCTCGAGGACCTTCGAGGTGGCCGGGATGGGCGCGGTGAGCATGAGCACCGGGTCGGCGCCGGCGAGCGCGAACGAGTGGAAGCGCGCCCTGGGCTTGAGGCCGAGGCGCTTCGCCGCCTCTTCGCTCATCACGAGCATGGCGGCGGCACCGTCGGTGATCTGCGACGAGTTGCCGGCGGTGATCACACCGTCGGGCTTGAACGACGGCTTGAGCTGGCCGAGCCGCTCCAACGAGGTGTCGGGCCGGATGCCCTCGTCGAGGCTCACGAGCGTGTCGCCATCGGCTCCGTGCACCGGCACCGGCACGATCTCGCGCTCGAAGCGGCCTTCTTCGCGGGCGCGTGCGGCGCGCTGCTGCGAGCTGAGCGCGAACGCGTCGTTCGCTTCGCGCGAGATGCCCCACTTCTCGGAGATCATCTCGGCCGAGATGCCCTGCGGCACGAGGTTCGGGTGGTGCGCCGTGAGCTGCGCGCTGAACGGGAAGCCGAAGTCCTTGCTCGACACGCTCGCGCCCATGGGCACTCGGGTCATGTTCTCGACGCCGGCTGCGATGACGATGTCGTAGGCGCCCGCCATCACGCCCTGCGCGGCGAAGTGCGCGGCCTGCTGCGACGAGCCGCACTGGCGATCAACCGTGGTGCCGGGTGTGGTGTCGGGGAAGCCGGCGGCCATCACGGCGTTGCGGGCGATGTTGACGCCTTGCTCGCCGACCTGCATCACACAACCCATGATCACGTCTTCGACGAGCGCGGGATCGATGTCGTTGCGCTCCACGAGCGCGCGCAGCACGTGCGCAGCGAGGTCGACGGAGTGCACGTCCTTGAGGCCGCCGTTGCGCCGCCCGAGCGGCGTTCGGACTGCGTCGATGATGACGGCGGTAGGCATCAGTGGGCTCCTCGCAACGATTCCGTGGCCGCGCGCGACACTAGACCGCGCGGTCAAGAGGGCGCCGAGCGACGGTAGCGTGACCGGGTGCGCGACGTTCTGGTGGTCCGCCACGGCGAGTCGGCCTGGAACGCGGCGGGTCGATGGCAGGGCTGGCTCGACGTACCGCTCACACCGGCCGGCGTCGACCAGGCCCGCGCACGCGGCCGCGCCCTCGCCGGCGATGGGCTCGAGTTCGCGGCGATCTACTGCTCCGATCTGAGCCGCGCCCGGCACACCGCCGAGCTGATCGCCGAGGCACTCGACGCCCCACCGCCGGTCGCGCACCCCGGGTTCCGGGAACGCCACGGCGGAGTGTTCCAGGGACTCACGCGCGACGAGCTCGCGGCGCGCTACCCCGACGAGCTGGCGGCGTGGCGCGCCGGCACCCTCGAAGCACCGACCGGCGGAGAGACCGCGGCCGAGATCCTCGAACGCTTCGACGTCGCGCTCGGCGAAGCCCATCGGCAGAGCGCGCCGGGTGCGCTGCTCGTGGTCACCCACGGCGGCCTCACGCGCGCGGTGACTCGCCGGGCGGGGCTCGACGCGTCGGCAGTGATCGGGAACTGCGAATGCGTCTGGTTCGCGTACGACGGCGAGGAGCTCGGGCCGCCCGCCGAGTCGCGCGACGCGCCCCGAGCGGGCCGCAACCCGGCACCGGTCGGCGCGCCCGACGGCGTGGAATGATCGTGCGCCGGCACACCGAGTGTCACGTTCTCGACCCGGCCGAGACAGTACGCAAGGCCACAACGCTCGGTCGCGTCGACACCGATCGAGATCATCGGAACCGTTGAGGAGACTGCCGTGCTGTTCGCCAAGAAGACTGCACTGATCGACCCCGCCGACGCACTCCCCGGACGCGACGAGCGCCCCTTCGACGTGCCCGCGACGCACTTCGTGCTCGGCGCACCGCTCGAGGGCCCGTTCCCGCCGGGCACCGAGCTCGCCATGTTCGGCATGGGTTGCTTCTGGGGCGCCGAACGCAAGTTCTGGACGGCGCCGGGCGTGTACTCCACCGCCGTCGGCTACGCGGGCGGTCACACGCCGAACCCCACGTACCAAGAGGTCTGCTCGAGTCGCACCGGCCACAACGAGGTGGTCTTGGTGGTCTTCGATCCGGCCAAGACCAGCTACGCCGCCCTGCTCAAGATCTTCTGGGAGAACCACAACCCCACCCAGGGCATGCGCCAAGGCAACGATGTCGGCACGCAGTACCGCTCGGGCATCTACACGTTCAACGATGCGCAGCAGCGCGCCGCCGAGGAGTCGAAGGCCGTCTACGGCGAGCAGCTCGCGACGGCGGGCCACGGCGCGATCACTACCGAGATCGTCCCCGCGCCCACCTTCTTCTACGCCGAGGACTACCACCAGCAGTACCTCGCCAAGAACCCGGGTGGCTACTGCGGGTTGGGCGGCACAGGCGTGAGCTGCCCGGTGGGTGTGGCCGGAACCGCTTGAGCGGTGGGAATCAGGTGGGCCGCACGCCGAGCGGCCCGCCGGCCTCCCACGCCATGCCTCTCGGCACAGGCCGGGAGAATTGGGCGGAGATGGATGCACGGATGGGCCCGGACCAGGCATGATCTCGGGCCATGCCGGGCGGCCTCGAGGCGGAGAATCCGCGTGCCCTCACTTACCTCCCAGCTCTCGACGGGCTGCGGGGCGCCGCGGTCGCGGCCGTCCTCCTGTTCCACTCGAACTTCAGCTGGGCCCGCGGCGGCTATCTCGGCGTCAGCGCCTTCTTCACGCTGTCAGGTTTCCTCATCACCTCGCTGCTGCTCGCCGAACGCGCGGCCAACGGCTCGATCTCGCTGGGCCGCTTCTGGGCCCGACGAGCGCGCCGCCTGCTCCCGGCCGCGTGGGTCGCCCTCGTGGGCACTGCGCTGCTCGTGTTCGTGCTCGGCAACCACCACGACGTCACGCAGTTCCGCCTCGACGGCGCGTACGCGATGTTCAACCTGGCGAACTGGAGAGACGCGTACACGCTCACGCACCAGAGCTATGCCGACGTGGTGGCTACCTCGCCGTCACCCGTGCTGCACTTCTGGTCGCTCGCGATCGAAGAGCAGTTCTATCTGATCTTCCCCGGCCTGTTCGTGGTGTTGGCGGCGCGTGCGCGCGGTGCGCGCCGCACACTCGTGCTGATCTTCGGTGCGCTCACGGTCGCATCGTTGGCCCTGATGTTCCTGTTCTACTCGCCGCACGGTGACACGAGCCGCGTCTACTTCGGTACCGACACGCGCGCCGCCGAGCTGCTCGTCGGAGTGGTGCTCGCGCTCGCGCTGTCCGGCCGCGTACTGCCCCGCGTCTGGTCGCGTGCCGCGGCCGTCGGCGGTGCCGGCGGCCTCGTCGTGTTGGCGGTGGCGTGGAGCCGCGTGCGCCAGAGCAATCCCGCGCTGTACCGCGGCGGGCTCTTCGCGCACGCGCTCGTCACCGCGCTCGTCATCGTGGCGGCCCGCGAACCTGGCCCGGCGCGGCGGGCCTTGTCGATCGCGCCCCTGCGCGCGCTCGGACGCATCAGCTACGGCGTCTACCTGTACCACTTCCCGATCTTCTGGTGGCTCGACGCCGACCGCACGGGCCTCGCGACTGCGCCGTTGTTCGTGCTGCGCGTCGGCGTGACGCTCGCCGCCGCGATCGTCTCGTATCACTGGCTCGAGCTGCCCATCCGACAGGGGCGCCGCGTGGAATGGCGCCGGCGTCGCGCCGTC
>JADGOO010000172.1 GCA_017882905.1 Acidimicrobiia bacterium | reverse complement strand
GGAAGGGACCATGGTCCCGATTTAGGGGCCCTGCTCGCGGGCGGCGCACGGAAGTGGCGCTGCGCACCGGGCGCTGGAGCGAGGCCTACATGTGGTCGCAGCCGGCCGAGGAGCCATTCGTCGAACCCGAAGATCGGATCGTCGCCCAGGTGACGTCGTTCGCGCTGCAAGCGCGCTTCGAGGCCCACCTCGGTCTCGGTGACCTCGCCCGTTCGCATGCCGAGGCCGTGCTCGCGCATGCGACGCCGGCGAACCTGCGCCTGCACGCCTGTTGGGTGCGCCAAGCGCTCGGCCTGCTCGCGCTCGGAGACGGTGATGCTCGGGAGGCCGCGCGGCACCTCGAGATCGTCCGCCAGATCGTCGACGAGCGGGGCGTCACCGAATCGGGTCGCCTCTGGTGGTCGGGCGACCTCATCGAAGCCTGCGCGGCACTCGGTCGCGTCGACGAAGTGGCCGATCTCATCAGCCGCCTGAATCACGAAGCGCGACGAACGGGGAGGGTGTTCGCGGCCGCGGCGGCGGCGCGCGGCGAAGGTCTGCTGGCTCGCGGCGCGGCTTCCGACGCCGCGCTGCGTCGCTCGGTTGCACTCTTCGACGAGCTCCACGCGCCGTTCGAGGCGGCGCGCAGCGCGTTGCTCCTCGCCGAACGGCGCGCGGCCGACGATTCCGGCGATCCTGTGGCACCGCGTGATCGCGCGCTGGCCACGTTCGAGCGGTTGGGTGCGACGCAATGGGTGCGCCGTGCCCATCGTGCGGCGGGGAACGACCAAGACCTGTCGAATCGTGTCGCCTTTGATCAGCTCACCGCGCGCGAGCTCGAAGCCGCGTTGCTCGCGGCGCGTGGCCGCACGAATCGTGAGATCGCCGACGAGCTCTTCCTCGCGCCCAAGACCGTCGAGCACCAGCTCGGCCGCGTGTACCGCAAGCTCGGAGTCCGGTCGCGCACGGAGCTGGCATCGGTGCTGCTCGAAACATTGCCGGCGTAGCTGCCGGTCGCGAGGTTGGCTCAGGCAACTTCGACGAGCGCCGGATCGAGCTGCACGGCCCGCGGCGAACCGTCGACGAAGCTCACGATCTGCGCCGGGACGCGCAGATCGGGTTGGCCGTAGCGCGCGCGGATCTCGGTGGCGTCGTCGCGGCAGATCAGCTCGGCGAGACGGTCGACCTCGGCTGCCTCCGATTCGGTCGGGACCCATCCCGGACCATGACCGGCCCACGCATCCCACGGGAGGAGCTCCACACCGTTGATCGCCGCGAGGTCGAGAAGCAGGTCACCCTCCACGAACCACAACCCGTGCTCGTCGAAGATGCCGAACTGGTCGGGATCTTCATGGCCGGCTCGGCACCGCAACCACGCCTCGGCGCCCGTGAGGAACTCGCCCGGCGGTTGGTCGGCGGGGTCGAACGCGAGCGCGAGCACATCGCGCGCTGCAGGCCCGATCTGTGCGTCGTGGCGCACCCAGCGACCGTCCCATCGCTCGGTGATCCAGTGATCGGACCAACCGGTGCCGAAGTAGCGCGCGAAGCCGGCTCGCGCCCGCGCCGGGATCCCGGCGCGACGCAGGAGGCTCGCGTGGAGCACGGCGAAGTGGCGGCACACGCCGACCATCCGATCGGGCAACGGCCGCTCGTCGCGCAGCGGCTGCGGCGCGAGCGCAAGGATCCTCGCGACGACGTCGCGGGTGGAGCGCACGTGCTGATCGGCCAAGCGATCCGGCTCGGGATGCACGCCGAGCAACGGCGCCCAGTCGCGATGGATGAGCACGCCGCGTACGACGGCCGCGAGACCGTGGGGATCGGCGGGCAGGCCGTCGAGCGCCCAATCGTGGTGGGCTTCGTCGATGGCGTTCATCGGGCTCGAGGTGAGGTAGCGATCGAGGTTCTGCACGCCGCCACCGTACGGGGGCATCACTGACAGCCTGTGTCAGTGATGCGGGCATACCGTCGCACGGTGCGCGCCGACCGGTTGCTGGCGATCCTGTTGCACCTGCAGGCACGGGGCGGTGCGACGGCGGCGGAGCTCGCCGCCGAGCTCGAGGTGTCGGTGCGCACGATCTATCGCGACATCGACGCGTTGGGCCGCGCCGGCATCCCGGTGTACACGGAGTCGGGGCCGGGCGGCGGCTGTCGCCTTCTCGACGGATACCGGGCGCCGCTCGTCGGCCTGAGCGCCGAAGAGGCCAAGGCGCTGTTGATCCTCGGAGTGCCCGAGCCGGTGCGCGAGCTGGGCCTCACCATGCCGCTCGTCGACGCGCAGACTCGCGTGCGGGCTGCGGCTGGTCTGTCGGTGAACGCCACCACGCCGCTCGTGCACCTCGACATGCCGCGCTGGTTCCACAGTCGCGAGGCCGTGCCGCACTTGCCGCTGCTGGCCGACGCGGTCGGGCGCAACCAGCGCGTGCTCGTCGGCTACGTGCATGGCGACGGCGCGGCGGCCCGACGCCAGACGATCGAGCCGCTCGGCCTCGTGAACAAGGCCGGCGTCTGGTATGTGGTGGCGCGCACAACGAGCGGTTCGCATCGGGTCCTACGCGTGACCCGCATCGTGACGGCGCGCGCCGTCGACCGTGCGTTCGATCGCCCCGCCGACTTCGACCTGGCCGTCTTCTGGGATACATGGTCGGCCGAGTTCGAGGCGACGCGGCCACGCCTCGCGGTGGCCGTGCGTGCGTCGCCGACCGCGCTCACGATCCTGCCCGAGATCTTCGGCGACGCGGTGCTGCCCGCGCTCGCCGAATCGAAGCCCGACGGCGACGCAGGCTGGCGCACCGTCACGCTCACGTTCGAGCACGATCGAGCAGCTGCGACGCGGCTCGTCGGTCTCGGCGACCTCGTCGAGGTGATCTCGCCGGCCGCGGTTCGTGATCGCGTCATCGCCACCGCGCGTGGCGTTCTTCGACGCTACGGTGCCGCACCGCGATCCTGAGCGGTACGGCGGCCAAGGAGCAGAACCCGTGATGCTACGACCGACCCGCCGCCGGCCGTCGGTAGCGATCCTCGGCGCCGGCGCGGGTGGCATCGCGCTCGGCGTGGCATTGAGCCGGGCGGGCTACGACTACACGATCTACGAGAAGTCGGATGGTGTCGGTGGCACCTGGCGTGACAACACGTATCCCGGCGCGCGTTGCGATGTGCCGTCGCACCTCTATTCCTTCTCGTTCGCCCTCAACCCCTGGTGGAGCCACACGTACGCGAGCCAGCCCGAGATCCTCGCGTATCTCGAACGTTGTGCCGATCAGTTCGGCGTCCGGCCGCACGTGCGCACCAACACCGCGATCAGTGAGGCGCGCTGGCTCGACCTCGACCAGCAGTGGGAGCTGCGCTCGGAGTCGGACGAGGTGTTTCGCGCTGATGTGCTCGTGAGCGGGCTCGGCATGTTGAACGTGCCGTCGATCCCCGACATCCCCGGTGCGTCGCAGTTCCGAGGTCGAGTGTTCCACTCGTCGCGTTGGGATCACGACGTGTCGTTGGAGGGGAAGCGGGTCGCTTCTATCGGCACCGGCGCGAGTGCGATCCAGTACGTGCCCGCGATCGCGCCCGTGGTCGAGCATCTCGACGTGTTCCAGCGCACGCCGATCTGGATCACGCCCCGCATCGAGGGACCGTTCACGCCGACGCAACAGCAGCGCTTCGCGCGCGTGCCGTTCGCGGCGCGGCTGCATCGCTGGAAGATCTGGTGGAGCTACGAGCGGGCCACGTTTGCGACTGACTCCGACCAGACGCGCATGCAGACCGATCTCGCCCGCTCCTACCTCGAGCGCAAGATCGACGACGCGGAGCTGCGCGCGAAGCTCACGCCCGACTTCCCCGTCGGCTGCAAGCGACCGCTCATCTCGCGCGACTGGCTTCCGGCGCTCACTCGCCCGAACGTCCAGCTCGTGACCGAGCGGATCTGCGAGATCACCGAGACCGGGATCCGCACCGCCGACGGCGAGCACCACGACTTCGATGTGCTCATCTACGGAACGGGCTTCAAGGCCAACGAGTACCTCTCGACCATCGACATCCGGGGTCGTGGCGGCCGCCGCCTCCATGACGACTGGCGCGACGGCGCCGAGGCGTACCTCGGGCTCACGGTTCCCGGCTACCCGAACCTCTTCTTGTTGTACGGGCCCAACACGAATGGCGTGAACTCGATCCTGTTCATGCATGAGGCGCAGGTGCACTACGTGATGAGCGCGTTGCGCTCGCTGACTCGTCACGGTCGCGGCGCACTCGAGGTGAAGCCGCGCGTGGCGCGGCGCTACAACGACCGCATCCAAGCCGCGATGGGCGGAACCGTGTGGACCGCGGGCTGCGACAACTACTTCCGTGTGCCGAGCGGCAAGGTCGTCACCCAGCTCCCGTACAGCGGCGGCCGGTATTGGCTGCGCACCCGGATCTTCGATCGTTGGCGCTACCGATCCACGCGCGGCAGTCCTGAGCAAGCCCGGGGTCGCCGGACTCGGTGAAACCACTCCGGCCCCGGCGGCCGAGCGATGTTCACCTGGGCCAGCTCAAAGAGCATCGCGCCGACGTACGGTCCTGCGCGCCACGGTGATCGTGACGCGGCCATCGTCTCGGCGACTGCGGTCCTGTGATAGTGGTTGCCTGTGGCGGTGCCGATGCGAGAGCCTCGTTGGCTGCGCGGGCTCGCTTACGTGTGCGCGGCGGCGGTCGCCTCGTGGGGCGCGGTAGGTCTCGTCCTCGCCGACCTCGGCTGGTATCGCCCCGTCGTCGTGTTGGCGCTCGGTCTCGCAGTCTGGGTGCTGCTCGTGTGGCTCGGTATGCCCGTGCTCGCCGGGCCGGGGGACAGCGATCGGTCGGCGCTTCTCGCCGCTGTCTCGGCCGTGGTGCTCGCGGCGAGCGTGGCGATCTGGAACGCGCTCCACGCATCGACGCACGTGCTCACCGACAGCGACCCCGGCGTGTACACCGACACGGCGCGCTGGATCGCCAGTCACGGAAACCTGCGCCCGACCCCCCGTGTCGGCCCGTTCGGCACCGCACGCTTCGATGTGCGCACGCCCGGGTTGTCGCTCGTCGGGACGGGCCGATCGGCGGCGTTCCAGTTCGCGCACCTGCTTCCTGTGCTCCTCGCCGAGGCGCGGTCGGTGGGCGGCGACGCGCTCATGTTCCGAGCGGTTCCCATCCTCGGCGGGGTGGCGCTCCTGGCGTTCTACGTGGCCGCGTGCCGAGTGTTGCGCCAGCCCTGGTTCGCCCTCGGGGCCACGGCGGCGCTCGCGTTCGCGATGCCGCAGGTGCACTTCTCGCGCGACATGTACTCCGAGATCCCGACCGAGGTGCTCCTCTTCACCGGTCTGTGGCTGCTGTGCGACGGCACCGCACTGCGGCGCTGGCGTCCGGCGCTGGCCACAGGCCTGCTGCTCGGCGTTCTGGAAGGCGTTCGTGTCGACGCGTTCGCGATCGTGACCGGTGTGCCGATCGTCTGCGCGGTGGCGTGGTATCGCGCGCCGCGCGACGAGCGGCGGGCCGTCGCGACGAGCATGGCGGCCCTGCTCGTCGGTGTCGGCATCGGCCTCGCGATCGGATTGAACGACCTCGTCACACGGAGCGCGCCGTACTGGCAGTCGCTGCACTCCGAGGTCGTCCAGCTCGTGGCCATCGCCATCGGGGCGACGATCCTGTCCGCGGTCGCCGTCGCGTTCGAGTCGGGTGTGCGCCGAGCTGCGCACGCGCTGCAACG
>JADGOO010000171.1 GCA_017882905.1 Acidimicrobiia bacterium | reverse complement strand
GGCGCTGAACGACCACAAGGACCTCGGGGTCAGCAACACCACCCTACGCAACGACTGCAGCGGGACTGCCGCGATCGACTCGCCGAGCGTGTTCGTCAGCTGCACGGCGAGCAAGCCGCAGGACGCCGCCGATCGCTCCAACGCCGTCGCCAACGCGCTGAAGGAAGTCCTCGCGCTGGAGACCAAGGCGATCTATGACCAATTGAACAAGAACCTGCAGCAGCGCACCGACCAGGATCTGGCGATCCTCGCGTCGAAGACCAACAAGCCCGCGCAGCGCTCGGTGGCCGGTACCGACCTCCAGCACGTGAACGACCTCGGGCTGCAGCTCGCCCAGGAGCAGGTTCGTGCCGAGCAGGGCGTGAAGTTCACGACGCCGGCGCTCGTACCCACCAAGTCGGGCCTGAAGGCTGACGCACTCGACGCGGGCATCGGCGCGCTCGTCGGCGTGATCATCGCCATGATCGCCTGCTGGGTCCTGGCCGACCGTCGCCGCCTCGTCGAAGACGCCGAGCTCCCCGCCCGTATCACCGGCGCCCGCCTCCTCGGCGAGGTTCCGGCGCTGCGCGGTGCCGCAAGCCGCCCGCTCACCCGCTTCGCCGAGATGCCGGCGCCGCCGTTCGGCTTCGTTGCGGCCGGGCTGTGGGGCAGCATCGAGTCGGGCACGCTGATCGTCTCGGGCGCCGAGCACGATGCCGGCACCACCACCACGACCGCGAGCATCGCCGCGGCCTTCGCCCGCGACGGCCGTCGTGTGGCGGTCATCGACGCCGACGGCCGCGGCCGGGGCATCTCCCGCCTGGCCGGGGTCACCGAGGGCACCGCAGGCCTCTCCGACGTGCTCACCCACCGCGCCCCGCTCGAGGACAGCCTGCGGGCCGTCGAGCTCGGTGACGGCAGCTCCGTGGCCGTGCTGGCCGCAGGACGGGCCGAGCCCGACCTCGCCAGCCTGCTGCGCACGCGGGCCATGTCGGAGACGCTCGAGCGCCTGCGCGAGTGGTACGACCTCGTGATCATCGACACGCCGCCGCTGACGAGCGATCCGGAGGTTGCGTCGTTGGCGCGCCACGCCGACGGCCTGCTGCTCGTCGTGGCCCGCAACACGCGGTTGCGGCGGCTCACGCGCCTGCGTGAGCGCTTGCCGCTGCTCAACATCGCCGTGCTCGGTTACGTCTTCAACCGTGACCAGCACGCCGAGGTGACCCTCGTCCGCAATCGGTCGGCCTCGCGCGCCTGAGGGCGCGCCGGATGGCCGTCGAGACCGACGAGGCGCCGAGCGGCCGCCGGCAGCTTGGCGGTCGCGCCGCGGGCGCGATCGTCGACCAGTTCGTCGTCGCGGGCACGAGCTTCGTGCTCATGATCCTCGTGCGCAAGAAGATCGGCGCCGCCGCCCTCGGTGAGTACGCGGTCCTGATCAACGCGATGATCTTGATCACGTCGATGCAGACGGCGTGGGTCGGCGACTCGCTCACGGTGATGAACCGGTTCGAGCGCAGGGTGCGCGGTGCGCTCATCGCCTCCCAGTGCGGCTTCATCGTCCTTGCGGTCGTCGGCGGCAGCCTGATGGTCGGCAGTGTCGAGAACGGCCGTGGCGCGCTGCTGTTCGGGGCGATGACGGCACTCTGGATCACCGAAGAGGTCGGCCGGCGGGTGTTCATGGCGCGCCAGGAGTTCTGGCAGCTCGTCCTCAACGACGTGATCTACGGCGCCGGTGCGTTCGTGGGCGTGGCAGTGCTCCGCGTGTTGGTCGGGCGCTACTCGGTGACCCTGGTGGTGGGCGCGATGGCGATCGGCGCAGGGGTGTCGATCCTCGCCGCGTTGGTCCAGCTGCCCCGCAAGGAGGTGCAGGTCGCTCGGCCTTCCGCCGCGGCCGTCCGCGAGATGGCCCGATTCGGCAGCTGGCGGTCAGCACAGATGGGGATCCGCCCATTGGCCATGTTCGTCGTGCGACTCTTGATCATCGTGTTCGCCACCAAGACCGTGCTCGGCAACCTCGAAGGCGCCCGTCTGTTCTCACAGCCGGCGATGACCTACGTCTCGGGCGTGGCTTCGTTCTTGTTGCCGCTCTACATCGAAGACGAGCGCCGTCGCAAGCGTTCCGTGCCGATCGTGCTCACCACTGTGCTGCTCGTGCTTCCCGTCGTGCTGTACGGCGTGGGCGTCTTCGTGCTCAAGGCACCGATCGCGCATATCTTGCTCAGCAAGAACGCGCACGTGTCGAACACCGCGCTTCTCGGGTGGCTGATGTTCGCTGTCATGTTCGCGGCGGGGCAGCCCGTCGCCAATCTCCTCATTGCTCGCAAGCTCTCGCGCGAGATCTTCTGGGTGCGCGCCGCCGACTCCGCGATCGGGCTCGCCATCGCGGTACCCATCATCCAGCACGTGTCGCCGGACCTCGCGCCGTGGGCGCTCTCCGGCGGCATGGTGGTCGGCACCGTCGCGTTGATGTGGCTCGCGATCCGTTCCGGGCGCCGCCAACAGCGTGCCGATGCCGCGTTCGCCGGGGCGGTGACCGGATGACAGAGCCTGTCGACATCGGCGTGTTCGGCGCGCGTGGCATCCCTTCCACGTACAGCGGCTACGAGACGTTCCTCACCACGCTGCTCCCCGCGCTCGCCGAACGCGGTCACACCGTCACGATGTACTGCCGGCGCGGCGACACCGCGGGGCGCGGCCCGTACCTCGGCGTCGAGCGCGTCGTGCTGCCCGCTATCCCCGGCAAGCAGTTCAACACGTTGAGCCATGGTGCGCTGGCGTCGGTGCGCGCCCGGCTCGCGAGCCACGACGTCGTGCTGGCGGTCAACGTCGCCAACGCGTTCTTCTGCGCGCTGCACCGCTACACCGGACGCCCGATCGTCTTGAACACCGACGGCCAGGAATGGCTGCGCGGGAAGTGGGGCCGCATGGCGCGCAACTACTTCTACACATCGGCGCGCAACGCCGGACGCTGTGCGACTGCGTTGGTGTCCGACTGCGGCGCGATGGCCGACGTGTACCGCGACGAGTTCCATGCCGATTCGACCGTGATCCCCTATTGCGTCCCGATGCGCCCGGTCGTCACCGACACCGGCGTGTGCGACCGTTTCGGTGTCACACCCGGCGAGTACTTCGTGGTGGCGGCTCGGTTGAACCCGGAGAACCACGTCGACGCGATCGCGGAGGCCTACACCGCCACGAGCCATACGCAACCGTTGCTGGTGCTCGGCACCGCCAACTACCGCACTCCGGTCGAGACGCGCCTCGCGTACCTCGCTGACAACGACCGGCGGATCCGCGTCGTCGGCCACGTCGGCGACCGTGACGAGTTCCTCGATCTGCTCTCGTCGGCGCGCAGCTACCTCCATGGGCACTCGGTGGGCGGGATGAACCCGTCGCTCGTCGAAGCGATGCACGCGGGTGCGCAGATCTGCGCGCTCGACACGCCCTTCAACCGGGAGACACTCGGCGATGCGGGGATCTTCTTCACCATCGAGGATCTCGACAACGTGCTGCGCCAGGTGATCGAACAGCCGGCTGAGCTCGAGCGCGAACACCGAGAGCATGCCCGCCACCGCGCCGCGACGCGCTTCGACACCGGGTCGGTCGTCGACGCGTACGAACAGCTCCTCGTCGCCGCCGCCAACGGTCCGGCCGGACGCACGCTGTCGCTCCCCACGCGCTGGAACACCGACTCGCCGTCGTTGCCCGACGGTCAGGGCCGCACGGCGTGAAGCCGCACGTACTCGCAGTCGCGCACAGCGCAGAGTGCTACGGCGCTGATCGCTGCCTGCACGCGGCACTCCCTGAGCTGCTCGATGCCGCGCGCGTCACGGTGGCCGTCCCCGCCGACGGCAACGGGATCGCGGTGATGGAGCAGCTGGGAGCACGCGTCCTGCGCCTCCCCGACTATGCGCTGCGCCGGCGTCACCTCACGCCGAAGGGGTTCGGGCCGTGGGCGCTGCACGTGCGCGAAGCCATCCATGATCTCGATCGGCTCCACCACGTCGATCCCGTCGACGTCGTGTGGTCGAACACCCTCGCGGCGGCGATCGGGCCGTTGCTCCGCCGGCGCTTCGGAGCACCGCACGTGCTGCACGTGCACGAGTGCCCAACCGAGCCGGCCTGGCTGCCGCCCCTGCTCCTCGCGGGCGCCCGGGCCGACGCGGTGATCTGCAACTCGAACTTCACGGCCGCGTGGGTGGCCCGCCAGCGGGCGGCGCTCGGTCCGCGCTGTGTGGTGGTCCACAACGGGCTCGACCTCCCGCCCGCCCCGGCTGCTCCCCCGGTGCCCCGGGCCGACGGGGTCTTGCGGATCACGTGCGTGGCGCGCATCCACCCGAAGAAGGGCCACGCCGTGCTCTTCGAGGCACTGCGGCTCGCCACCGAGGCCGGCCGCCGGTGGGAGATCGACCTCTACGGCGACACGCTGCCGGAGCATGAGCCCCTGCACGCCGAGCTGGTTGCCTTCCTGGCCCGCCATGGGCTCTCGGAGGCGGTGCATTGGCACGGATTCGTGGAGTCGGTGGAGGAGCAGTACCAACATGCCGATGTAGCAGTCGTGCCGTCGGTGATCCCTGAGGAGTTCTCTCTCGTGTGCCTGGAAGCCCAGGCCATGATGGTGCCGGTGGTCGTGACCGGTCCGGGTGGCGCGTCCGAGGTGATCGCGGCCGGCGAAACTGGCCTGCTCGCGCCCCCGGGCGACCCGGTGGCGCTCTACGCTTGCCTGGCCGACCTCCACGACGACAGTGACCGGCGCGCCGCCATGGGAAAGTCCGGTCGAGTGCGCGCCGAAACCTGCTTCACCCGCGAGGCGTACGCCGAAGGCGTCCGTGCCGTGCTGTTGGAGCAGGTCGCAGACCACCGAACGCAGGAGACCCGGTGACCACGCTCGATGCACCGCCGCGACGCCCACCCGCTCCGCCGCTGCGCGCCGTCGCCGACCGGCCCGAAGAGATCGTGCCCGCGGGCCGCACCTGGTGGGATCGTTGGTGGGTCGCGGCGCTCGTCCTGCCGCTGATGATCGCCAGCGACTGGAAGCTCCGCCGCCGCGCCTCGGCCGCCGCGCTGAGCGGCCAGGCCGACATCCAAGTGGTCGTCGAGATCGGCTTCTACGGTCTCGTCGCCGCGTACCTGACGCTGCGCCACGGTGTGGCACCTCGTCTGCGGCGCACCACTCCCCTGATGTTCGCACTGTGGCTCTGGGGCGGCGTGCTGTTCTTCTCGGCGTTCTACGCCGTCTACCCGGCGCTCGCCATCGCCCGCGGCGTGCAGATCATCATCATGTGCGCCCTCGCGCAGACGATCTCGTCGCGCGCCACGGTCGCACAGATGCACCGGTTCGCGCACGCGTACATGGTCATGATCGCAGTGGCGGTGGTGCTCGGCTTCGCGCTGCCGCTCCCCATCTCGAGCAAGGTCGCCGGGCGTTTCCACTGGCTGTACGTCCACCCGGTCCCCGGTGGCATCTACCTGATGATCGGGTTCATCGTCTCGGCCGTCTACTTCCGGTCGGCTGAGCTACGCGGCGTGCTGTCGCTCTGGCCGCGTTGGGTGTACGGCGGTCTCACCAGCGTGACGCTCGTGGCGCTCGTGCTCACCAAGACGCGTGGCTCGATCGGCGGCGGGTTCATCGCACTCGGCGCGGTGCTGCTGTTCCACACGCGCACCAAGACCAAGGTCGATGTCGGTGCCGCCGGCTTCACGGTCGCGCTGCTCGCCGGACTCGCACTCGGTCCGCAGATCCTGTCGTACCTCGCCCGAGGCGAAAGCGTCCAGAAGCTCTCCACGCTCAACGAGCGCACGAACCTCTGGGCGCTCGCATGGACGAAGTTCCAGGTGCACCCCTTCTTCGGTTACGGCTTGGGCGCCAGTCGCGGCATCTTCCTCGAAGACATCCGCCTCGGCGGGGGCCACAACGCGTTCATCAACGCCCTCGTCGACGCCGGCGGGGTCGGGCTCCTCTCGTTCCTGGCGGTGCTCGTGATCCTCGTCGCCACGCTGTGGCGCTTCCAGCGGGGTACGCCGGGACATCGCGACGCGCTGCTGCTCCTGCCGGTGATGGTCGGACTCCTCGTCAACTCGATGACCGCCGAGTTCATGGCCGTTCCGGCCAACAACGCGAGCCTCTGGCTGTTCATCGCCGTTGCGTGGGCCACCATCCTGCAACGAGCCAACGCGAGCTACGCCGCCGCGACGTAGCTCGCTCAGGCGCCCCGCGGCACGAACGGCGTGCGCACCCGCTGCGCGGGCACGAGCTTGCCGCGGATGTCGACCGCCAGCTCTTCTGCAGCACCCACGGCGCTGTCGATGAGCGCCAGCGCGATGCCGTGACCGAGCGTCGGCGAGAAGTTGCCGCTCGTGACGATCCCTGCCGCCCGCTCCCCCGCCATCACCGTCGCGCCGGCGCGAGGTGGCTGGCGCCCTTCCACCGCGATGCCGGCCGATCGCCGCGCCGGGCCGCGCTCTCGTTCGGCCTCGAGCGGGCCGCGACCGCGAAAGTCGCCCTTGTCGAAGCGCACCACCCACGAGAGGCCGGCCTGCAGCGGCGTGATGCCCGGGCCGAGCTCGTGGCCGTGCAGGGGCAGCGCCGCCTCGAGGCGCAGCGTGTCGCGGGCACCGAGACCGGCCGGCGTCACGCCGGCAGTCAGGAGCGCCTCCCACAGCTCGACCGCGTGAGCGGTCGGGACCTGGATCTCGACACCGTCCTCGCCGGTGTAGCCCGTACCCGCGACGACGCACGGCACGGCATGCCAGACGGCCGTCTGCACCCCGAAGTGGGCCACGGCCGCGAGCTCTGGGGCGACGGCCCGGAGCCGTGTTCGCGCCGACGGGCCCTGCACGGCGAGCACCGCACGCGACTCGGTCACGTCGGCGATCACGACGTCGTCGGTCGCCGCCGCGGCGTGCTCGCGGAGCGCGTCGGTCAGGCGGGCCGTGTTCGACGCGTTCGGCATCACGAGGAACGAGGTGGCGTCGAGCCACCACACGATCAGATCGTCGACCACGTGCGCATCGCCCGGATCGAGCAGATGCGTGTACTGGGCGCGTCCCGGCTCGATACGACCGAGGTCGTTCGTGAACGCCCATTGCAACAGCTCGAACGCCCGCGGGCCGCGCACCTCGACGGTGCCGAGGTGCGACACGTCGAACGCCACCGCGTCGGTGCGACACTGCCGGTGCTCCTCGAGCACGCCCGTGTACTGGATCGGCATCTCCCAACCGCCGAACTCCGCCATGCGCGCGCCGAGCGCGCGGTGCTGGGCGTCGAGCGGGCTGGTCCGAAGCGCGTCGTCCACCGCTACTGCGCGGCAGCGAGCGGCGGCTCTGCGCCGGCCGCCGCAGGAGCGAGCGCCACGAGCGTCGCGTCGAGCTCCTCGACGACCGGCCCGAGCGCCACGATGTTGAGCACGCCCTGGCCGCGGCGCAACAGGTCGACGATCTGATCGCCGCTGTAGGTGAGCAGCGAGTCGGCGCACTGGAGCACGAGGTTCGCCGAGCCGAGCTCTTCACCCAGGTGCTCACGCAGGTACTCGATCGCCTTGCGCGCAGCCTGCAGCGACACTCCCGCGTCGAGCAGGCTCTTGATCACCTTCAGCTCGACCAGGTCGGTGTACGAGTACTCGCGTTGCGTGCCGGAGCCCGCCGCGTCCTGCACCGAGGGGCGGACCAGGTTCGTGCGGGCCCAGTAATCGAGCTGGCGGTACGTGATCCCGATGACCTTGCAGACCTGCGGGCCACGGAAGCTGGTGACGGGCGACGACATCTCGGAGGGCTCCTCGCCGAGGTACGGGATCACATCCCGGTAGTTACGACGATGTGAAGGTACGGCTGAAGCCGAGGCGAAGTCAACGTGAAGTTGTGATCGATTGTTCCTCAACCAGACGTTGAGAGTCGTATCCGACCAGGTCAGCGGCACGCCACCGGCGCGAAGCCTGCGACACGCGCCGAGATTCGCCGACTCGCGCGGGCGCTCCGAGTCGACCAGGCAGGCCTCGCGGCGCTTCGGAAGCGGATCTCAGGCGAAGTCTTCGGGCGAGATGTGCTCGAGGAAGTGCCGGAACTGCTCGACCTCGGCCTCGGTGTTCACCGGCTCGTCGCCGTCTTCCACGTTCGGGAGCTCCACGCCGGCTTCGGCGACCACGGCCTCGTCGGCCCAGATCTCCACCGAATCGATGCCGAAACGGACCGCCAGCGCAATGGCGTCGGACGGACGCGAATCGACCGGCGCGAGCTCCGTACCGGCCCGGTCGAGCACGATCTCGGCATGGAACGTGCCGTCGTGCAGCTCGGTGATGTTGACCCTGCGCAGGCGGGTGCCCTGGCGCTCGAGCACGTCCTTGAACAGGTCGTGGGTCATCGGGCGCGGCGTCGACAGATCCTGCAGTGCGTGCACGATCGCGGTCGCTTCGGGCGAACCGATGAAGATCGGCAAGTAGCGCTCACCGTCGGTTTCCCGCAGGAGCACGATCGGCTGATTGGTCGGCACTTCGACCCGCACGCCGATCAGCTGCATCCGGATCACGACTCGACGCTACCACCGGGTCCGTCGCCCCGGCCGCTGCGCGACGGGCTCAACGCGCCTGTTGGCGCAGGGTCTGCTGGAGCAACGCGGCCCGCAATCGACGGCCGAGACCGGCGAGCTCGCGGTGCAGCTCTTCGACCTTCGCTTCGGCCTCCGGGTTGCGCTGGCGGTGATACGGGAGCAGCACCTGGTCGAACAGCGACAGCTCGCGTTCGGTGAACGCGCGGTACATCCGCAGGTGCCGGGCCTCGATGCCGAACCGCATGAAGCTCGCCGCGACGCGCGCGATCGCGAGGGCCTCCTCGCCGAACAACGGCCGCTCGGAGCTCGCCCGCAGTGGCGCCAGGAGCCCGTACGACTCGAGCTCGCTGAGCTGCGCGTCGTCGAGACCCGCCGCGGCGGCCAGCTCAGCGCGCGTCAGGCTCACTCCCGACAACGACTCCACGAGGTCGTCGCCGCCGTCGTCGCCTTCGGCGGCGGCACCCACGGCCGCCGCCACCCGATCGGCCTGCTGCTCGGCCGCCTCACGCCGGGCTGCTTCGAACAGCGCCTGCACGGCTTCTTCGCGTGACGAGCGGTCGAGATCGAGCTCCCCTTGGCCCGCGAAGGCGGCGTCGAGGTCGCCAGGATCGAGCGTCTCGAGGCGATCCTTGATCACCTTCAGCGGGAGGAAGTGCTCCTTTTGCTGGCGCAAGATCCAGCGCAGCCGAGCCACATCGCCGGCGTAGAACTTCCGGTAGCCGGACGGCGTGCGCTCGGGAGCGATCAGCCCCTGGCTCTCGAGGAAACGGATCTTGCTGATCGTGATGTCGGGGAACTCGTCGCGCAGTTCGTTCAGCACGTCGCCGATCGAATGGTGCGGTGTGCGCATCAGCTCTCGGTGCCTTGCACGAACGTGAACCGGTAGCGACCGATCTGGACCTCGTCGCCGTGGCGCAGCGTGCAGGCATCGACGCGTTCACGGTTCACGTAGGTGCCGTTGAGCGAACCTTGGTCTTCGGCCGTGAACGTGCGCCGTTCGTCGCGCCGGATCCGCACGTGGCGGCGCGACACGGTGATGTCGTCGAGGAAGATGTCGGAATCGGGGTGGCGCCCGATCATCGTCTCGTCGCGATCGAGCCGGTAGCTGCTCCCGGCCGCGGACCCGATCCGCACGACCAGCATCGCGGTCCCCGGCACGAGGCCCTGCAGGTAGCGGGCCAGATCGTCTTGTTCCTCGGCCGCCTCGACCGCCGCCAGAGTGAGCGTGGTCTCCTCGTCGCCGGCCACCAAAGGCGCGCCGCAGCTCGAGCAGTAGTTGGCGCGGCTCTCGTTGGTGTGCCCGCAGCGGCCGCAGACCATGTGGCTACTCTACGAGCGAGCGGTAGGCCGCAGCGTCCAAGAGCCCTTCGGGGGGACCATCGAGGCGCAGGCGCATGATCCAACCGGCGCCGTACGGGTCGTGGTTGAGCAGCTCCGGCTGGTCGGCGAGCGCCTCGTTGACCGCCACGACGGTGCCCGCGAGCGGGGCGTAGATCTCCGAGACCGACTTCGTCGACTCGACCTCAGCCACGCTCTGGCCGCCGGTGACGGCGCTCCCCGGCTCCGGGAGCGACACGTAGACCACGTCGCCGAGGCTGTCCTGGGCGAAGTCGGTGATACCCACCACGGCTTCGCCTGCTTCGATACGCACCCATTCGTGCTCGGCCGTGTACTGGAGCTCGTCGGGGGTGTTCATGGCCCGGGGACCCTACTCGGCGTCAGCCCGCTACCTCGGCGATCCGGCCCGCCCACACGGCGACGAGGCGGCGCGCCTCGGTGTCGGAGGTTCCCTCGGCCCACACGTGCGTCACGGGCTGTTCGGGATCGGGCAGGATCAGCGCCCAGCCGTGCTCGTAGTCGACCTTCACGCCGTCGACGAGCGTGACCCGGCCCTCCTCGGTGCGCTCGACCATGGCGCGCATCACCGCCCCCTTGCGGTCCCACGGAGTCGGCACCGCGTCGTGCGCGAGGTGCAGCTCCGGGAGCGCGTCGTACAGCGACGAGAGCGTGCCGTCGGTCGCAGCCAAGAGGTCGAGGAGCTGCACGAACGTCGCGATGGCGTCGTAGCCCGGGTGCACCGACGGCCAGATGAAGCCACCCTCTTGCGAGGCGGCGAAGTCGATGGGCGCGCTGACCGAGGTGGCGAGCTCCATGAGGTGCGCGGCCGAGAGCTTCGACCACACGATGGTGGCCCCACGACGTTCGGCAATCCGCTTCGCCTCGAGGCTCACCGAGACGGGCAGTGCCACCCGGGCGTTCGTGCGCACCGACGCGACGAGGTCGAGCAGCACCAACAGGAGCGAATCGTGCGTGAGGGCGCGCCCTCGGTCGTCAATCACCGTGGCGGTCTCGCCGTCGGAGTCGAAGAGCACGCCGAGGTCGCTGCCGGACGTGCGCACGATCTGGCTGAGCGCGGCTTCGCGACCCGCGCGGTCGCCCGGGGCGGTGATGGCCACGGTGGTGCTCGCGTACGGGTTGACCGTGAGCACGTCGGCGCCGATCTTGGCGAGGACGCTCGGCATGATGACCGCCGCCGCGCCCGCCGAGTAGTCGAGCACGACCTTGAAGCGGCGGGTGCGCAGGCGCGGTGCGTCGACGGTGCGCTGCAGCGCCGCCGTGTAGAACTCGAGCGCACGCGGCGGGAACACGATGTCGCCGATGTCGGCCGCGAACGCACGCCGGAAGTCTTCGCGGTACAGCAACCGCTCGATCTTGCGCTGCGCGCCTTCGTCGAGATCACGGCCAGCCGCGTCGACGAGACGGATCTCCACGCTGTCGGGGTCGTCGGGCGCGAGTCGCACCGAGATCCCGCCCTGCGCCCGTTCGCTGCGCACGAGGAAGCGCGTGAACGGCACGGTCGCGAGCTCGAGGTCCATGACGTGCACGCCGCTCAGGTTGAGCCCGCCGATGATGGCCCGCTTCAACGCTCGTGCGGTTCGGCTCGTGTCGCGACTCACGGTGACCACGCTGCCCTTCGGAAGCGAGCTCCCGTAGGCCTGCGCGAGACGGACGGCCACCTCCGACGTGATGTCGACGTTCGCGAGCCCGCGCACGCCGCGCCGTCCGAACAACGTGCGTGCCGCGCGGCTCTCCCACACGATCGACGACGTGACCACCGCGCCGGCTTCGACGGTCTTGAAGGGGTAGATCTTCAGCTGCGGGTTGATCACCGCGTGCGCGCCGACGAAGCACTCGTCGCCGATCACCACGTCTTCTTCGATACGCGCCCCTTCGCGCAGGTCGGAGCTGCGGCCGACCACCGCGCCCCGCAGCCGCACCTGCGCGCCCACGTACACGTGGTCGTGCACCACGGAGCGCTCGACCTCGGCGCCCGCCTTCACGACCACGTCGGCACCGAGCACGGTGTACGGGTGCAGCACGGCACCGGGCTCGACGCGGGCGTTCGAGCCGATGAGCACGGGTGCTTCGAGCACCGCGTCGGGGGCGATGTCGGCACCCTCGCCGATCCACACTCGCTCGCGCACCTCGAAGCCGCGCAGGTCGACATGCACCCGACCATCGAGGATGTCTTGATGAACTGCCCGGTACGACTCCAGCGTGCCGACGTCTTCCCAGTAGCCGTCGACGATGTGACCGAGGATCGGCAGGTCCTTGGCGAGCACAGCGGGGAACACGTCGCCGCTGAAGTCGACCACCTGGCCTTCGTCGATGAAGTCGAAGATCGAGGGTTCGAGGACGTAGATGCCGGTGTTGATCGTGTCGGAGAACACCTGGCCCCAGGTGGGCTTCTCCAAGAAGCGTTCGATCATCCCGTCCTCACGGGTGATGACGATGCCGAAGTCGACCGGGTTGCTCACCCGCTTCAACGCGATCGACGCAAAGGCGTCGCGCTTGCGGTGGGCTTCGACGATGCCTCGAAGGTCGACATCCGTGAGCACGTCACCCGCGATCACGAGGAACGTGTCGTCGAGCTGCGCGGCAGCGTTGCGAACCGAACCGGCTGTGCCGAGCGGCGAGTCTTCGGTCGCGTACCGGATGCTGACGCCGAAATCCGAGCCGTCGCCGAAGTAGTTGCGGATGTGGTTCGCGAGGAAGGCGACGGTGACGACCACGTCGTCGAACCCGTGGTCGGCGAGCAGCCGCACGATGTGCTCCATCATCGGCCGATTCGCGATGGGCATCATCGGCTTCGGCTGATTCGACGTGAGCGGCCGTAGCCGCGTTCCTTCGCCGCCGGCGAGGATCACGGCCTTCATGCTGCTGCCCTCGCCGTACGACCTTCGGCCAGCGCACGCCGCGCCTGTGGCACGTAGCGCAGCGCGGCGAACCAGCCGAGCGCGAGCCCGCTGAGGCCGAAGCCCCAACCGCCGACTTCGAGCAGCGTGTGCCAACCCCCGCCGACGTGCACCGCGAGCAGGTACATCGGCAGCGAGAACATGATGGCGAGCGTGCCCGCCTTCCCGGCCCAGATCACGTCGATGCGGCGCGCACCGGCGGCCGCGAGGGCGAGCGTGACCACCGCGATGAGGGTCTCGCGCGCGAGCACGATCACGACGACTGCAGTGACCGCACCCGGGACATCTTCACGCAGCAGCGCGACGGCACCCGCGATCAGGAGCGCCCGGTCGGCGGTGGGATCGAGCACCTTGCCCAGCTCGGAGCCCTGCGCGAAGTGCCGAGCGATCCAGCCATCGATCCAGTCGCTCGCACCCAACCCGGCGAGCAGCCAGGCCGCGACCGCAGGGTGGTCGGCGCCCCAGAGCAGCCACAGGAACAGCGGGACGCACAGCAGCCGCACCGCGGAGATCGCGTTCGGGATGGTGAGCACTACGTGCTGCGAGATCGGCGCGGGCGGCACGACCTCGGTCATGGTCGGCAGCGTAGCGGCGCGCCCGTCACACGCCGAGTGCAGCGGATTCGGCTCGAGGATCGCCGGCCGCGAGGTACCCGGACTCGCGGCGTTCGATGCAGTGCGCGTGCCCGACCCCGTCGTCGAAGGCGCGCAACACCCGAATGTCGTGGCCACGAGCCACCAGATCGTCGCGCCACTCCTGCGGGACCCGCGACTCGATCTGCACGAGCCCGGTGGCGGGGTCGACCTGCCATCGCGGCTCGTCGATGGCGACCTGCGGGTCGTCTTCGTCGACCAACATCGCGACGAGCAGCTGCAGGTGGATCTGCGCTTGTGCGTGCCCACCCATGGTTCCGTACACGTGCGACGGCACGCCCGCGCCGTCGAGCACCAGGCCCGGCATCAGCGTGTGCATCGGGAGCTTGCCCGGCGCGAGCGCGTTCACATGACCCGGTGCGAAGCAGAACGACGCACCCCGATTGTGGAGGTTGATCCCGTACTCCGGAACGTGCACGCCCGAACCGATCGACGTGAAGTTCGATTGGATCAACGACACGAGCAAGCCGTCTCGATCGGCGCAGCAGAGATAGGCGGTGCCACCGTCGGGCGTGCGGCGCGGCGCGAGCGGCCGCGCACGGGCGCGATCGAGCTCGGCCGTGCGCGCCGCGATCCACTCGTCGTCGATGAGGCGCTCCGCAGGCAGCGGCATGTGCGCAGGATCGCCCACGTACTGGTCGCGGTCGGCGAGCGCGAGCTTGGCGATCTCGATGAGCAGGTGCGTGCGATCGGGTCCGATGTCGGGCAGGCCGGCTGCGTCGGCGATTCGCATCATCTCGAGCGCAGTGACACCCTGCGAGGGGGGCGGGAGCTGCACCACGCGACGGCCGGCGAACTCGGCCTGCATCGGGGTCACCCACGCCGGCTCGTGCGCGGCGATGTCGGCCGCGGTCATGAAGCCACCGTGGCGTTGGATCGTGGCCGCGATGGCGTCGCCGATCGGACCTCCGTAATACGCCGAGGGCCCGTCACGACCGAGGAGCTCGAGCGTGTCGGCGAGCGCGGGCTGGCGCAGGAGGCCAAGGGGCTCGACCCCGCGGTACGTGGCCGCGAGATCGGTCACGTCGACACCGAGATGGCGGGAGATCGCGATGCTGCCGTTGAGTCGGTAGGCACCCGGAACCGTGAGCATGAAGCCGTCGCGGGCCAGCTCGACCGCGCGGCGTGCGAGATCGGCGAACGAGGCGCTCCCCCATCGTTCGAGCAGATCGAACCAGCCCCGCACCGCGCCCGGCACCGTGATCGTGTGCGGGCCGGCGATGGGCATCTCGGCGGCCCCGGTACGCGCGCTGACGGTCTCGACCGAGGAACCCGAGGGAGCACGACCGGTCGAGCGGTAGCCGTGCACGGAACCGTCGTAGACCAGCGCCAGGAGGTCGCCCCCCGCGCCGCAGTAGTACGGGGCCACGACACCGAGCGCCAGGTTCGCGGCGACGATCGCGTCGACGGCGTTGCCACCCGCCGCGAGCACGTGCGCGCCGGCGAGCGACGAGAGGTAATGCGGCGTGGAGATCGCGCCGTGCGGGAACGAGCGCGCGTACGTCATGGCCGGGCTCCTTTGGCGGTGCTCGCGGCGGCGCCGCCGAGGAACAAGCGAGGTGGCGTGTCGAGGGGCACGCCGCACTCATGACGCAGCCGGGTGTCGAGCCGCTTCGCCGCCACCGCCAGATCGAGGATCGCGCGGGCGGCGTCGCCCTGGTGCACCTCGGGATGGCTGATCACGACGAGATACTGCCGAACAACCCGGAGCTCCGCACGGTCGCGCGGCGCGACCGCGGCGATGACACCGTCGAGGGCATGGACCACATCGGCCGTCGTGGCCTGCGGGTTGAAGCCGGCCGCCCCGCGCCGCACGGCTGCACAGAACGCCGTCGGCTGCGAGCCACAGCCGCTCACGAGGCCGGCAAGCACCAGCACCGCAGCGGTCGACACGCGGCACGCATGGAACCGGGCCACGGCAGCGAACCTAACATCCGGACATGGAGTTCAACCTCGCCGACCTGTTCGAGCTGGTGGCCGACAAGGTGCCCGACCGGCTCGCGCTCATCGCCGGCGACCACCGCCTCACGTACGCCGAACTCGACGCGCGGGCCTCGCGGTGTGCGCACCACCTCATCGATGCGGGGATCGAGCCGGGATCGTGGGTGGGGATCCACTCGTACAACCGTGCCGAGTGGCTCGAAGCGATGCTCGGCTGCTTCAAGGCCCGGTGCGTACCGATCAACGTGAACTACCGCTACGTCGCCGAGGAGCTCCGCTACCTCTTCGACAACGCCGACCTCGCGGCGCTGTTCTACGAGGCCGAGTTCGGCCCGGTGGTCGAGCACATCCGCGACGACCTGCCGAAGCTGCGGCACTTCGTGCGACTCGACGACGGCACCGGCATCACCGACTCGATCGGCGCCGTCGACTACGAGGAGGCGCTGGCGAGTGCCTCACCGGTCCGAGACTTCGCGCCGCGCTCCCCCGACGACCTCTACGTGCTCTACACGGGCGGCACGACGGGGATGCCCAAGGGTGTGATGTGGCGCCAAGAGAGCATCTTCTTCGCGGCGATGGGCGGCGGCAACTACGGCGGCGGCGGCATCGAGCGCCCCGAGCAGATCACCGACAACGTGTCGGTGGCGCCGCTCGTCACGCTCGCGCTCGCGCCTCTGATGCACGGCAACGCGCAGTGGACCGCGTTCGTGACGCTCTTCGGCGGCAACACGGTCGTGATGTCGGCCGCGCGTCGCTTCGACGCCGACGCGGTCTGGGACCTCATCGAGCACGAAGGTGTGAACACCATCTCGCTCGTGGGTGACGCCATGGCCCGTCCGCTGGTCGACGCGCTGGCACACCGCGAAGCGCCCACGGCGCTCTTCGCGCTCGTGAGCGGCGGGGCGATCCTGTCCCCCACGATCAAGGCCGAGATGAACGCGCGCATGGCGCACGTGGCCATCCTCGACAGCTTCGGAGCGTCGGAGACGGGCGCCAACGGCGCCGTCGACGTCACCGCCAAAGGCCCGCGCTTTCGCATGAACGAGTGGACCACCGTGATCGACGACCACTTCCAGGTCTGCGCTGTCGGTTCCGTCGGCATGCTGGCCCGACGCGGCCACGTCCCCCTCGGGTACTGGAAGGACGATGCCAAGTCGGCGGCCACGTTCGTCGAGGTCGGCGGCGTGCGCTGGGCGATCCCCGGCGATCAAGCGGTGATCGAAGGTGACGGCACCATCAGCGTGCTCGGCCGAGGCAGCCAGTGCATCAACTCGGGAGGCGAGAAGATCTTCCCCGAGGAGGTCGAAGCTGCGCTCAAGAGCCACCCCGGCGTGTTCGACGCGACGGTGGTGGGTGTGCCCGACGAGCGCTGGGGCGAGCATGTCAGCGCGGTCGTGCAGCTCCGCCCGGGAGCGTCGCCGTCACTCGACGAGCTCGCCGCGCACTGCCGCGAGCACGTTGCCGGCTACAAGGTGCCGCGCGCCCTCGTGGTCGTCGACGAGATGGTCCGGTCGCCGTCGGGCAAGCCCGACTACCGCTGGGCCAAGGCGCTCGCCGCGGACCAAGCCGCGCACTGAAACCGACGCTCGCGCCGCGCTACAGCTCGTGTTGCACGGCCGCGCGCGCGGCAAGGATCGGCTTGATGTGCTCGGCGATCACGGCCTGGTGGTCGGGATGATCGCGATACACGATGTAGCCGGCCACGTCGTCGAAGTCGGCGACGACCACGACGTCGTGGTTACCGCTGTTCACGTGCGCATCGGACCCCACCGTGTACGAACGGATCTCGGGGATGCGTGCCGGCAACGTGCGCAGCGCGGCCACCACGGCATCGTGTCGATCTGCGGGCGTGCCCGGTACCCATTGGAGGCACACGACGTGGCGGAACATCACACCAGCCCTTCGTAGGCGCCGCCATCCACGAGCAGGCTCACGCCCGTGACGTAGCGCGCCTGATCGCCGCAGAGGAACGTGACCACGGCACCGAAGTCGTCCGGATCACCAAGGCGGTGCGCGGGCACCGACGCGGCCAGCTGATCGAGGCTGGCACGGTCGCCGTGCAGCGAAGTGATGCGATCCGTGACGTGCAGGCCGGGCAGCACGCTGTTGACAGTGACGCCGTCGGCCGCGACTTCGCGCGCCGTGATCTTGAGGAACGACGTGAGCGCGGCGCGAGCGACGCTCGAGGCCATGAGGTTGCCGATCGGTGCCTTCACGCCGATCGAGGTGATCGCGACCACCCGGCCCCAGCCCCGTTCCCGCATCCCAGGCACCGCTTCCTGACACATCGCGATGGCGCTGCGGCAGTTCAGATCGAACGCCTGCTGATAGGCGTCGAGATCCGTCGACACGAAGTTGCCCGGCGGTGGCCCTCCCGCGTTGGGCACGATGATGTCGAGCGTTCCGCCGAGCGCCTCGCGCGCCTCGCGCACGAAGCGCGTCGCGCCGTCGGCAGTGGCCATGTCGCCCGTGATCGCCAAACAACCGGGTCCGAGCTCGGCTCGCGCCGCGGCGAGACGCTCGGGATCGCGCCCGCACACCGCGACCCGAACTCCTTCGGCCGCGAGGGCACGGGCCGCGCCGAGACCGAGACCGGCGGAGCCGGCCGCGACGGCTGCGGTGCGCCCGCTGATGCCCAGATCCATGTCGTGAACCCCTAGTGGATGGCGCCGTCGGTGTCGCCGAGCGGCGCGCCGGTACGCCCGGTGCGCAACGTGATGATCTCCGCGCAGATCGAGATCGCGGTCTCCTCCGGGGTGCGCCCGCCGAGATCGAGGCCGATCGGCGAGTGCACACGCTCGATCTGCTCGTCGGTGAGGCCCGCCTCGCGCAACCGCTCCACGCGCTTCGCGTGAGTGGTGCGCGAACCCATGGCACCGATGTAGCCCACTGCGGTGGCGACCGCGCCACTGATCGCAGGCACATCGAACTTCGTGTCGTGGGTGAGCACCGCGACGGCGTCGCGCGTGCCGAGCTCGTCGGCGACCGTCGCGAGGTAGCGATCGGGCCAATCGTTGACGACTTCGTCGGCCATCGGGAACCGCGACCGTGTCGCGAACACGGCACGGGCGTCGCACACCGTCACGTGATACCCGAGCAGCTTCGCGGCACGGGCGAGCGCCGCGGTGAAGTCGACCGCGCCGAAGATCACCATCCGAGGCGGCGGCGCGAACGCTTCGATGAACACCGCGAGATCGCGCTCGCGTGCTTCACCGTGGCGGCCGTAGTGGCGGGTGCTCGTGATGCCCGCGGCAAGCTCACCGAGCGCGTCGCGAGCCACGACACGATCGAGATCGGCGTGACCGAGCGAACCGAGAGGCGGCGCGCCCGGTTCCACGAGGAGCTTGGCTCCGATCGGCTCGCCCTCGATCACCGTCGCAAGCGCGACCGGACTCCCCGCTCGCAGCAGAACCCGGAGCCGTTCGTACAGTTCGCTCACCAGTCGAGCTCCTCGACGAAGAGATGGATCGTTCCGCCGCACGTGAGTCCGACCGAGAAGGCCTCGTCGTCGGAGTACCCAAACGTGATCACACCCGGTGGCCGCTTGCCTTCGAGCACTTCGAGCGCCGCGCCCACCACCGCGCCCTCGACGCAACCGCCCGACACGGAGCCGATGACCTCGCCCGACTCGTTGACGGCCATGGCTGCGCCCGCTCCACGCGGGCTCGAGCCTTCGGTGGCGACGACGCGCGCGAGCGCCACTCGCCGGCCCGACTCCCGCCAGCGGTCGAGATCCTCGAGCAGCTCACGCACTGCACACCTCCACGGTCGTCGTACGCATCTCAGCGCCTCCCGATCACGCGAGCCAGCTCCTCGAGCGCATCGATGGAGTGACCTTCCACGAACTCGTCAACGTGCGGCAATGCCGCCGCCATGCCCTGGGCGAGCGGCGCATACCCCGGCGTGGCCTTCAGCGGGTTGACCCACACCACGCGGTGCGCGACGCGCCGCAGGCGGGCCATCTCGTTGCCGAGCACCTCCGGGTCGCCGCGGTCCCAGCCGTCGGAGAGGATGACGACGATCGCACCGCGGGCCATGCCCCGCACGCCCCACTCGTCGTTGAAGCGGCGTAGCCCTTCGCCGAGGCGCGTGCCGCCCGACCAGTCGGCAACGCGCGACGCGGCGGCCGCGATGGCTGCGTCGGGATCGCGGCTCTGCAGGTCGCGGGTGATGCGTGTGAGCCGGGTTCCGAGCGCGAACGCCTCGACGCGCGTGCGGGCAACCACCGCCGCGTGCAGGAAGCGGACGAATGCCCGGGCGTACGGCTCCATCGAGCCCGACACGTCGAGCAGGAGCACGATGCGCCGCGGGCGCGTCGACGGCTGCGAGAAGGCTCGACTGATGGGCTCGCCGCCGCGGGCCAGCGCGCGCCGCACCGTGCGGCGCAGATCGGGCCGGCCGCCGCGAGCCGAGCGCGCCGGCCGCATCCGTCGCGACTGGCGCAGCGCACCCGAGATGCGCAGGTCGGCCATCATGCGGCGCGCCTCGGCGAACTCCGACTCCGTGTAGGCCGCGAAGTCGCGGGCGCGCAGCACCTCGTGGGGGCTCCAGCGCAGCGTGATCACGGGCACGTCGTCGTCGGAGCCGACCTCGTCGACGGCGCTGTCGTCGTCGGTCTCGGTGTCGACAGCCAGCGCGATCTCCTGCACAACGAGGGCGGCATCGTCATCACCGACCACCACGGCACGCTCCCAGAACACCGCGAAGGCCCGGTCGAAGGTGTCCTGATCTTCGGGGCGCCGCAGCAGCGTGGCGCGCCCGGCCCAGTAGACGCCATCGCGTTGAGCCAGACCGACGACGGCGAGCGCCTCGGCGAACATCAAGGTGGAACCGACCGGCACGTCGAGACCCGCGGCGCGCAGGAGGCGGGCGAACGCGACGGCGAGATGCTCGCCGTTCATGTGCGCCGAGCGAGCGCCGCCCGCACGATGCCCTCGAGGCCTTGGCTCTTCACGCGCTCTTGGTCTTCGCGGTACTTGAGCACGGTGCCCAACGTGAGCTCGACCGCCGCCTCGTCGATGCGCGCGTGCCCCAACGCGGCGAGGGCCTGGGCCCAGTCGATCGTCTCGGCGACACCGGGTGGCTTGTAGAGATCGAGGCCGCGGATCACCTCGACGGCACCCGCCACGTCGCGGGCCAGCGCGTCGGGGACGTGCGGCGCACGCAACCGCAGGATCGCAAGCTCTCGATCGAAGTCGGGATGCGCGATCCAGTGGTAGAGGCATCGGCGTTTCAACGCGTCGTGGACATCGCGAGTGCGGTTCGATGTGAGCACCGCGATCGGCGGGATCTCGGCGCGGATCACACCGAGCTCCGGCACGGTGATCGTGTAGTCGGAGAGGATCTCGAGCAGGAACGCCTCGAACTCGTCGTCGGCGCGGTCGACCTCGTCGACGAGCAGCACCGGCGGGATGGCACCCCGGTGGTCGAGCGCGGCCAGCAACGGCCGCTTCACCAAGAAGCGCTCGCTGTACAGCTCGTCTTCGTCGATGTGGGCCCGGCTCGCCTCCTGCGCGCGCAGGTGCAGCAGCTGGCGGGCGTAGTCCCATTCGTAGACGGCCTGCGATGCGTCGATGCCCTCGTAGCACTGGAGCCGAACGAGGTCGCTGCCGAGCCAGCGGGCGATCACCTTGGCGATCTCGGTCTTGCCCACGCCGGCTTCTCCCTCGAGCAGCAACGGACGCTGGAGACGAAGGGCGAGGAACACCGCGGTGGCGAGGCCCTCGTCGGCGAGGTAGTCGTTGTCGGCGAGGCCCTT
>JADGOO010000170.1 GCA_017882905.1 Acidimicrobiia bacterium | reverse complement strand
TCCTCGTGCTCTTCATGCAGGTGGGCTTCGCCTTCCTCGTCACGGGCCTCACCCGAGCGAAGAACGCGGCGCACATGATGATGATGAACATCGCCGCGTTCGCCGTGGCGCTGTTGGCGTATTACGCCGTCGGCTTCGCCTTCCAGTTCGGCGGGTTACCCGTTGCGGCGCTCGGTGGAACCACACCGTTGTCCGGCATCTTCGGGCACGGCAGTGCGGGGCTCATCGGAACGCACGGCTTCTTGCTGCAGAGCGGCGGTAGCTACGACGTGGGCGTGATGGTGCTGTTCCTCTTCGAGGTGGTCTTCATGGAGACCGCCGGCTACATCATCATCGGCGCCATCGCCGAGCGGATCTCCTTCGCCGGGTTCCTCCTCGCCGAGGTGGCGATGGGAGCCGTGATCTACCCGATCTACGGCAACTGGATCTGGGGCGGCGGCTGGATGTCGCAGCTCGGCACGTCGCTGCACATGGGGCACGGCAGCGTCGACTTCGCCGGATCGGGGGTCGTCCACGCCACAGGCGGTTGGGCGGCGCTCGCGTTGGCGATGGTCCTCGGGCCGCGCATCGGCAAGTTCAACAAGGACGGCTCCGCCAACGCGATCCCCGGCCACAACATCACCTACGTGGTCATCGGCACGCTGATCCTCGTGTTCGGCTGGATGGGCTTCAACCCTGGCTCGACGCTCGCCGCCACTGACCTGCGCATCGGCGTGGTCGCGGTGAACACGCTGCTTGCGGCGTGTGCCGGATTCGTGATCGCCATGGGGCTCACGAACGTCAAGTACGGCAAGCCCGACATCTCGATGAGCTGCAACGGCATGCTCGCCGGGTTGGTCGCGATCACGGCCCCGTGCGCGTTCGTCGCACCGTGGGCTTCGGTGATCATCGGCATGATCGCCGGTGCGCTGGTCGTGTATAGCGTCGAGTTCTGGGACCGCATGCACGTCGACGACCCGTGCGGCGCGATCTCCGTGCACGGCGTGTGCGGCGCCTGGGGTGTGCTCTCGGTGGGACTCTTCGCCGACGGCACCTACGGCGGCGGCTGGAACGGTGTCGGTGGCACCGTGAAGGGCATGTTCTACGGCGATGGCCTCGGCCAGCTCGGCGCGCAGGTGATGCACGTGGTCATCGGGTTCCTGTGGGCCTGGGGCGTCACGTGGATCATCTTCTCCATCGCCAAGCGCTTCATGCAGATCCGTGTGTCTCCCGAAGCGGAGCTGCAGGGCCTCGACATGCCCGAGTTCGGGGTGCTCGCCTACCCCGATTTCGTGCTGCACCACTCCACGCCGGGTCACGTCACGACCGGCGCCGACGACGAGCTCGACGTCACGACTCCGAGCGGGGTGCGCTCATGAAGCTCGTCGTTGCAGTCGTCAAGCCGTTCAAGCTCGAAGACGTGAAGGCGGCCGCCGAAGAGGCGGGCGTGCACGGCATCACGGTGACCGAGGTGCAGGGCTTCGGCCGCCAGCGCGGCCACACGGAGCACTACCGCGGCGCCGAGTACACCGTCGACTTCGTTCCCAAGGTGAAGCTCGAGATCCTGGTCGACGACGACCAGGCGCTCGGGGTGGCCGAGCAGATCACGCTCGCCGCACGCACCGGCAAGATCGGTGACGGCAAGGTGTGGGTCGTTCCGGTGGAGTACCTCGCGCGGGTGCGCACCGGCGAGCTCGGCCCCGACGCCCTGTAAGGCTGTGAGGGCGCGCCGACCGGTGGCGGTCGGCGCGCCCTCCGCGGCGTTGTCCCAGGCGCTTGCTACCGTCGCTGCACTGCCCCGCACCCGCGACGGAGGGCTCCATGCGAGATCCCACCACTGACGTCCCGAGTGCCCCGGCTGTCGGGCGCGTCCTCGGCACCGACGAGGCCACCCCCCTCGACTTCTGGGTCGCGGTGGCGCCCGACCAGTACCTCCAGCTCGACGACGTGGTGGTGTGCGAGCGAGCCGTGCCCGGTGCGGGCACGGTGACCGTGTCCGGCGTGGTGAGCCGGGTTCGGGCCCGCCACGAGGGCGCCCACTTCGACTCCGACGTGTTCCTCATCGCCGACGGCGTGCTGCCCGGCGAGGTGGTCGAAGCCGCGCAGGTGCTCACGACCCGCGTCGAGCCCGAGATCTTCGTGCCGCCGCTCCCCGGTGCGCCCGTTCGCCGCGCCGCGGCCGCCGAGCGCGATCACGCCCTCTACTTCGACGGCATGGCTCGACGGCTGCCGATCGGGCTCGGTCGCGACGGCCTCCCGCTCTACGCCAACCTCGAGTTCCTCGAGGGCACGCGCGGTGCGCACGTGAACATCTCGGGCATCTCCGGCGTGGCCACCAAGACCACGTACGCCACGTTCCTGCTCTACGCGCTGTTCAACTCCGACGCGCTCGGCGACGAAGCCCACAACACGCGTGCGTTGATCTTCAACGTGAAGGGCGAAGACCTCCTCTTCCTCGATCACGACAACGAACGGCTCACCGAGGTCGAGCGCGACAAGTACCGGCGCCTCGGGCTCATGCCGGGTCCGTTCAAGTCGCTCGGCGTGTTCGCTCCGCCGCGGCGCAACGATCCCAACGCCGCGCCCGACGTGGCCAACCGCCATCACGACGTGCACGCGTTCTACTGGACGATCGCCGAGTTCTGTCAACAAGAGCTGTTGCCGTTCGTGTTCGCCGACGCCGAAGACGAGCGCAACCAGTACACGATGGTGATCCATCACGTGGCTCGCGTGCTCACGAAGGGCCAGCCGCTTCCCGACGGCCAGTGGAAGATCGACGGCGAGCTGATCCGCACGTATTCGCAGCTCGTGCAGCTGATCGAAGACCGCGTGACGAGCGACGACGATGTGGTCCGGCGCGAGTGGGCCGGGCCGGTCACCACGATGGGCACGGTCAACGCGTTCATCCGCCGTCTCGTCTCGTCGGTGCGCGCGCTCGACCGGCTGGTGCGCGCCGACGTGCCGCTGCGCGACACGCGTGCGATCGATCTGGAACAGCATCAGGTGACGGTCGTCGACCTGCACAACCTCCCCGACCGTGCGCAGCGCTTCGTGGTCGGCGTCACGTTGCGCCGCGCGTTCGATCGCAAGGAGATGATGGGCCAGCGCACCCCGCTGTGGTTCGTGGTGCTCGACGAGCTCAACAAGTACGCGCCTCGTGAAGGCACGTCACCGATCAAGGAGATCCTGCTCGACGTGGCCGAGCGCGGCCGCTCGCTCGGCATCGTGCTGATCGGGGCGCAACAGACCGCGAGCGAGGTCGAGCGCCGCGTGATCGCCAACAGCGCCATTCGTGTGGTCGGTCGTCTCGACCCGGCCGAGGCCACTCGTCCGGAGTACGGCTTCCTGCCGCCGGCGCACCAGAAGCGAGCGGTCATCGCCAAGCCGGGCACGATGTTCGTGACCCAACCCGAGATCCCGGTGCCGCTCGTGGTCGAGTTCCCGTTCCCGGCCTGGGCCACGCGCCCCGACGAGCGCGGCGCGCAGCGCAACGCGTCGAAGCCCGAGGCCCTGGCGCCCGAAGACCCCTTCGACGGCCTGCCCTAGCCGCGAGCGCCCGAGCCGGAGCGTCGCAACACTCGCGCGTGTCCCAGGCGCCCGGTACCGTCGAGCCCGATGCGCTTCCTGCACACCTCCGACTGGCATGTGGGCAAGACGATCCGCGGGCACACCCGTCTCGACGAGCACACGGCGGTGCTCGCCGAGGTGGCCGAGATCGCCGAACGCGAGAGCGTCGACGCCGTGCTCGTCGTCGGCGATCTCTTCGAGTCGCCGGCACCGCCGCCCGAAGCACAGAAGGTGGTCTACGACGCGCTGCTCGCCTTGCGCCGCACCGGCGCAGAGGTCCTGGTCGTGGCGGGCAACCACGATCATCCGGCCACGTTCGAGTCGTTGCGGCCGCTCTTCGCCGCGGCGGGGGTCACCGTGCTCGGCCACGTGGCTGCCGGGAGTGAAGTCACCATCGAACGGGACGGCGAACGGGCGCTGGTCGCGCTGGCTCCGTGGGTGTCGCAGCGCTACTTGGTGAAGGCCGAGCAGCTGCTCGCGCTCGACGGTGCCGAAGCCGTGAGCTACTACGCCGAGCGGATGCAGCAGCTGTACGCCGCGTTGTGCGGGCCGTTGCGCGATCCTGACGCGGTCGGCGTGCTCGCCGCGCACTGCTTCGTTCGCGGCGGCAAGCTCGGCGGCGGCGAGCGCGACGCACAGACCATCCACGAGTACGCGCTCGACCCGCAGGCGCTCCCGTCGCACCTTCACTACGTGGCGCTCGGCCATCTGCACCGCCACCAGACCTTGGCGGCGGCCGTGCCCACCCGCTACTGCGGCTCGCCGATCGCCGTCGACTTCGGCGAGCAGGACGACGCCAAGGGCGTGGTGCTCGTCGACGCGCATCCGCGCACGCCGGCGCGCGTCGAGTTCGTGGCCCTCCAGTCGCCGGCGCAGCTGCGCACGCTCACCGGCACGCTCGACGAGCTGCGTGCCGGCGCGGGCTCCACCGGCGATGCCTGGCTGCGTGTGCGCGTGCTGGGTGCCGCGCCCGCGGGCCTCGCCGACACCGTGCGCGAGTGGTACCCGCGCGCCGTCGCGGTCGAGATCGTGCGCGACCTCGACGGCGAGGGGAATCGGGGCCGCGCCACTTCCACCCGCAAGGGCCGCAGCGCGCACGACCTCTTCGCCGACTTCTGCGGCCACGAGCAGGTGAGCGATGACCGACTGGTCGCGCTCTTCGACGAGCTGCACGCCGAGGCGGTCGGCTGATGCGGCCGGTACGCCTGATCATCGAGGGCTTCTCGGCGTTTCGCGACCGCGTCGACATCAACTTCGACGATGCCGACTACTTCGCGCTCGTCGGGCCCACCGGATCGGGCAAGAGCTCGGTGCTCGACGCGATCTGCTTCGCGCTCTACGGCAGCGTGCCGCGCTACAACGACCCGAGCGCGATCGCGCCGGCGCTGGCACTCGGCGCGAACCAGGCGACCGTCGCGCTCGACTTCACCGTGGGCGCCGACGCCTACGTGGTGGTGCGCGTGCTGGCCCGCTCGCCCAAGAGCGAAGCGGTCAAGACGAAGTCGGCCCAGCTCGAACGGCGCCTCGCCGGCGACAGCACCGAAGTGCTCGCGTCGGGCCAACGCGAAGTCGGCTCCCGCGTCGCCGAGCTGCTCGGGCTCCAGTTCGAGCAGTTCACGAAGTGCGTGCTGTTGCCCCAAGGCGACTTCGCGCGGTTCCTGCACGACGCGCCCCGCGATCGCCAAGCCTTGTTGCGCGATCTGCTCGATCTCGGCGTGTACCGCCGAATCCATCAGGCGGCCGGCCAGCGGGGCAGGGAAGCTGAGATCAAGGCCGAAGCGGTCGACGGCCGGCTCGCCGATCTGCCCGACACTTCGCCGGATGTGCTGGCCGGCGCCGCGGCCCGCGTGGTGGCGGCCGATGCGCTCGAGGTCGACCTCGAGACGGCGCACGCTGCGTTCGCCGAGCGCGCCCAAGCCGCCCGGGTCGCGTCAGCGGAGGTCGATCGCACGACGCGCGCGCTCCGCGCCGTCGACGCGGTCAAGGTGCCGATCGACGCGCTGGACGGGCTGAGTGAGCTAGGCGCCGCGCAGCTCAAGCTCAAGACGCTCGAAGACGCGCAGGCCGCCGCCGAGGCCGCGTGTGAGCGGGCCGAGGTCGCGGTCGCCGGCGCGGCCGATCTCGCGGTGCTCACGCGAGCGCGCGCCGCGCATCACGAGCTCGGTGCTGCCGTCGCCGCCGCCGACGAAGCGCATTCGGCGATCGCGCCCGCGCAAGCTGCCGCCGACGCGGCGGTCGAACGTGGTCGCGCCGCCGACGCGCAGCACGACCAGGCTGTCACCGCGCTCGACGCGCTGCGCACACAGCATGCGCCGGGTGAGCTGCAACGTGCGCTCGTCGTTGGCGAGGCGTGTCCTGTGTGCGAACAGGTGGTGCACGAGCTGCCGCACTCGGTGCGCGATCTGGCCGCGCTCGACACGGCCAAGCAGGCAGAGCAGCACGCGGCCAAGGCGCGCCGGGAGGCGGAGCGCACGGCCACCACGGCGAGCGGCGTACTCGACACGGCGCGAGCGCTGCATGCCGATCGGACGCGCACGATCGATCGACTGCGCGCGGCCGTCGAGGGGCATGCCGATCTCGGCGCACTCGAGGGCACGATCGAGTCGGTCGAGCAGCTGCACGCCGTGCTCGACGCGGCGCGCACCGACCAACGAGCGGTGCAACGCCGGCGCGCCGACGCCCGCAAGGCCGTCGACGCGGCGCAACAGCGCACGAGCGAGCACGTTCAGGCGTATCAGGCGCAACGGGATGCGCTCGTCAGCGCGGGCCTGGACCCCCCGGCTCCCACGGAGCGGCTCGACAGCGATTGGCCCACGCTCGCGGCGTTCGCGGCTGACGTGCGGCCCGACCACGACAAGACCCGTGCGGTGGCCGAGGAGCAGCGCGCCCGGTTGGCGGCGGACGACGCCGCGGAGCTCGCGGCCTACGCCACTCGCGCCGCCGCGCTCGGCATCGGAACGGTCTCGTCGATCGACGCGCTCCGCCGCGATTGCGCGGCCGCGCGCCAGCGCGCCCACAGCGAGCAACAGGCACTCGCCGACGCCGCCGCGCGCCGCGAGGTGCTGCAGGCCGAAGCGGCGGGCCACCGCGCGCAGGCGGCCGTCGCGGCCGAGCTGCACCGTCTGTTGGCCGCGAACCGCTTCGAGTCGTGGCTGCTCGAAGAAGCCATGGACACGCTGCTCATCGCCGGCTCCGAGAACCTGCTGCGGCTATCGGGCGGCGCGTATTCGCTCGACCGCAACGACCGTGAGCTGATGGTGATCGACCATCGCAACGCCGACGAGGCGCGGCCGGTGCGCACCTTGTCGGGCGGCGAGACGTTCCAGGCGTCGCTCGCGCTCGCGCTCGCCTTGGCCGAGCACATCGTGGCGCTCGGCGGCGATGGCGCCGCCAAGCTCGAGTCGCTGTTCCTCGACGAAGGCTTCGGGAGCCTCGATCCCGAGACGCTCGAGGTCGTCACCTCAACGATCGAGACGCTCGCCGACGGCGATCGCATGGTCGGCCTCGTCACGCACGTGCGCGATCTGGCCGAGCGCGTGCCGGTTCGCTTCGAAGTCCGCAAGCTCGGCCGCACGTCGGTCGTCGAGAGAGTCGAGCGCTGATGCGGTTCGCAGTCGATCCGTGGGATCCCGACTATGGCTCGTCGGTCGGCACCGACCCGGCAGAGTCCGAAGCCGACGTGCGCATCGACGTGGAGTGCGAGCCCGATGCTTGGGCCGCGATCACGCTCACGGAGCCGTTGGCGGGCGATGTGCCGCCCGTCGTGTTCATCGACGGCGTGCGGCGCATCGACGCACGCACGTGGATCCAGACTGATGGCGAGTCAGGGAGCAGCTCGAGCGAGCCGGGCATCTTTGCCTCGTACGGCGCCGGGGCGGTGCGCTGCGAGCCGGGCCGCGCGGAGATCGCCGCCGTCGAGATCGGCCATGTGGTCGCGTCGCCGGCGCGCGGACTCGGCGATGTGGTGCTGCGCGCCGGAACATGGCGCGCGGTCGCGGCGCGCGACGCCACGATCGAGTCGCTCACGTACGCGGTGCACGAAGCGATGACGAAGGCCGAGGTGCGGGTGGCCGAGATGGCCCGCCGGGGCGGCGACGAGATGATCGTGGTCGACGGCCCGCTGCGCGATCGCTCGCACGTTCCCGATGCGGTGGGCCTGATCAAGACGCACCACGTGCGCTACCTCGCAGATCGAGCGGCGACCGTGGTCGACGGGCTCGGGATCGGCCAGCGCACGCCGGTGTTCCTCGTCGTGAGCAAGTGGAGTCGCTATTCGTGGTACGTGCGGCTGCCGGGCCTCGACGGTGGACCGTGGTCGGGTGTGGTGCGCTGCGAGGCGACCGCCGAGCTCGCGCCCGAGGCCGTGGTCACACTCGCCCAGCAGGTGAGCGGTCTGCTCGCGCGGTTCGCGTCAGAGCCCCACAAGGAGCCGCGGGCGCCGCAGAACCTGTATCCGATCGCCGGCCTCGAGCGAGCGCTGCGGCGCCGACTCGGCGACTCGGCCGTCATCTACCGCGCGCTCCGCAGTGCAGCGGCCGCGACGAGCAGCGCCGTGCGTCCAGTGTCAGCGGCGCCGTGATCGCGCCGGCTCCGCCGGCCGGCGGCCGAGGTTCAAGAGCAGTCGGGTCTCGTCGGTCCACTGGTCGAGGAACTCGTCCGATACGCCGTCGCTGAAGAGCACGTCGGCGGCGGCCGTGAGGATCGTTCGCACCTCGTCGTAGCTGAGCGCGAGCGACGAAGCTCGGCCTTCGCCGCCCGAGGCGGCGTTGCTGTCGTCGTTGTGTTCCACCGGGTACCTCCGTACCCGCCCGTGCTCCCGAAGATACGCCCGCCGCGCCTGTATTGGGCGCCAACCGACGCCCAACGCCGTGGGGTCGTGCGCATGGGGTCCGGTATCCTGTGGCATGGCCGATCCGGCGACGTTCGCCGATCTTGCGATGCCCTACATGTCGGCGCTGTACTCCGCCGCGCTGCGCATGACGCGCAACCCGACCGACGCCGAGGACCTCGTCCAGGAGACGTACTTGCGGGCCTACCGGGGCTTCGGTGGCTTTCGCGAGGGCACGAACCTGAAGGCGTGGCTCTACAAGATCCTCACGAACACGTTCATCAACATCTACCGGGCCAAGAAGCGACGCCCCGACCAGGTCGAGCTCGACGACATGCCCGATTTCACCCTGTACCGCCAGCTCGGCGGGCTCGAGGCCGTGAGTGCCAACGCCACCCCCGAGACCGAGGTACTGGCGGGGATCCCCGACGACGAGGTGAAGGCGGCGCTCGAGTCGATCCCGGAGCAGTTCCGCATCGCCGTGATCCTCTGCGACATCGAGGAGTTCTCCTACAAGGAGATCGCCGAGATCCTCGACATCCCGATCGGAACGGTCATGAGCCGGATCCATCGGGGAAGAAAACTGCTCCAGAAGCGCTTGTGGGATTACGCCGCGGAGCGAGGTCTGGTTCCCCCTGCAGACCGCGAGCCCGTCGATTCCGCTACCGGAGGCCGCTGATGGACTGCGAGCAGACGCTCGTCTGGATCCACCATTACATGGATGGCGGGCTGCCCCAGTGGCGGATGCTTGCCGTCACCCGGCACCTCGACGACTGCCCACCGTGTGCGCAGGGCTATCGCCTCGAGCTGCACTTCCGCAGCGTCGTGGCGACGAAGTGCACCGAGCAGGCCCCGTACAACCTGCGCCAGCGCATCGCAGAGGCGTTGGCGTGCCAGCCCCCGCCGGCGGCGGGTGGGCTGGGCGATGTCGGCAAAGGCCTCGACTCTTGGGCCTGATCTGCTCTGCCGCGCGTGGGGCGCGTACCATGTGTCCGTTGCGTCCCTCGTGAGGAGGAGTTGCGGTGCGGCCCACGACCGTCTTGTCGCTTGTCGCTGCGTCGTTGCTTGGCGCCGGTGGTCTCGGAGTCGGGATCTTCCTGATCGTCGACCACCACGCGCAACACGCCAAGTGGCACTACTGGCTGGCGCCGTTCATCATGATCGCGGTGGCCGTCACGCTGTTCCAGCTCACGGCGCTCTACATGGCGAAGGTGGGTCGCGCCGAGCTGCGCAGCCGCCCGCCGGTTCGTGACTGACGCGCTGAGCGTTCCGCAGTACGTCGCCGAGCCGGTCGCCCCGGACCCGGTCGACTGGAACACGGCTCGGCGCGTCGCTCGCGTGGTGGCGGGCCGTGACCCGCTTGGCGATTCGTACCTGCTCGATTCGCTGGTGCGCGACTTCGAAGCCGTGACGGTGGAGGCCGTCGAGCTCGTCGGCGACTTCACCGGTCTCGTTCCGGCCTCGCAAGCCCATGCCGGTGTGCTCGACCGGGCGGGCTGGATCGACGCGAACGTGGCATCGATGCAACGGCTCGTCGCTCCGATGACCGCCAAGCTCGGCGCGCGCATCACGCGCACGCCGTTCGCTCCCGTCGGCCGCCACGCGACCGGCACCGAGGTGGGAGTGCTGCTCGGCTACATGAGCCAGCGCGTGCTCGGTCAGTACGACCTCCTCATGCCCGACGACACGTCCGACAGCTCCGAGGCGGGCGCTTCCATGGCGCCGGGGGCCGAGGCCGGTGACTGCGTGTACTACGTGGGCGCCAACATCTTGGCGCTGGAGAAGCGCTTCGCCTTCCGGCCGCTCGACTTCCGCCGCTGGATCGCCATCCACGAGCTGACGCACCGGGCGCAGTTCACTGCCGTCCCCTGGCTGCGTCCGTACTTCTTGTCGCTCGTCGAGCGCACGCTCGGCATGGTCGAGCCCGATCCGAGATTGCTGCTGCGCGCGGTCGCCCGCGCCGGTGAAGCGCTTTCGCGAGGCCGCAACCCCTTCGACGAGGCGGGGCTCATCGGCTTGTTCGTGTCCGATGAGCAAAAGGCAGTGCTCGACGACGTCCAGGCGCTCATGTCGTTGCTCGAGGGGCACGGCAACTACGTGATGAACGTGCTGGGGAAGCGGCACGTGCACGGCGTCGAGCGCATGGATCGGGTGCTCAGCGCTCGACGCGAGGCGCGCGGGTTCAGTGGCCAGATCCAAAAGGCGCTCGGCATCCAGATGAAGCTGCGCCAGTACGCGGTCGGCGAAGCGTTCATCAACGCCGTGGTGGAACGCGCCGGCGACCGGGCGATCGATGCGGCGTGGGCCGGTCCCGAGGCACTCCCCACACTGGCCGAGTTCCACGCGCCCGACGACTGGCTCGCACGCGTGCACGGTGGGGTGCAGGGCGGTCGTCGCCGACCGTCGTCTGCTCGGTGATCCAAGAGCTCCTCGCCCGTTCTCCCGTCCTTGGCGAGTACGCCGGCGCGCCGGTCGTGGTGGCCTGTTCTGGCGGTGCCGATTCTGTGGCCCTGCTCGCGCTCGCGATGCATGCGGGCGCCGCTGCTGTGGCCGTGCATGTCGATCACGGGCTTCGGGTCGACTCGGCGCTCGACTTCGCGTGTGTGCAGGAGGCGGCGGCGCGACTCGGCGGTGGCCACGCCATGCTGCGCACGATCGCGGTCTGCGACGGCGCGAACGTGGAGGCGCGGGCGCGTGACGCTCGTTATCGCGAGCTCGAAGGGGCGCGCGCCGCGCTCGACGCCCGAGCGGTCCTCGTCGCCCACACGATGGACGATCAGGCCGAGACGGTGCTGCTCGGCGTGCTGCGCGGCAGCGCGGCGGCCGGGCTCGGCGGGATGCCCGTGCGCCGCGGGTCGATCGTGCGTCCGTTGCTCGGCGTGCGGCGCTCCGAGACAGCCGCGCTCTGCGCGCAGCTGGGCCTGCGCACGGTCGTCGATCCGATGAACGCGCACACCCGGTTCCAGCGGGCGTGGTTGCGGCACGAGCTCTTGCCGAGCTTGAGTGCCCGAGCCGAACGCGACTTGGTACCGGTGCTGGCGCGCCAGGCCGACGTGTTGCGTTCGGAGTCCGACTACCTCGACGCCGAGGCGCAGCGCGCGCTGCAGGCGGCCGGCGACCCGCCCCGAGCGAGATCGCTGGCGGCGCTCGACCCGGTGATCGCGCGCCGCGCGGTGCGCATCGTGTGCGGGTCGCCCCCGGTCTCGCTCGCGCACGTCGATGCCGTGCTCGACGTGGTGCGTGGCGCTCGTCTCGCTCACGAGCTCCCCGGTGGGCGAACGGTGCGGCGCCGAGGCGGATGCCTGGTGATCGAGTAGCGGGCTGTTGCTCGGCGGCAGGCGTGGTCTACGGTGCGGCGCAATGGAGGATCCCCACCTCGCGCGCGTCGTTGTCAGCGAGGACGAGCTGCACGCGCGCATTCGCGAGCTCGGCAAGGAGATCACGGCCGACTACGCGTCGGCGCCTCCGTTGCTGCTCGGCGTGCTCAAGGGCGCGTTCATGTTCATGGCCGACCTCGCCCGGTGCATCGATCTGCCCGTCGACTTCGACTTCATGGCGGTGTCGTCCTACGGATCGGCCACCCGCTCGAGCGGCGTGGTGCGCATCGTCAAGGACCTCGATGCCGACCTCACCGGACGCCACGTGCTCATCGTCGAGGACATCATCGATTCGGGCCTCACGCTGCAGTACCTGCGCAAGAACCTGCTGTCACGCGGGCCCGTGTCGGTCGAGGTGTGCGCGCTGCTGGTGAAGGACGGACTGCAGAAGGTGGATCCGCAGCTGCGCTATGTGGGCTTTCGCATCCCGCCCGAGTTCGTCATCGGCTACGGCCTCGACGTCGCAGAGCGCTACAGGAACCTCCCGTACATCCCTCAGTACCAACCGTGATCACCCACCACACTGGACGTGCGGCGCCGACTGTAGGCGATTAGGCTCCGACCGTCCCCTTTAGGGCGGTTTGCGTAGTGAAGAGTTCTCAGCCGCGACCCCATCAGCGACTCAAGGTCGCCGTGCTGGCGCTCGCGATCGTCGTCATCGTCGTGCTCCTGCGCTCGGCGTTCTCCGGGAGCGGCCCATCGGTCCTCCCGCTCGATCTCTCGGCCTTCGAGCGCCAGCTCGGTGCCCACGGCGTGCACGACGCCACGATCGACGCGGGCAGCCACTCGGTCGTGGGCACCCTCAACAACGGTGTGCACTACCGAGCCGACTACCCGGCCGGATACGAGGAGAAGATCACCAGCGAGATCCTTGCTCAGGTGAGCGCCGTCAAGGTCGACAAGCAGTCGTCGAACCTCTGGCTGAGCCTCGCCGTGCAGTTCCTGCCGCTCGTGTTGATGTTCGGGCTGATCTTCTGGTTCTTGCGCTCGATCGCCAACGGCAGCCGCGCGTCGGGCTTCGGCAAGTCGCGTGCGCGCATGCTCACGCGCGACCGCCCGACCGTGAAGTTCTCCGATGTGGCCGGGCTCGACGAGGCCGTCGAAGAGCTCGGCGAGGTGGCCGAGTTCCTCGCGCATCCGTCACGATTTCGTGACGTCGGCGCTCGCATCCCGCGCGGCGTGCTGCTCATCGGACCGCCGGGGACCGGCAAGACGCTGTTGGCGAAAGCCATCGCTGGGGAAGCGAGCGTTCCCTTCTTCACCATCTCCGGCTCGCACTTCGTCGAGGTGTTCGTGGGCGTGGGTGCCGCGCGCGTGCGTGACCTGTTTGCACAGGCGAAGGCGAGCGCGCCGTCGATCGTCTTCATCGACGAGATCGACGCGGTCGGTCGCGAGCGCGGTGCAGGCGTCGGGGGAGGCCACGACGAGCGCGAGCAGACCCTCAACCAGCTGCTCGTCGAGATGGATGGCTTCGACGGCGACTCCGGCGTGATCCTCATCGCCGCGACGAACCGACCCGACGTGCTCGACTCCGCGCTGTTGCGGCCAGGGCGCTTCGATCGCCAAGTCGTGGTCGATCGCCCTGACCTCGTGGGCCGCCGTGCGATCCTCGCCGTGCACGCGCGCGGCAAGCCGCTCGCCGACGGTGTGGATCTCGACGTGGTGGCGCGCCGCACGCCCGGATTCACCGGAGCCGACCTCGCCAACCTCCTCAACGAGGCTGCGCTCCTCGCGGGTCGGCGCGGCTTCACGACGATCGGCATGCCGCAGCTCGAAGAGGCGAGCGAGCGCGTGCTCGCCGGACCGGAGCGCAAGGCTCGCCTCATCTCCGATGCCGAGAAGCGAGTGATCGCGTACCACGAAGCTGGACACGCGCTTGTGAGCCATGCGCTGCCCGGGACCGACCCGGTGCACAAGGTGTCGATCATCCCGCGTGGCCAAGCGCTCGGCTACACGCTCACATTGCCCACCGAGGATCGGTTCTTGGTGCGCAAGAGTGAGCTCGTCGACGAGCTGGCGATGTTGCTCGGCGGCCGGGCCGCCGAAGAGCTCGTGTTCGGAGACCCGACCACGGGCGCGCAGAACGACATCGACCGCGCCACCTCCGTCGCCCGCCAGATGGTCACCGAGTTCGGCATGAGCGACCTGATCGGACCGATGCATCTCTCGCGGGCTCGCGGTCAGGTGTTCCTCGGACGCGACGCCGTCAACGCGTCGGAGATCTCCGACGCGGTCGCCTCGTCGATCGATGCGGAAGTGCGCGTGCTGATCGACAATGCGCACGTCGAGGCCCGGCTCATCCTCGCCGACAACCGAGACGTGCTCGACGCGCTCGCCGATGCATTGATCGCGCAAGAGACGCTCGACGCGGCGGCGGCCGCCGCCATCCTTGCGGGGGCTCGGTCGTTCGAGCGTACGATCGTGCTGCCCGGCTCGGGCCGACCGGCCGGGGCGGTGGCAGCCACCGACGTTTCGCGCACCACGACCAAGAGGACCCCGTGACGGAATCGCGAGACGGCGCCGTACGCGTTGGCGGCGGCGTCGATCAGGAGCGCATCGCGCGGGCAGTGCGCGAGATCCTCGAAGCGCTCGGTGAAGACGCTGACCGCGACGGCCTGCAGCGCACCCCCACTCGTGTGGCGGCGATGTACGCCGAAGTCTTCAGCGGTCTGCACGAGAACCCGTGCGATCACCTGCACGTCACGTTCGAAGCCGATCACGACGAGATGGTGATGGTGCGCGACATCCCCATGTACTCGCTCTGCGAGCATCACCTTGTGCCCTTCCACGGGCGCGCGCACGTCGCGTACATCCCCGGCGAAGACGGCCGTATCACCGGCCTGTCGAAGCTGGCGCGGCTCGTCGACGGGTTTGCCAAGCGGCCGCAGGTGCAGGAGCGTCTGACCTCACAGATCGCCGATGCCCTGGTCGACGCCCTCGAGCCTCGCGGGGCTCTGGTCGTGGTCGAGGCCGAGCATCTCTGCATGTCGATGCGGGGTGTTCGCAAGCCCGGCACGGTCACCGTCACCTCGGCCGTGCGGGGCATCTTCAAGGAGAATGCGGCCACCCGAGCCGAGGCCATGTCGATGATCGGTCTCGGGATGCCCCGTAGCTAGCCTCCGGTAGCCTGCGACCGTGACGTTCTCGGTCGACTCCCTCCCGCCACGCGCGGTCATGGGCATCGTCAACGTCACGCCCGATTCCTTCTCCGACGGTGGGCGTTACCTCGACGTCGGCGCCGCCGTCGCCCACGGCGAGGCGCTCGTCGCGGCGGGGGCCGCGTTGATCGACGTGGGGGGCGAATCCACCCGTCCCGGCGCCACGCCGATCGACGCCGAGACCGAGCTCGAGCGGGTGCTGCCCGTCATCGAGCGACTCGCTGCGAAGGTGGCCGTCCCGTTGTCGATCGACACCCGTAACGCGTCGGTGGCACGCGCCGCGCTCGACGCGGGCGCCACGATCGTCAACGACGTGTCGGCGGGCCGCAACGACCCCGCGATGTTCGCCACCGTCGCGGCCGCCCAGGCCGGCGTGGTGCTGATGCACATGCAGGGCGTGCCGGCCACCATGCAGATCGAACCGCGCTACGACGACGTGGTCGCCGACGTCGGCAGCTTCCTCGCACAGCAGATCGCCGCCGCACACCGCGCCGGCATCGCGCCCGACGCGATCGTCGCCGATCCGGGGATCGGCTTCGGCAAGACCGAGACCGACAACCTCGACCTCCTTGCTGCGCTCTCGTCCCTCGTCGCCCGCGTCGCAGCTCCGCTGATGGTCGGCGCCTCGCGCAAGGGCTTCATGCGCGAGTTCGGATCCGGTGTCGAGGCGGCGACACGCGACGATGCAACCCTCGCCACCAGCGTGTGGGCATTCACCCAAGGTGCGGCGATCGTGCGCGTGCACGATGTCGCGTCGTCGGTTCGTGCGGCGCGCCTGCTCGATGTCATGGCGCCAGCCCATGCCGGCAACCGCTCCGAGCTGGTCGCGGAGGGCGTGTGACCACCTTGCGAGGCCGCTGGGCGCAGGGACTCGAGCCCCGCAACTTCACCTGGATCATCAAGGACCGGCTCGCGGCCGCCGAGCGGCCGGGCGGGTTCGCGCGCAATCACCGCAAGGTTCGCCGCCAAGAAGAGCTGATCTGGTTGCGGCGCGAGGGATTCACGCGCATCGTCTCGCTGCTCGACTCGCCGCACAACCTGCGCGCCTACGAGGAAGCGGGCCTGGTCGGCGAGCACCTGCCGCTCGGCCGCCCCGACGAGCGCGCCGATCACCTGCGCATCATCTACGGCCGCATCGGGAGATGGCTCGATGAGCCGAGCGAGAAGCTGTTCGTGCACCACGAGGAGTTCGGCGACCGCTTGCTCGGTTTCCTCGCCGGCTACCTGCTCTACAGCCAGCTCGTGATCGAGGGCCCGCACGCCGTCGCCATCATCGAGAAGCTCGGCGGCCGCACACTCGGAGCCGACGGCCGCGAGCTCGTCTCCATGGTCATCACCCAGAACATCCAGAAGTAGCGGGTTCCTCAAGCTCTCACGATGCGGACGCTGTCGGTACTGCCGGCTCTCGGGCCGGCGGCGCCGAAGACCAGCGCCACGAGGTCGCCATCGTGGGCGAGGCCGGCGGCACGCGCCGCTTGCACCGCGACGCGCAGCTGATGGTCGGGGTCGGGCGTGTCGGGCACCGCGAGCGGCCGCACACCCCACACGAGGCATAGCGGGCCGAGCACCTCGGGTTGCGGGGAGATGCCCGCGATCGGCATCGACGGCCGGAACGCGGCGACGCGTCGGGCGGTCTGGCCGCTGCGCGTGGGGCACAGGATCGCGGCGACCGCGAGGTCTTCGGCGGCCTGGACGGCAGCGTGGGCGACCGCCCATGCCACCTGGTCGGCGTCGAGGCCCGGCGTCGCGGTCGGGTCGTGGCGCAGGCGCGGCCATGCTTCGGCGGCTTCGGCGACCTCGGCCATCATCCGAACGGTGTCGGACGGGAAGAGCCCCACCGCCGTCTCTTCGGAGAGCATCAGCGCGTCGGTGCCGTCGAGCACTGCATTGGCCACGTCGTTGACCTCGGCGCGGGTCGGCAATGGCGCTCGCGTCATCGATTCCATCATCTGCGTCGCAGTGATCACCGGCCGTCCGGCCATGTTGCAGTAGCGGATGATCTCCTTCTGCAGCAACGGCACGCGGCGGGCCGGAACCTGGATCCCGAGGTCGCCACGCGCAACCATCACGCCGTCGGCCGCACTCACGATCCCCGCCAGGTTGTCGAGCGCGCTCGCGGTCTCGATCTTCGGGATCAGCGAGGGACGAGCGCCGCGCCGCGGGAGCATCGCGCGCACGCGCTCCACATCGCCGGGCTCGCGCACGAATGACAGTCCGACGAAGTCGGCCTTGATCGCGAGCGCCATCTCGAGCGCGGCAGCATCGCGCTCCGTGAACGGTTCCACGTGCGCTTCCGCGCGCGGCAGGTTCATGCCCTTGCGGGTGCGCAGCGTGCCGCCGCGCACCACCTCGGTGATCACGTCGGCGCCGTCGGTGCTCACGACCCGCAAGACGATCGCGCCGTCGGCCAGGAAGACGTCGTCGCCGGTACGCACCCATTGCGACAGCCCGGTGACGGTCGTGCCGACGTGGTGCTCGTCGCCGACCGCGGCGGCGTCGGCGGCGAGCACGAACGGCTGGCCGCTCTGCAGCTCGACGGCGTCGTCGCGCACCACACCGGTTCGCATCTTCGGACCCGGGAGGTCGACGAGCACCCCGACCATGCGGCCGATCTCACGGGCCGCGGCGCGTACCTCCTGGGCGTTGGCGGCGTGCGTTGCCATGTCGCCGTGGGCCGCATTGAGCCGCACCACGTCAACGCCGGCCTCGAGCAGCCCGCGCAGCCCGGCCGGTGACGAGGTGGCGGGGCCGACGGTGGCCACGATCTTGGTACGACGCACGCTCCAGTCTCGGCGCGTGGCGCGCCAGGACGGTGGATCATCGGAGCCCGTAGCCTCCGGAGCATGACGCGCGATCGGATCCTCATCCCGGGCCTGCGCGAGCTGGGCGTGCACGGCGTGCTGCCGGAGGAGCACGAGCGCCCTCAACCGTTCGAGGTCGACATCGAGCTGATTGTCGACACGTCGGTGGCGGGCGCGAGCGACAACCTCGTCGACACCGTCGACTACTCGGCAGTGTGTGACGCCGTAAGCAGGGTCGTGAGCTCCGAGAGCTACGAGCTGCTCGAGCGCCTCGCGGCGCGCATCGCCGAGGTCTGCCGCTCGGACCCGCGCGTCGAGGGCGTTGTCGTCGAAGTGCGCAAACTCCACCCGCCCGTGCGCTCGCAGGTCGGGTATGTGGCCGTGCGCATCGAGCGCTGAGGAGCGGGGGCCTCGCCGTGCCGCGCGCGTACCTCGCCTTCGGCTCCAACCTCGGTGAACGTCGCGAGCATCTCCAGCGCGCGCTCGATGCGCTGTGCACCGCAACCGGTGTGGCCGTCGCGGCCGTGAGCGGCGTGTACGAGACCGATCCCGTGGGTGGTCCCGACCAGGATCCGTATCTCAACGCGGTGGTGGCGATCGACACGACGCTCGATCCGTGGGAGCTGCTGCGCCTCGCGCACGATCTCGAAGAGGCGGCGCAGCGTGTGCGCTCGGTCCGTTGGGGGCCCCGCACGCTCGACGTCGACGTGTTGCTCTACGAAGGCGTCGAGATGCACGACGAGGAGCTCACGATCCCGCACCCGCGTCTCTGGGAACGGGCCTTCGTGCTGGTCCCCCTCGCCGACGTGGCGCCGGAGCTGGTGTCGGGGCGGCTCTTCGACGCCACTGGTGTCCGGCCGGCCGGTGAGCGCTTGGCGTGAGCCAGGGCCTCGTGCCGCCACCGGCGATGGCGTCGCTCGACCGGGGCGGCGGCGCGCGCCATTACGCTGCGACTGCCACACCAGCGGTACGCGAGACCCCACATGACCGATGCGGCGGCAGGGAGCTGTGGACGACAACGTGTTCGGCACGCTGGCGCTGATCGGACCGGGCCGAGCTGGATCCACGGTCGCGCTCGCGTTGCAGATCGTCGGTTGGGACGCCGTTGGCGTCGCCGGGCGCGCGCCCGACGCGGCGTCGACCTCGGCCTGCGCGCTCTGTCTCGGTACGACTGCCCGGTTGGTGTCCGATGTGGGTGTCGGCGCCTCGTTGGTGCTGGTGGCAACGCCCGACGGCGCGATCCGCGGCGCGGTCAACACAGCTGCGATGTCGTTCGAACCGGGTGCCCTCGTCGTGCATCTCGCCGGCTCGCGCGGCCTCGATGTGTTCGACGAGCTGCTCGAGCGGCGGCCCGATGTGCGTGTCGGTGCGCTGCACCCGCTGCAGACGCTGCCCACCGTGAGCGACGGCCTCGAGCGACTCGCCGGCGCCTGGGCCGCGGTGGCGGGCGACGACGAGGTCGCCGTGATCGCCCGGCAGCTCGGCATGCACCCGTTTCCGGTCAGCGACGACGATCGGGGCGTGTATCACGCGGCCGCGGTGGTGGCGTCGAACCATCTCGTCGCGCTGCTCGGCCAGGTCGAGAGACTGGCGCGCCGATCGGGCGTCCCGTTCGAGGCGTTCCGCGCGCTCGCCGATGCGTCGGTCGCCAATGCGTTCGAGCTCGGACCGGAGACTGCGCTCACGGGGCCGATCGCACGCGGCGATCTGACCACGGTGGAACGGCACCTCGCCGCGCTCGATCCCACCGAGCGCGACGCGTACCGATCGCTCGCGCGCGAAGCAGCCCGTCTCGCGGCGCGCCGCGATACGGCGCTTGAGCGGCTCCTCGGCGACCTGCGCGCGTTGGAGTAGGCGTGCCCGTCATCATCACGACCGTGGCGGCCTTGCGCGCCGCCTGTTCCGCGGCCCGATCCGAAGGGCGCAGCGTCGGCTTGGTGCCGACGATGGGCTACCTCCACGACGGGCATCGATCACTCATGCGCGCCGCGCGCGCCGAGTGCGACTTCGTGGTGACCACGATCTTCGTGAACCCGTTGCAGTTCGGGCCCACAGAAGACCTCGATCGCTACCCGCGCGATCTCGAGGGCGACATCGCCGCGTGTCGCGACGAGGGCGTCGACGCGGTGTTCGCGCCGACCGTGCTCGAGCTCTACCCGCAGTACCCGCCCGCGACCACGGTGCACGTCGCCGGGTTGACCGATGCATTGTGCGGCTCGAGCCGTCCGGGCCACTTCGACGGCGTGACGACCATCGTTGCGAAGCTGTTCTCGATCGCGGGCCCGTGCCGGGCGTACTTCGGGCGCAAGGATGCCCAACAGCTCGCGGTGATCACGCGGATGGCCGCCGATCTGGATCTCGCGGTCGACGTGATCGGCTGCCCACTGGTGCGCGAGCACGACGGCTTGGCGAGATCGAGCCGCAACGCGTATCTCGACCCTCACCAACGCGAGGTCGCCCCCGCGATCTTCGCGGCGCTGAGGGCCGGCGTCGATGCCGTGCGCGCGGGGGCGCGGTCCGCCCGCGCGCTCGAGGCGATCGTCACCGAGCGACTTGCTGCTCATCCGGAGCTCAGGGTCGAGTACGCCGAGGTGCGAGACGCGGCCACGATTGCACCCATCGAGCGCCTCGAGGGTCAGGTGCTGCTCGCCGTCGCAGTCTTCTGTGGCTCGACCCGCCTCATCGACAACGTCGCGTTGCGGGTCAGCGGGGAATCCGTCGATGCCGACCTCGGGATCGGGTGGAACTCGTAGCGCGTGAAGCCCGTAGGCTGCGCGGCCGTGCACGACGTCTTGGTGCTGGGCAGCGGAGTGGCCGGTCTCACCACGGCACTCGACGCCGCACGCCTCGATCTGAGCGTCCTGGTGGTCACCAAGGGTGAGCTCGCCCAGACAGCGACGCGCTATGCGCAGGGCGGTGTCGCGGCCGCGCTGCGGGCCCCCGACTCGCCGGATCTGCACCTCGCCGACACCCTCATCGCCGGCGCCGGCCTGTGCGATCCCGACGCGGTCAACGTGTTGGTCTCCGACGGCCCGGAGCGAGTGCGGGAGCTGGCGCGCATCGGCGCGCGCTTCGACGCCGACGGTATCGAAGCCGAACACGACGACGATGCCGCGTGGGCGCTCGCACGCGAGGGCGGCCATTCGTTGGCTCGCGTGGTGCATGCCGGCGGCGACGCCACGGGCGCCGAGATCGAGCGCGCCCTGGTGGAGGCAGTTCGAGCGTCGTCGGCCATCGACGTCCTCGAGTCGACGTTCGTGCTGGAGCTCCTCGTCGAGGACGCGCGGTGCGCGGGCGCGATGGTCCTGTCCGCCGGCGGCACCACCGAGAACATCCGTGCCCGGCACACGGTGCTGGCCACGGGCGGTGCCGGCCAGTGCTTCGCAGTCACCACCAATCCGCTGCTCTCCACGGGTGACGGCATGGCTGTGGCGTTGCGGGCCGGGGTCGCGTGCGCCGATCTCGAGTTCGTCCAGTTCCATCCCACGGCCCTGCACGTCGACGTGATGCCGCGTCCGCTGCTGTCGGAGGCGTTGCGAGGCGACGGCGCCATCCTGCGCGACGACCGCGGTCGTGCGTTCATGCGTGGCGTGCACCCGCTCGCCGATCTCGCGCCGCGCGACATCGTGTCGCGCACGATCGCGCAGGTGCTGCGCACCCGCAGCCTCGATCATGTGTGGCTCGACGCGACGATGATCGATCGCTTCGAGCAGCGATTCCCCACGATCTGGAGCGCGTGCTCGCGCAACGATCTCGACCCCCGGCGCGACTGGCTGCCGGTCGCGCCCGCCGCGCACTACATGTCGGGCGGTGTTGTCACCGATCCCGCCGGCGCCACCACACTGGCGCACCTCTGGGCGTGTGGCGAGACGGCGTGCAGTGGCGTGCACGGCGCGAATCGCCTCGCGTCGAACTCGTTGCTCGACGGCCTCGTCTTCGGCGCCCGTGTGGTCCAGGCGATCTCGGGCGGCAAGACCGAGCCAGCGCAGAGCGGAGCGATGCGCGGCGTCCCGCAGTTCCAGCGCGTTCCGGTGCGCGCCGAGCAAGCAGCCGACCTTGCCTCCGCCAACCGCGGGCCGGTCGATCCGCACGCACTGCTCGCGGCCGTGCAGCGAGTGATGTCGTCGGAGTGCGGTGTCGTGCGCGACGCAGCGTCGTTGCAGCTCGCGGCCGAAACCCTCGACGACCTCACGGTTCCGGCTCGCGCCCTGCCGGCACGGCGCACCGATACGTATGAAGCTCGCAACGTGCTCGATGTGGCGCGCGTGATCGTCACCACGGCGCGAGCTCGCGAGGAGTCGCGTGGTGCGCACACGCGCCGCGACTTCCCCGACCAGTCGGCGGCACAGCTCGGGCGCTACGTCGTGGCGGGCGAGAGCACCACGTTCGTGCCGCTCGCTGCGCTCGAGGGCCACCTTGCCTCTGGCGGCCGGCGTAGTGGGAGCGATCGGTGAGCCTCAGCGAGTACGAGCCACCGCAGCCCGTGGTGGAAGCGGCGGTGAGGATCGCCCTCGCCGAAGACCTCGGCATGCTCGGTGACGTGACCTCGATCGCCGGAGTGGTCGAAGACTCGCACGCCCGTGCCGTGTTCCGCAGCCGGGGCGAGGGCGTGCTGGCCGGAACCGCGTGCGCAACGGAGACCTTTCGCTGTATCGACCCCGACGTGGCGGTCACCTGGCGGCTCTCCGACGGCGAACCACTCAGCGCCGGGACCGAGTTCGGCGTCGTCGAAGGGCTGACCCGTTCGATCCTCGCCGGTGAGCGCGTCGCGCTGAACTTCGTGGGCCACCTTTCCGGTGTCGCATCGCTGACCCGCCGTTACGTGCGCTCCGCGCACGGCCGCTGCCGCATCCTCGACACGCGCAAGACGCTGCCGGGCCTGCGTGCGCTGCAGAAGGCCGCGGTTCGTGCCGGCGGTGGGTACAACCACCGCGACTCGCTCTCTGATGCGGTGCTGTTCAAGGACAATCACCTCACGGTGCTGGGCATCACGCGTTCTGTCGAGCGCGCGCGTGCGCGCTGGCCCGGACGCATGGTCGAGGTCGAGTGCGACGCGCTCGACCAGGTACTCGAAGCGATCGCCGCCGGTGTCGATCGCGTCATGCTCGACAACATGACGCCCGAGCAAGTGCGCGAGGCAGTCGCGGCCGTTGGTGGCGCCGCCGCGATCGAGGTGTCCGGTGGGATCACGCTCGACACGGTGAGCGAGTACGCGGCGACCGGTGCCGACTTCGTCTCAGTCGGCGCGCTGACGCATTCCGCGGGAGTGCTCGACATCGGTCTCGACTTCGAGTAGCTGCCGATGCTCCTCGCGATCGACGTTGGCAACACGCACACGGTGGTTGGTCTTTTCGACATCTCGCGCTCGGGCGCGAACCACGGTGACGGGCCAGCTGCGGAGCTGGCCGACCATTGGCGGATCGCCACCACCGCCGATCGCACGAGCGACGAGCTCGCGCTCATGATCCAGCAGTTCCTGGGCTTTCACGGCTTCTCGTTCGGTGGCGACGTGAGCGGCGTCGTCGTCTCGTCCGGTGTCCCCGAGGTCACGGCGGCACTGCGCGAGATGAGCGAGCGCTACTTCGGGTACGCGCCGCTCGTGTTGGAGCCGGGCGTGCGCACCGGTATGCCGATCCTCTACGACAACCCGAAAGAGGTGGGCGCCGACCGCATTGCGAACGCGGTCGGCGCGTTCGAGCTGTTCGGTGGTCCGGTCGTCGTGGTCGACTTCGGCACTGCCACCACGGTCGAGGCGATCAGCGCGCGTGGCGAGTACCTCGGCGGAGCGATCGTGCCCGGCATCGAGATCTCCCTCGACGCGCTCTTCGGGCGCGCCGCAGGCCTTCGGCGCGTGGAGCTCGTGGCACCGCGACACGTGATCGGCAAGTCGACGTTGGAGTCGGTGCAGTCGGGCGTGATCCACGGCTTCTCGGGCCAGGTCGATGCGCTCGTGGGCAAGGTGGTCGCCGAGATCGGTGAGGCCACCACCGTCGTCGCCACCGGCGGGCTCGCCGAGCTCATCGTGCCCTTCACGCAGCTCGTCGAGCACATCGAACCGTGGTTGACGCTCTACGGTCTGCGCGTGGTCTTCGAGAGGAACCGGTGAACGAGCCCACCACCGCACTCGGCCTCGAGGGCGGCGCCGTCGATGAGTTCCGCAAGCGGCTCGCGAAGCTCGACGCGATGCGCGAAGCCGGCGTGGAGCCGTACCCGGTTCGCTTCGACCGCACGGCTACCGCCGGTGAGCTGCACGAGCGCTTCGATGCGCTCGAACCCGGATCCGAGACCGACGAAGTGGTGCGCGTCGCCGGCCGCATGCTGTTGCGCCGCGATCAGGGCAAGCTCGTGTTCGCGACGCTGCGCGACGGGGGCGACTCGATCCAGCTCTTCGTCTCGCGATCGGTTGTCGGTGATGCCCTCTTCGAGGCATTCGGCGAGCTCGACCTCGGCGATTGGATCGGTGTCGAGGGCACGGTGATGACCACCCGCAAGGGCGAGCTCTCGGTTCGCGTGAGCTCGTTCCAGCTGCTGTCGAAGGCGTTGCGCCCGATGCCCGACAAGTGGCACGGGCTCACCGACGTCGACGTGCGCTACCGCCAGCGGTACGTCGACCTCATTGCGAACGACGACGCGCGTCGCGTGTTCACCGTGCGCTTCGATGCGATCAGCGCCTTGCGCGAATGCCTGCTGGCCAAGGGTTTCGTGGAGGTCGAGACACCGGTGCTCCACGCCGTCGCGGGCGGCGCGACCGCCAAGCCATTCGTCACGTACCACCACGCGCTCGACACGGACCTGTTCTTGCGGGTGGCTCCCGAGCTCTATCTCAAGCGGTTGATCGTGGGCGGTTTCGACAAGGTCTTCGAGATCGCGCGCGTGTTCCGCAACGAGGGGCTCTCCACCCGCCACAACCCCGAGTTCACGATGCTCGAGCTCTACGCAGCGTTGGTCGATTACAACGACATCGCTCGTCTCACGGAGGAAATGATCGCCGACGCCGCGCAACGGTCGATCGGCACCACACGCGTGGAGTGGGACGGTCACGACATCGACCTCACACCGCCGTTCCGGCGAGCCACGATGATCGATCTCATCCGCGAGCACGCCCATGTGGAGATGCACCCGTCGATGCCGGTCGCCGACGCGCGTGCGATCTGCGACTCGTTCGGGGTGCCGTGGCAGGCGGACTGGGGCAGCGGCAAGCTCATGCTCGAGGTGTACGAGAAGACCACCGAGCACGCGCTCGTGGCCCCCACGTTCGTGATGGATTACCCGCGGGAGGTGTCGCCGCTGGCTCGCGTGCACCGCGACGACCCCATGCTCACGGAGCGCTTCGAGCTCATCGTGGCCGGACGCGAGCTCGCCAACGCGTTCAGCGAGCTGAACGACCCGGTTGATCAGCGCCGCCGCTTCGAGGCGCAGGCGCGCTTGAAGGCTCTCGGCGACGACGAGGCGCAGGGTGTCGACGACGACTACCTGAGGGCGCTCGAGTTCGGCATGCCGCCCTGCGGCGGGCTGGGCATCGGCATCGATCGTCTCGTGATGCTGCTCGCAGGAGTCACGTCGATCCGCGAGGTGATCCTCTTCCCACACCTTCGCCCGGAAGTGCAGTAGCCGATGAGGGAGCCATCATGCGTGTGTTGGTGACTGGCATGGGTGGCGAGCTCGGGACTCGCGTCGCTCAGCTGCTCGAAGAGCGTGACGACGTCACCGAGATCGCCGGGTGCGACTTCGTGCCGCCGCGCCGACGGCTGCGCCGCGCCGAGTTCCGCCGCATTGATCCGCGGCGAAGGGAGCGGCTCCGCGACTTCGTGCTCGACTTCGCACCTACGCACGTCGCGCACTTCGGCGTGTACGAGCCGGCTTCTCGGCTCTCGCCCGACGACGCGTCGGCCCGCACGGAGCTCGCCACCGTCACCGCGCTGTCGGCCGCGGCCCGCACGGGCCGGCTCGAGTACGTCGTGGTCCGCAGCGGCCTCGAGGTGTACGGGCCGCGCCAGAACCGTGCGAGCATCCCCGACGAATCGGTACCGCCTGCGCCGCGCTCGCCGTACGGGAGCTCGCTGTTGCGCGTCGAGACGGTCGCGGCCGGTCTCGGCCGTCGTCACGGCGTTGCGATCGGCGCGCTGCGCTACGCGCCCGTCGTCGGCTCCCACGTGCCGAGCCCGCTCGGTCGGTTGTTGCGGCTGCCCGTGGTGCCCGTGAGTGCCACGAACGATCCGCCGTTCTCGTTGGTGCATCCCGAAGACGCGTGTCGCGCGATGGTCGCCGCGCTGGTGCACGGTCACGACGGCCCACTCAACATCGTGGGGCCGGGCGCGGCGTCGCCGTGGCAGGCGGTCCGCTTGGGTGGCCGGATCCCGCTGCCCGTGATCGGACCGCTGTGGGGCGCAGCGAGCCGTAGTGCCGAGCTGTTGGGTGCCGCGATCGCACCGCACGTGGTCGAGCTGTTGCGCTCCGGTCGTACTGGCGCCGGTGAAGCGGCAGCGGTGCTCGGCCTCGGCACGCTGCGCAGCACCCAAGAGGTGCTCACCGATCTGTACGAGTGGGCCGAAGTCGTGCCGCTCGCCGCCGCGCAAGCGAGTGCAGCATGACCATCGGCGCAACGTTCGGACGCGACGCTGATCGCGTGTCGCCGGTGGAGTCGCCGTGGGCCGAGCTGCGACGACGGGTCTCGGGTCGCTACCCGCGCGACGGGTTCGGTCTCGATCCGCAGGTCTCCGATCTTGTCGCGCCGGTGCTCGACCTGCTCGTGCGCGTGCACGTGGAAGGCGCCGAGCAGATCGCTCCCGGTGCGGCCACGCTCGTGATGAATCGCGGGCTCGGTGTCGCGGAGCCGGCGGCGCTCGCCGTCGCGGTGGCGCGCGAGGTGGGTCGACGGGTTCGCGTCGTGGGCGCTCCGGATGTGACCGGCCTCGGCGGCGCGTTGCGACGCGTGGGTGCCATCGGCAGCTCGCCCGCGGAGATCGGCGCGGCGCTCGCGGCTGGGCATCTCGTGGTGGTGCCGCTGGCGCTCACGTGGCTGCGGGCCGGCGCAGGCACGCCACCGCTCGAGCTCATGCAGGCGATCACCAGCTTCCCCGTGCACCCCGTCGGGGTGCGCGCGGGTGGGCCGTTCGGCCTGGCGGTCCGGCCGTGGCGCGTGACGATCGGCGAGGCGCTCGAGCGCGACGAGTCGTACCCGGCGGGTGACCCGCTGGCCGCGGCCGATGTCGCCGAAGCCGCCCGTGCCGCAGTCGATGCGCTGCTGCACGGCACCGTGTCCGGGTGAGCGACGCATCGTCACGCGTGGCTCGCGAATGCCGCGTATCGCCCGAGTGGATGATTAGGCTCGATCGATGGGCGTAGCGCTCGCGCCAGATGGCACTCGGCTCCACTACGAGGTCTCCGGCGCGCGTGACGGCAGCCCCGTCCTGATGATCCAGGGCCTCGGCGTCGACATGCGGGGCTGGACGCTCCAGCGTCCCCGCTTCGGTCGCCGGCACCGCTGCATCGCCTTCGACAACCGTGGCGTGGGCCACTCCGACGCCCCGCCCGGTCCGTACAACCTGGAGCAGATGGCCGACGACGCCATCGCCGTGCTCGACGCGGCCGGCATCGAGACCGCGCACGTGATGGGCGCATCGATGGGTGGCGTGATCGCACAGATCCTCGGCGTGATGCACCCGGAGCGTGTGCGGTCGCTCGTGCTCGCCTGCACGGCGTGCCGTCACGAGCCGTGGCGCGTCGAGCTGCTCGAGGAATGGGCCGACGACGTGGGCGCCCGCGGCATGGGCGCGATGGTCGGCGACGAGGGGCTCACCTGGCTCATCGGCCCCCGCTTGCACCGGCGCCTCGGAGCGTTCATCAACATCCTCGGCCGCATCGTGCTGTCGACCCCGCCCGACACCTTTGTGGCGCAGGTGCGCGCCATCCTCGGCACCAGCGACGCCCTGCGCGACGAGCTGGTCAACGTGCACGTGCCCACACTCGTGATCACCGGCAGCCAGGATTCGCTCACGCCAGTGGGCGATGCCGAAGAGCTCGCCGAGCTCATCCCCGGCGCGCGCCTCGTGCTGCTGTCGGGTGCCGCGCACGGTCTGATGGCCGAGGCGCCGAACGCGTTCAACGATGCGGTGCTCCAGTTCCTCGCCCAGGTCGACAGGGAGCAGAGCTCAAAACCCGCGGTGCACCAAGCCTTCGAGCAGGGCGCGTAGGCGGTCGCACACGTTCGCGTCGAGGCCGGAGTCGCCCAGCGCGTCGGACGCGAGCGCGGCGTGTTCACGTGCCGACGCCATCGCTCGTTCGATGCCGTCGGATGCGAGCACGAGCGTGCGCGCGGCTTCCACGTCGGGCCAGTCGAGCGAGCGACCGAGGCGCTCCGCCAGCTCGCTCGACGATTCCACGGCGTGGATCACGGGCAACGTGTACACGCCCTCGTGGAGGTCGTTGCCCGACGGCTTGCCGAGCACCTCCTGCGACGCGGTGAGGTCGAGCACGTCGTCGACGATCTGGAAGCACATGCCGAGGTGCTCGCCGAAGCGAGTGAGCGCGTCGAGCGTACGGTCGTCGACACCGCTCACCATGCCGCCGATGCGCGCCGACGTGGCGAGCAGCGATGCGGTCTTGCCGAGGATCGACGAGTGGTAGTCGGCCTCGCTGCGCTGCGGGTTGAAGAGATGTTGCAGCTCGAGCACCTGGCCGCGGCACAGCTCGCTGATGGTCGCGCCGACCAGGCCCGCCACATCGGCACCGAGCGACGCGGCGAGCACCGACGCCTGGGCCAGCAGGAAATCGCCGCTCAGGATCGCCACGATGTTCGACCAGCGCGCGTTGACCGACGGCACACCGCGACGCGTCTCGGCTTCGTCGATCACGTCGTCGTGGTGCAAGGAACCGAGGTGGACCAGTTCCACGACCGCGGCACCGGTGACGGCATCGGGATGCGCCGGGGCGGAGCCCTTGGCGGCGTAGGCCGCACACAGAGCCACGGTGGGGCGCAGTCGCTTGCCTCCCGCGCCGAGGAGATGCGCGGCGACCTCGCCGAGGAACTGGTCGCCGTCGACGGTGACTGCGTCGGAGAGCCGCGCCTCGACGCGGGGCAGGTCGGTGGTGAGCTGCGGGAGATCGAGGTCGTCGAGCAGACCCACGTCGGTGAGGCTACGAGCCGCCGGGAATGCCCGTCGACTCGGAAGCGTCGTAGTTGGGCATTGACATGGGGTGACCGTGATCTGTCGCCCCGGGCCTCATCGGGCCGTCCGGTGGGAATCACCTCGAGTGGTATCTCCGCCACGCCAAAGACCCGCCTCCGGCGGCCGATAAGATGTTCACACGCCGGCATCCGAGACGTCCGGTGGCTCGAACTTCCCATAACGGGGCGAACGAGTCCGCTGCGGCGCCGCGGAGACCGACCCAAGCCAACCCCAGAGAGGCGGTTGCCAAGTGTTCGAGCGCTTCACGGACCGAGCCCGCAGGGTCGTCGTCCTTGCGCAGGAGGAGGCTCGCCTCCTCAACCACAACTACATCGGGACCGAGCACATCCTGCTCGGGTTGATCCACGAAGGTGAGGGCGTCGCCGCCAAGGCGCTCGAGTCGCTCGGCATCAGCCTCGAAGCGGTTCGCGCCCAGGTGGAGGAGATCATCGGTCACGGCGGCCAAGCGCCGTCGGGCCACATCCCGTTCACGCCGCGCGCCAAGAAGGTGCTCGAGCTGTCGTTGCGCGAGGCGCTGCAGCTCGGTCACAACTACATCGGCACCGAGCACATCCTGCTCGGCCTCATCCGCGAGGGTGAGGGTGTCGCCGCGCAGGTGCTCGTGAAGCTCGGCGCCGATCTGTCCCGCGTGCGCCAGCAGGTGATCCAGCTGCTCTCGGGCTACGCGGGATCGAAGGAAGCGGGCGGCGCGCCCACCGGCGGCGGCTCCACGGAGTCGGCACCGTCGGGATCGCTCGTGC
>JADGOO010000169.1 GCA_017882905.1 Acidimicrobiia bacterium | reverse complement strand
GTGATCTGGCACACCTCCACCATGAAGTCGGGATCGGAGCGGTAACCGTCTTCGGGTGAGTACTCGATGTCGTCGCAGTAACCCTTGGCGCGGGCGACGGAAGCCGCGACCTCGGCCTTCACCTGCTCCTCGGTCATGCGGAGCTTCTTTTCCATGTGGATCTTCGACGTCGCGATGAACACATGGATGCGGGGCCGTTCGGCGTGTTGCACTGCCTCCCAGGCGCGGTCGACATCCTTGAAGCCGGTGCGCGACAGCCCGCAGATGATCGGGCCCCGCACGACCTTGGCGATGGCCTCGACCGATTCGAAGTCGCCGTCGCTGGCGATCGGGAACCCGGCCTCGATCACATCGACCCCGAGGCGCGCGAGCTGCTCGGCGATCTCGAGCTTCTCGGCCACGTCGAGCGAGATGCCAGGGCTCTGCTCGCCGTCGCGGAGCGTGGTGTCGAAGATCAGCACGTTGTCCATGTCGCGCGGTTCCTTTGGTTCGTGTGCGCCGGAGGCCACCACCCGGCGCAATCGGGCAACAAAAAACGCCCCGGCCAGAAGGCAGGAGCGTTACCCGCGAGCACCCATGTGGGGGCGCCCGCGGCTAGATAAGGAGGAGGCCGAACAGTGAGTGGAGGCGCTCGTCCCGATTCATGGTGATGAGAACTCTATCGGCCCCGCGGCACCGCGACCAAGCCTTTGCGGCCCCCGTGCCCGATCGGGGCCGTACCCGGCCTCACAGATCCTTCATCTTCGGGGAACCGGCCGATGACCTTCAGCGTGCACACTCGGCCCATGACGAAGAGCTTGCGATGAGAGCAGCGGCCGGTATCCGCATCGTGTTGATCGGCCTCGCGGCCGTGCTGGCGGTCGTGCTGATCAGCCGCGGCAACGTGCTGATCGGCGGCCTGATCGGGGCGATGGCCATCGCGAGGGCCGCCATGTTCGCCAGCATGCAGAAGCGCCGGTCCGAGCTCCGCAGCCGCATCGCCGCGCGCCGCGCGCCGCGGGACGCCGACGCGGGCCGCGCCTGGCAGCCGCGCGACTAGACGAGCTCGATGGCCTTGGCGTCGATCACGCCATGGCTGGCTCGGATCTCGTCGACGGTCGCCTGCGGCACCGCCTCGCTCGTGGAGATCGCCATCATGGCCGCCTCTCCCTGCGGGCTGCGGCCCACATCCATGTCGGCGATGTTCACACCGGCGCGCCCGAGGATCGTGCCGACCGTGCCGATCATGCCGGGCACGTCGGAGTTGCGGACCACGAGCATGTGACTCGACGGCGGCACGTCGACGATGTGATCGTCGAGACCGACGATGCGCGGCGCGTCGTGCTTGCCGTAGAGCGTGCCGGCCACGTGGGTGGGACGACCACTGGCGTCGCCGCGCACTGAGATGAGGTTCACGTAGTCGCGCGCGCTCGACGACTTCACTTCGCGCACTGCCATGCCGCGTTGCTCGGCGATCTGCGGCGCGTTCACGAACGTGACGGGCTCCTCGACAACGGGCGCGAGCGCGCCGCGCAAGATCGACAGCGTGAGGACGCGGCAGTCGTAGTCGGCCAGTGCGCCTTCGTAGGTGATCTCGAGCGTTTCCGGCGCGCCGCCGGCCAGCCCGGTGAACAGCCGGCCGAGACGTTCGGCGAGCGCGAGGAACGGCCGCACCGTGCCCGACGCTTCGCTGGCAGCCACGTTCACGGCGAACGGCACGAAGTCGCCACGCAAGGCGAGCTCCACCTGTTCGGCGATGGTGATGCCGGCCTTGTCCTGTGCCTCGACGGTGGATGCGCCGAGGTGCGGCGTGACGACCACCGACTCCAATGCAAACAGCGGAGACTCGGTGGTGGGCTCCTTCGCGAACACATCGATGCCCGCGCCGCCCACCTTGCCGTCGCGCACCGCATCGGCGAGTGCGGCTTCGTCGATGATCCCGCCGCGTCCGACGTTGATGATGCGCAGCCCCGGCTTCGCGTGCGAGAGCACGGCAGCATTGATGAGCCCGACCGTCTCCGGCGTCTTGACAGCATGGATCGTCACGAAGTCGCTCTCCGCGACCAGCGCCTCGATCGACGGCACGAGACGAACTCCGAGCTGGCGCGCGCGGTCCTCCGACACGTACGGATCGAAGGCCAGCAACGTCATGCCGAACGCCAAGCAACGCTGGGCCACGAGCACACCGATCCGGCCGAGGCCGACGATGCCGATCGCCTTGCCGTAGAGCTCGACGCCTTCCCACTTGCTGCGGTTCCACCGGCCGGCCGTGAGGTCGGCGTGCGCCTGCGGAACGTTGCGGGCCTGCGCGAGCAGCAGCGCCATCGTGTGCTCCGCGGCGGAGAGCACGTTGCTCTGCGGTGCGTTCACCACCATCACGCCGCGGCGAGTCGCCTCAGCCACGTCGACGTTGTCGAGGCCGATGCCGGCGCGGCCCACCACGACCAGCTCCGAACCTGCGGTCAGCACCTCGGCAGTCACCTGCGTGGCACTGCGGATCACGAGCGCGTGGGCGCCGCGCACCGCAGTGAGCAACGCTTCGGCTGACAGCCCGGTCTGCACGTCGACCTCGAAGCCTGCGCTGCGCAGCTGTTCGAGGCCGCGCGCGGCGATCTCTTCGGCGATCAACACCCGCTTCGTCATGTGTGACCTGCTTACCGCGCCGAGGCGAGCGCGTCGGCGATGCGTCCGACGCCTTCGCCGAGGTCGTCGTCGCCGAGCGCGAACGACAAGCGGCACCAGCCCGGCGCACCGAACGCCTCGCCCGGCACGAGCGCCACCTTGGCCTGCTCGAGCAACAGCTCGCAGAGCTCGAGCGTGGTCTGCGGGCGGCGGCCGCCGATCTCCTTACCGAGCACGCCATGGAAACCGGGGAAGCAGTAGAACGCGCCCTGCGGCTCCAAGCACGTGACACCAGGGATCCCGACGAGCAGCGAGTGCATGAGCTTCCCGCGCCGTTCGAACGCGTTGCGCATCTCGGCCACGGCCTGGAGGTCGCCGCCCACGGCTGCGAGGGCCGCGGCCTGCGCCACGTTCGAGACGTTCGACGTGGAGTGCGACTGCAGGTTGCTCGCAGCCTTGATCACGTCGTCAGGCCCGATCATCCACCCGACACGCCAGCCGGTCATGGCGTACGTCTTCGCCACACCGTTCAAGACCACGCACGTGTCGGCGAGCTCCGGCACGACCGTCGGCATCGACACAAATCGGTGGCCGCCGAACGTGAGGTGCTCGTAGATCTCGTCGGTGACGACCCAGATCCCGTGCTCGACCGCCCAGCGGCCGATGGCCTCGACCTCGTCGGGCGGGTACACGGCACCGGTCGGGTTCGACGGCGACACGAACAAGAGCACCTTGGTGCGCTCGGTGCGGGCCGCTTCGAGCTGCTCCACGGTGACGCGGAACCCGCTCATCTCATCGGTGGCGATCTCGACCGCGACGCCGCCGGCGAGCGTGATCGACTCCGGATAGGTGGTCCAGAACGGCGCCGGAACGAGCACCTCGTCGCCCGGATCGCACAGCGCCTGGAACGTGTTGTACACGGCGTGCTTGCCGCCGTTGGTGACAAGTACCTGCGCCGCCCTCACGTCGTAGCCGCTGTCACGCTTGGTCTTGACTGCGATCGCTTCGCGCAGCGCGGGCAGACCCGGCGTGGGCGTATAGCGATGCATCGCCGGGTTACGGCATGCCGCGACGGCCGCTTCGACGATGTGCGCCGGCGTGGGGAAGTCGGGCTCACCCGCACCGAAGCCGATCACCGGTTCGCCCGCCGCCTGGAGCGCCTTGGCCTTGGCATCGACGGCAAGCGTCGCCGATTCCTTGATGGCCGCGATCCGGGCGCTGATCCGTCGCTGCGCAGCGGTCACGAGAACCATCCTCGCACGGCCCGCGTCGCCGCCTCGGATCGTTTCTCCCGTAGCCTGGTTGCTGTCATGGTCGCTGCTCGGAGGTCGTTGCGCACGTCTGCGGCCCCCGCGGTCGCGCTGATCGCCACGCTCGTCGCCGCGGGCTCCGGGATGCTGGCCGCGCTGGCCACTCCCGCGGCGACCGCGGCCCCGACCCTCGCACCGACCGTCGCGCAGCTCGCACGGATCACGCCGGGCGAACCACAACCCCAGGCGTGGATCGTCGTCGACGCCGACACCGGACGCGTGCTCGCCGGTCGCGACGTCCACACGCCGTACTCGCCCGCATCGATGACGAAGGTCATGACGGCCCTCACCGCGATCGAGCGGCTCCCGCCGTCGACGCCAGTGATCGTCACCGCCGACGCGCAGGCCAAGGGGCTCTCGAACCTCACCACGACTGGCATGTCGCCCGGGCAGCACTGGTCGCTCGACACCACGATCGGCCTCATGCTCGTGGTGTCAGCGAACGACGCCGCCTACTCGCTCGCAACCACCACGTCGGGCAGCCTCGCCGCGTTCGCGAACGCCGAGACCGCGACCGCGCATCAGCTGGGCCTGCGGGACTCCACGTTCTCCGATCCCGCGGGCCTCGACGACTCCGGCTCGTACAACGGTGGTCCACGCATGAGCGCGTTCGACGTGGCCGACACCGTGCGCAACGCCCTCGCCGTTCCGGAGCTGGCGAACTGGGCGCGGACACCGCAGTTCAGCTTCACCGACCCCGCCGGCGCGCACCACACCGTGGTGAACCACAACAAGCTGCTGCTCGCCGGCCCGAACCACTACGACGGCGCCACCGGCTTCAAGACCGGCTTCACGCATCGGGCCGGCAACACGCTCGTCTCCACCGCCACACGAGGCGGCCGCACGATCATCAGCGTCGTGATGAACACCTACGACCCCTACGGCTGGAGCACCCAGCTGCTCAACGACGGTTTCGGCACCCCCGCCACGGCGCCCGGCACCGGCGAATCGCTCCCGCCGGTCAGTGTCATCACCTATGCGCAACGGGCGTCGGACCGCACCGCGTTCCTCGCCCTCGCGCAGGGCTCCACCGGCGTCGGCTCGACCGCCTCCACATTGCCGAACCTCGCGTCGATCACCACCTACCACACGACCACGACCACCGCCGCGCCGGCGAGCACCGCCGCGCCCACCACCGGAGCCAAGCACTCGGGCACCACCGGCGGCGGCGTCAACCACAGCAGCACCGCCGGCCACTCGAGCAGCGGCGGAATCGGCTGGATCGTCGAGCTCGTCGTGGTCCTGTTCGTCGTGGCCGCCATCGCCGTGATGGTCCGCCGACAGGCCGTGAAGCGGCGCCGGGCCCGGCGCCTGGCCCGCCGTCGAGCCACGCAGGCCGCCCTGCGCCGAGGCTCACTGCCCGTGGTCGACGGCCGCTACCGGCCCGGGATGCGCACCGGCAAGCCCGTGCAATCGCACGTCAAGATCCACCGATCCCCCGGCGACGCCCGCTGATCTCGGGCAAATCGCCCGTGCACCTGAACTTTCGGCGCCCGCGCGCCGATGAAACCACCGTGCGGAACATCGGCGACCTGGCCATCGACATCAGCGCGCGTGAGGTGCGCGTGTCCGGCGCGGTCGTCGAGCTCACCAAGATCGAGTTCGACATCCTCGAAGTTCTCACCGCCCAGCCCAACGTGGTCCTCACCCGCGCCCAGCTCATCGAATCGGTCTGGGGCCCGTACTGGTACGGCGACGAGCACGTCGTCGACGTGCACCTCTCGAACTTGCGCAAGAAGCTCGGCGACGACGCCAAGTCCCCCCGGTACGTCGTGACAGTCCGCGGAGTCGGCTTCAAGCTCGCCGCGTAACTAGGGCGCCTACTTCGTCGCGACCATTGCGCCTACTTCGTCGCGACCATTGCGCCTACTTCGTCGCGACCATTGCGCCTACTTCGTCGCGACCATTGCGCCTACTTCGTCCGGCGCAGCGAGCTCACTGCGCACCCATCTCGCTCCTCCGTCGCTCCTGGGCTGCTCCGCTCACCGCGTCACGACGAGGTGGCGGGTGGCGCCGGGGAGGGCCCCGGTGCGAGGACCGCAGGGCCGCGAGAGCGAGCCTCAGCGAGCGGTAGCGCCGAGGACCGCAAGCAGTGGGAGGCCCCGGTGACAGGACCCGCCGCCGGTCATCGCCGCGACGACGCGCGGGTCAGACCGTGGCTTCGGCGTCGGCCGCTGTCTCGGCGTCGGGGTTCCAGGCCGCGAGGTCGCTGAGCACCGGGTTGTTGGAGAACACCTCGGGGATCGAGCTCGCCAGGCCGAGGCGGCGCATCACGGCGCGCACGAGGTTCTCCTCGTTCCACAGCAACAACGTGACCGCCACGCCCTTGTTGCCGGCGCGAGCGGTGCGTCCGGAGCGGTGCAGGTACTGCTTGTTGTCGTCGGCCGGGTCGTAGTGCACGACCACGTCGACGGAATCGATGTGCAAGCCGCGTGCGGCCACGTCGGTGGCGACCAGTGCGTTGATACGAGCTTCGGTGAAGTCGGCAAGGGCCTTTTCGCGTGAACCCTGGCGCAGGTCGCCGTGGATCGCGGCGGCCTTGACACCTTCACGACGCAACGATCGTTCGAGCTGATCGGCGCCGCGCTTCGTCTTGCAGAACAGCAAGGTGCGCTTGCCGCCGTTCGCGATCGCGGCGGCGACCTTCACCTTGTCCATCTCGTGCACCTTCAGGAAACGGTGCTCCATCTCTTCGACCGTGGGCTCCTTCGAGCCGGTCTCGTGCGAGACGGGGTCCTTCATGTAGCGGCGCACGATCGCGCCCACACCACCATCGAGGGTGGCGGAGAACAACATCACCTGCGGCTCGCCGGGGATGCGATACAGGATCTTCTGCACCTGCGGCAGGAAGCCCATGTCGGCCATGCGATCGGCTTCGTCGATCACCAGCACCTCGACAGCGTCGAGGTACATCTCGTTGCGCTCGAGGAGGTCGATGAGGCGACCGGGCGTGCCCACGACCACGTCGACACCCTGGCGCAACGCGGTCATCTGGCGATCGATCGAGACGCCGCCGTACATCGCTTCGACGCGCCGGTTGCGGGCGACGCCGAGCGGCACGAGCACGTCGCAGACCTGCACCGCGAGCTCACGGGTGGGCACGAGCACGAGGCCCCTGGGATGGCGAGGCTTCGACTCGCCGACCCGTTCGATCATCGGCACGCCGAACGCGAGCGTCTTGCCCGAGCCGGTCTTGGCCTTGCCGAGCACGTGGCGGCCGGCGAGGCCGTCCGGGATCGTGCGGGCCTGGATCTCGAAGGCACGGTCGATACCGGCGTCGTGCAGTACCGCGACGAGGTCGGCGGAGACGCCGAGCTCGGCAAAGGTCGGTGTGTTGCCGAGCTCCGCCACGTCGGAAAGATCCGGGGCGCTCGCAGGGTCCGGCGATACCGGAGTGCTCGGAAGCTCGTTCGTTGCGTTCAGGGGGGAATCCATCTTGGCTGACCAGCGGTCGAGCCGGCTGAGAAGGATCCTAGCCGACGCGAGCCGGAGTCTCTCAGCATGGAGTTTCATGGTGAGGTGCGGGTCTTGCTGGTCGAAGACGAGGTGGCGCTGGCCGATGCGGTGCGGCGCGGCCTCGTGGCGGAAGGTTTCTCGGTCGACGTCGTGCACGACGGCCGCGACGGTCTGCGGGCCGGGCTGGAGCGGCGCCACGACGTGATCGTGCTCGACATCTTGTTGCCGGGCATGAACGGCTACAAGGTGTGCGAGAACCTCCGGGCGCAGAGCGTGTGGACGCCGATCCTCATGCTCACCGCCAAAGACGGCGAGTACGACGAGGCCGAAGCGCTCGACACCGGCGCCGACGACTTCCTCTCGAAGCCGTTCTCGTTCGTCGTGCTCGTAGCCCGACTACGGGCGCTCGGGCGCCGCACACAGGTGCGGCCCGCGGCGTTGAGCGCCGGTTCCCTCACGCTCGACCCAGGCACCGCAGTGTGCAGCCGCGACGGCCGCGAGGTCTCGCTCACACCGCGGGAGCGTTCGCTGCTCGAAGCGCTCCTGCGGCGCGAAGGCGCGGCCGCGAGCAAGACCGACCTCCTGCGCGAAGTGTGGGGCCCCGAGTTCGACGGCGATCCGAACATCGTCGAGGTGTACGTGGGCTACCTGCGCCGCAAGATCGACGACGGCTTCGACCACAAGCTCCTGCAGACGGTGCGCGGCGTCGGCTATCGCGTCGTCGCGGATGCGTAGAGCACTTCGATCGGTCCGCGCCCGCACCACGTTGGTGGCCGCGGGCGCGTTCGGCGTTGCCTTCGTCATCGCCGCGTTCACGCTCGTGCGCGTCGTCGACGTGCGCGTGCACGACCAGGCGCGGCGCACCACGCAGGCCGCATTGCAAGCCGCGGCACAGCAGATCGCGAACCACGGGCCCGAACAGGTGGAGCGTGCGCTACGTGAACCGGTCTTCGTGCAGCTCTATGACGCGACGGGTACTCGTCTCGACGGGCTCGCCGGACCGTCGATCGCCAAGTTCGACCGCCAGGGTCGCATCGTGTCGTACCAGTACCCCACGTCCGGTGAGTACTTCGTGCTCCGCCAACGCGTCCAGTTCCTCGACAACACCAACGGCTGGCTCATCGTCGCGACGTCACTCGAATCGGCGAATCGCGGCGTGTCGACGTTGCGGCGCGTGCTGTGGTTCGTCACGCCTGCGCTCATCGCGCTCGTCGCTCTGATCGTGTGGTTGCTCGTCGGGCGCACGCTGCGGCCGGTGGAAGAGATCCGTGAAGAGGTCGAGGCCATCTCGTCGCGCACGATCGACCGGCGCGTGCCCGTGCCCGAGACCGGTGACGAGGTAGCCCGCCTCGCAACCACGATGAACGCGATGCTCGATCGCCTCGAAGCCGCGCAACGCCGCCAGCGCGAGTTCGTGTCCGACGCGTCGCACGAGCTGCGCTCGCCGGTCTCGTCGATGCGCACCGAGCTCGAAGTGGCGCTCGCCCATCCCGACTCGGCTGACTGGCCGGGAATGGCCACACGAGTCCTCGGCGAACACGACCGCCTCGAACGTCTCGTGGGCGACCTGCTCCAGCTCGCCCGGCTCGACGAAGGTCGCGCGCTGCGGCTCGAGGAGATCGACCTCGACGACACCGTCCTCACCGAAGTAGCCCACGCGCGACGGCTCCCGGTTCGCACGGCCGCGGTGTCGGCCGGGCGCGTCCTCGGCGAGCATCGGGCACTCGAACAGGTGGTGCGCAACCTCGTCGACAACGCCGTCCGCCACGCCGAGCGCGAAGTCGCGGTGGGAGTGCACGCCGACGGCGATCAGGTCGTGCTCACCGTCGACGACGACGGGCCCGGCGTGGCCACCGAAGATCGCGACCGGATCTTCGAACGGTTCGCACGCGTCGACGCGGGTCGAGCTCGAGACGACGGCGGAACCGGTCTCGGTCTCGCACTCGTGCGGCGAGTCGTGGAAGCCCACGGCGGCACCGTGCGCTACGAGACCTCGCCGCTCGGTGGTGCCCGCTTCGAGGTGCGGCTGCCCGCCGCGCCCGACTCGCCCCCCACCGCCGAGCTCGTCGACTGATCGCGCCAGGCGCCCGGATCGCCGCTCAGCGGCGGGTGTGCACGAACACGGCGTAGTCGCCGCCCGCCCACGGCTCGCGGCCCCAGGTGGCGAAGCGCGCCCGTGCGTCGAGTCCGGCCGCCTCGGCGAGCGTCTCGTAACGCTCGGCGTCGAGCCCGCGATCGAGCTGGAACCCGGCGATCAGCAGCCCACCCGGTTCGACGTGCGCAGCGAGCCGCTCGAGCACCACACCCTCGGTGCCGGGCGCGAGGAACACCAACACGTTGCCGGCGGCCACCACCGCATCGAAGCGCTCGCCGAGCTCCAGCTCCACCAGGTCGGCGCTGCGCCAGTCGAGATCGGGGGCTTTGCGGTGCGCGGCATCGAGCATCGACGGGTCGAGATCCACCCCCACCACGTGGCAGCCCCGGCGAGCCAGCTCGATCGCGACGCGACCCGTGCCGCAGCCGGCGTCGAGCACACGGCGGCCGAGCCCGTGCTCTGCGAGCAAGGCCTCGACGAGGGTCGCCTCACCGTGCACGTCGGCACCCGTCTCGGCGAGGCGCTCGAAGCGGGCGTCGTACTCATCGCCGCGCGGCGCGTCGCTTCCGGACCAGCGCGTGCTCACGGCCGCCACCCTAAACGCGCCCGCTTCGCTATGTCCTCTGCGCCTGCTTCGCTATGTCCTCTGCGCCTGCTTCGCCCGGCGCGGCGAGTGGCTCGTCACTCGTATCGCTCCTCCGTCGCTCCCGAGCTGGCTTCGCCACCGCGTCTCCACAATGCCGCGCTCCGGGACCGGCCGCTCCACAATGGTCGGCGATGAACGGGCTGGCGCTCTTCGGTCGCTTCACCGACGTTCATCCACTCACGTTCGTGGTCGCCTTCCTCGGCGGCATCGTGTCGTTCCTGTCGCCGTGCGTGCTGCCGCTCGTGCCGGGCTACCTGTCGATCGTGACCGGACTCGATCTCTCGACGCTCGAGGACCGCGGCACGCAGCACTTCGGTCGGATCGTTCGTTCCACGGCACTCTTCATCGGTGGCTTCGCCATCGTGTGGGTGCCGCTCGGCGCCGGCGCATCGGCGCTCGGCGCGCAGCTCGAACGCCATCAGGTCGGGCTCACCCGCGTCTCGGGCGTGCTCGTGCTCACGTTCGCGCTCTTCCTCATTGGTTCCCTGTTCCTCCGGGCACCGTGGCTGTATCGCGAGATGCGGTTCCATCCGCACCTCGGCGCGCTCGGCAACACCGCACCCGTCGTGCTCGGCGCGGCATTCGCGTTCGGTTGGACTCCGTGCATCGGTCCGGTGCTCGGATCGATCCTCACGATCGCCGGCAACGACGGGAACCCCACCACGGGCGCCGCGCTGCTGCTCGTGTACACGCTCGGGCTCGGCGTGCCCTTCCTCGCGTGCGGCTTGGCGTTCGGCGCGCTTGGGGGACCGCTGCGCAGGCTGCGCCGCGCTCTGCCCCTGATCGTGCTCGTATCGGCCGCCGTGATGGGCCTGTTCGGCCTGCTCCTGATCACCAACCAGCTCGCAACGCTGAGCAACCACCTCTCGCGCTTCCTCACCGACCACCACCTGAGGTGGATCGCCGAGCTCGGCTGACAGGGCGCTCCGCTCGCCCCGGGCGGGCTCGTAGGCTGCGCCGATGCGGATCGGAGCCTCGCTGCGTACGGCGTATGCCGTCGACGACCCCCGCGTGGGCGCGCAGATGGTCATCGAGCGGGCCGCAGCCGCACGCGACGCCGGCTTCCACTCGCTGTTCGTCGGCGACCATCACAGCACCGGACCCGCGAGCTACTACCAGAACGTCCCCATCATGGGACGCCTCCTCGCGGAATGGCCGGCGGGTCGGGTTGCGGGCGTGCTGATGCTGCTCCCGCTGTGGCCGCCCGTGCTCGCCGCCGAGCAACTCGGCACGCTCGCCTCGGTGCACGACGGACCCTTCGTGCTCCAATGCGCGCTGGGCGGCGGCGAAGCGCAGTTCGCGGCAATGGGCGCGTCGCTGCGTACACGCCCGTCGCGCTTCGAGGCCACCCTCGACATCATCCGCCGCTTGCTCGACGGCGAGCGGGTCGACCGATCGGATCCGATCGCCGTGCGCGACGCCGCGGTCGCGCCGCGACCCCATTCGGGGTTCGAGGTGTGGATCGGCGGATCGGCCGACGCCGCGCTCGACCGCGCCGCGCGGCTCGGTGATGCGTTCATCTGCGGTCCAGAGGCGACACCCGACGAAGCTGCCCGGCTCGCCGATACGTACCGGGCGCGCTGCGAGGTGCACGGCCGGACGCCCAAGCTCGTGATCCGGCGCGACGTACACGTGGGCAGCGACGCGTCCGACGCGCAACGCGTCGCCGGACCGGTGATCGCAGCCGGCTACCGGGGCTTCGATCCGTCTGCACCCGTGGTCGGCGGACCGGATGAGGTGACCGCTCGGTTCGCCGAGCTCGCCGCCCTCGGCTACGAAGAGCTCTTGGTCCGTCACCTCGTCGATGACCAGCGCGCGGTGCTGTCGAGCTTCGATCATCTCGGCACAGTGCGCGCGGCACTGAAGTGAAGGAAAGTGGGGCCGACGGGCCGGCGCGGTGGGGGCACGCAGGCGCCGCCAGCCCCTGGGAAGTTCTACCAGAGCAGAACCCATGACCAGCGAACCCTCGACCCGACTTGTGACCGATGAGCAGACGCTGCGCGGCATCGTCGACGAAGCGCGCACACATCGCCGCTACGCGCTCGATACCGAGTTCCATGGCGAGCGCACGTATCACCCTCAGCTCGCGCTCGTGCAGCTCGCCTACGGCACGACGATCGTGTTGGTCGATCCGCTCGCGGCCGACATGCACGAGCTCGCGCCGCTGCTCGAGAGCGACGCCGAGCTCGTCGCGCACGCGGGCGACCAAGACCTCGCGATCTTGAGCCGGCGCGTCGGAGTCGCACCCCGCCACTACTTCGATACACAGGTCGCGGCCGGCTTCGCCGGCATGGGCGTGCCGTCGTTGGCAAACCTGGCCGAGCGACTCGTGGGCGTGAAGCTCGGCAAGGGCGACCGCCTCACCGACTGGACGCGCCGGCCGCTCACCGCCGACCAGATGTCGTACGCCGCCGACGATGTCGCCTATCTGCTGGAGATCGCCGACCGGCTCGAGGAGAAGCTCGCGGAGAATGGACGGCTCGAGTGGGCGCACGACGAGTGCGAGGAACGCCGTCGACGCGACCGCACCCGGCCCGAGCCCGAGATCGCGTGGTGGAAGATCAAGGGTGGTCGCCAGCTGCGGGGCAAGGCGCGCGGCGTCGCGCAATGCGTCGCCGAATGGCGGGAACGGCGCGCCGAAGCGCTCGACACGCCACCGCGCTTCGTGCTGTCTGATCTTGCGCTCGCCGGCATCGTCGCTCGCCCACCGACGTCGCGTGAACAGCTCTCCGACATCCGCGGCATCGACGGGCGCGTGACGCGCGAGCCCGTGGTGAGCGAGCTGTTGAAGGCCGTGGCTCGTGGGCTCGAGCTCACGAACGAAGGGCTGCGCCTCCCGCCGCGTGACGACGCCGACCGTTCCCTCTCTCCCGCAGTGTCCGTCATCGCCGCGTGGCTGTCACAGCGGGCGAGCGAGCTCGGTCTCGAGTCGTCGTTGCTCGCGACGCGTGCTGATCTCGTCGAGCTCCTGAACACGGGATCGGGCCGGCTGGCCGAGGGTTGGCGTGCGGAGACGATCGGTGAACCGATCCGTCATCTCCTCGCGGGTACGGCCGTCCTCGCGCTCGGCGACGGTGGACGACGACTCGAGCTCCGCGACTAGCCCACTACGCTGGCTGCGATGCCGCGGATCAAGATCGGGGTGCAGCTGCACCCGCAGGCCACCACCGTCGCGGCGCTGCGCGAAGCGTGGAGAGCGTGCGACGCACTGGGCGTCGACAGCATCTGGCTGTGGGATCACTTCTACCCGCTCTACGGAGATCCCGACGCCGCGCACTTCGAGTGCTACACGCTGCTCGCTGCGATGGCCGTCGAGACCCAACAGGCCGAGCTCGGTGCGCTCGTCACGTGCAACAGCTACCGCAATCCTGACCTGCTCGCCGACATGGCCCGCACGATCGACCACTTGAGCGATGGGCGCTTCGTGCTCGGCATCGGTTCGGGTTGGTTCGAGCGTGACTACACCGAGTACGGCTACGAGTTCGGCACCGCGGGGTCACGGCTCGCCGACCTGGAACGCAGCCTCGTGCGGATCATGCAGCGCTTCGATCGTCTGCAACCGCAACCTGCCGGGCATCTGCCGGTGCTCGTCGGTGGTTCCGGCGAGAAGGTCACGCTCCGGCTCGTCGCCCAGTACGCCGACGCGTGGAACACGTTCGGACCGCCGTTGCAGTTCAAGCAGAAGAACGCGATCCTCGACGATTGGTGCGCACGCCTCGCGCGCGACCCCCGCCAGATCGAGCGCACCGTCGGCATCCGTGCCGACGAGGTTTCCGACTGGGAGGCGTACGTGGATGCCGGGGCCGAGCACCTGATCCTGATGATCGGCGCACCCTTCGACCTCTCCCCCGTCGAGACGCTCCTCGCGCTACGCGGCTAGCGGTTCGCGCCGTCGCGCGAGAGGGCACGGCGATCAGCTGTCGAACCCGACGCCCACGCGGTCGAGCAGGCGCAACCACAGGCCTCGCCGGCCTTCGTGCGCGTCGGCACGTTCGAGCGCACGGCGCGTGAGCGCGATCACGCCGTAGCGCAACGGTTCGGGCGGGAACGCCATCGGCGGGCGGCGCACCAGGCCGAGGCGCGCGAGCTCACTCGACGGATCGTCGATGAGGTCGAGCGCGACGCGTGCACCGAAGCGGCTCGCGGCCACGCCGAGTCCGGTGTAACCGACGGCAAACGACGCGCGGCCGTCGAACGCGGTTCCGAACGTCACGCAGAACTGCGACGTCGTGGCGATCGGTCCGCCCCATCGGTGCGTGACGCGCAATCCGTCGAGCTGCGGGAAGGTGGCGAACAGCTGCGCCGCGAGACGATCGAACGTGTCGGCGCGCTGCTCGCGCCGGACGACGTCGACACGATCGGCGAGATGGTGCACCGCGTCGTAGCCACCCCAGAGGAGGCGGTCGCGCCCAGTGGCGTCGTCGCGGATGAGGCGGTAGTAGTGGAACTGGTTCGCCACGCCCGCGAGGCCTTGACGATGCTCCCATCCGAGGGTTGCGCGTTGCGCGTCGCTCATCGGCTCGGTGACGAGCACGTAATCCCATACGGGCACGACACGGCGGCGGATCGAGCGCACGAGACCAGGGAAGGCGTTCGTGGCGAGCAGCACTCGGCGCGCTCGCACACGCCCGTTCTGCGTGCGAACCACGAGGTGTGCGCCCTCGGACTCGATGCCGAGCGCAGCCGAGCGTTCGTGGACGCGCACGCCTCGACGCTCGACTGCATCGGCCAGACCGAGCGCGAGTCGGGCCGGGTCGACCAGCCCGACGTTGCTGCGATGCCAACACGACGCGAGGAAGTCCGGGCCGCGTACCTCCGCCAACGTTGCTTCGCGATCGAGCAGTACCGCGTCTTCGCCGTGCGCGACGAGCAGGTCCACCTCCTGGCGTACCGCGTTGACCTGCCACGGCTCCCTCGCCACCTCGAGCTGACCGACGGCCTCGTAGCGCGCGTCGATGCCCTCCTGCGCAACCGTGGCACGCAGATCGGTGAGGTTGTCCCGACCGAGGCGCAGGAGCGTGTCGAGCTCGCGCGGATGATGGGCGAGGCCATTCGCGACTCCGTGCGTGAGCGACGCATCGCAGAAGCCGCCGTTGCGACCCGATGCACCGAACGCCACCGTCTCGCCTTCGAGCACCATCACCGATCGATTCGGCTCGCGCACCACGGCATGGTGCGCGGCCCACAGGCCCGTGTACCCGCCGCCGACGATCAGCAGATCGCACTCGTCGTCGCAGGGAAGCGGACTGCGACGCGGCACCGGTCCGAGCGCGTCGAGCCAATAGACGAGCGGCGCGGCGTCGCGCAGCGCCACGTGCGCAGGGTCACCACCGCGACGCGGCACGAGGGATCAGACGTACGCAGGGCGAACGAGCCACCGACTGCCGTCGGCCGTACGCCACTCGATCTCGTCACTGGCGCGGCGTGAGAGCACAAGCTCGCGCAGCTCCACTGGCAGATCGGCGAGCCGATAGATGTCGCGAGTGCAGCCCGCATCGTCGCAGATCTCGATGTCGAAGCCAGCTTGCAGCGCGAACGCCATCGGCGTGCATTGTGCGCCTCGTGAAGCCCAGAGTGGTGGATGTTGTGGTGCCGCACGATCCCGGGCGGCCGTTCCGGCGCTCGCCGGCAGTGACCATCTCGTGCTCGAGGATCGAGCGGACGACGGAATCACGCAAGCGCACGAGCGTGCCGTGCGCCTCGAACGGATGAACGCGCCGGGAGGTCCACCTGCACTTCACGGTAAGCGCCGAGCAGGGCGCGCACCGACTGCAGTTCGCTACGGCGGTCCACTTCGGTGCGCCAACGACTCGTCGGCAAGGGCCGCGACCACGAGGTCCGCGACGGCCTGCGGTTCGTCGGGTGGATCGGCGAGCACATGCCGGCGGTCGATCTCGGCCGTCGCGAACTCGTGGTGCATCTTGCGCGTCGCGGTCTCGTCGCCGAACCCGTGATCCCGTCGCGTGTTCACTCGCTCCCAGCAACGATCGACCGACGGCATGAGCACGACGTAGTGGACGCATTCGAGGCCGGTCGCTGCCGCGAACGCGGGGAGGAACCACGGACCGATCACGCCGTCGTAGATCGTCGTGTACCCGCCGGTGGCGTAGCGACCGGCTGCGGCGGCCGCGGCGTCCGTCACGATCCCGTTCTGCGCATGCGCGGCTGGAAGCCAAGGTTCGATCGCGCCGCGCGCGAGGAAGCCGAAGAAGGCATCGCCGGCCACGAGCACACTCGGGTCGAACCTCTCGGCGAGGAGCCCGGCCACGGTCGACTTCCCCGCGCCGGGCGGCCCCGTGACGACGAGCAGCGATCCCATGCGGCGATTCTGGTTGCCGCGTCAACGACTCGGCACGTTCAGCAACAGGCTGGCACCCCGATCAAAGCCGACCTTCGCGAGGCGATCGGCAAGGCAGAAGGCGACGCGGTGGGGATCCACCTGCAGGAGCGCATCGCCCCGCGATGATGGTCACCCGTGAACGCACGCTCGACCCTGGCGTCCGGTGACGAGAAGTTCACCGTCGACGACCTCCACGCCGTCAGCGAGCTCGTCGCCGCGACGTGGACGGCGGCCGCGCAGCTCGACTGGAGTGCGACCGCCGGCACGGTCGAATGGTCGTGCCTGGCAACAGCCGATCACGCCGTCGACTGCGCGTACGCGCCCGCGATCTTCCTCGCGTCGCGCAAGCTCGACGGGTACCCCGAAGTAGGTCTCGACCCCACGATGGGGATCGACGCGACTCCGGCGCGCCTGGTCCAGTCGCTCGAGATCGCAACCCGATTGCTCGCCGCCGTGGTCAACGACGCGGAGCCCGACGTTCATGCGGTGATCTTCCGACGGCCCGACCTCATCATCGGTGCACCAGAGGATTTCGCGCCCCGCGGCGCGATGGAGCTGATCCTCCACGCGCACGACGTGTGCCAAGGTCTGCAGGTGCCGTTCGATCCACCGCGCGACATCTGTCACCGGTTGCGGGAGCACACATACCCGTGGCCGATGTGGACGGTCGCCTGGAGGGGGCTCACGCGCACCGACGATCCGTGGCACGACCTGCTCGAGGCGTCGGGCCGTCGTCGTTCGCCGAGCTGAATGGCACACAGAGGACGGCCCGCGTCGGTGCATGCCATTCGCCACGGCACGCCGAGGCGCGTTGCCGCACCTGGGGCCACGTCGTACGATCGTCCGGCCGTGAGGAGGACTGCGGTGCCGCGAAGCGCGACAACGACCCTGTTGGTGACGCTTGCGTTGGCGGCATGCTCGTCGTCGAGCCATGCCTCGGCGCCGGCCACGTCGAATTCGACGGCCGCGTCGACCACCACGTCGTCGACCACGTCGACCACGGTCGCGCCGACCACGGCGCCGAGAACCACCACGACATCGACCACGACGGCGCCTCCCGCCACAGCACCGCCGACCACGTCACGGGCCTACGTCCGGATCACGGCGCCGCCGCCGCCGCCGCCGCCGACCACGGCACCGCCGCCCGACGTTGCCACGCTCGTCGCCACTGTCACCGGGCACTATGCGTCCGGGCTCGGCACCTGGTCGTACGTGAACACCTTCACGTTCACCCTGACCAACGGCGGCCGCGTCGTCGATCATCAGAGCCGCACGCTCACGACGTCCTCGCCCGTCGCGTACCGCCAGGACTTTATCTCGAGGGGTTGGGACTACCTGTTCCTGCCCCGATGCCCGAACACGAACGACGGCCAGACGCTCGCCTGCCCGATCGTCGACTCGCACAAGCTCCCGGGGTAGGCGGCACAGGGCCGCCTCCCGGCTACGCGGGTGTGTCGGCGAGGATCTTGCCGAGGCGGCGCAGCTCGTCGGTTGCGTTGCCGAGGGTGAACTCGGCCTGCTTGATCCACAGGAAGTAGCGGTGGATCGGGTAGTCGAGATCGATGCTGATGCCGCCGTGCACGTGCAGGCAGGCGTGGCCGATCTGGTTGCCGCCCTCGCATGCCCACCACTTCGCGGTGGCTACCTCGTCGGGCACCTCGCGGCCCTCGTCGAGGTGCGTGGCGGCCTGCAACATCGTCAGCTCGATGCCTCGGTTGTTGATGAAGGCGTCGCCCATGCGCTGCGAGACCGCCTGGAACGTTCCGATCTGACGCTCGAACTGCTTGCGGTCGACGGTGTACTGCGCGGTGATGCGAATGGCCTCGTCGCATACGCCGCCGATGAGCGCCACCATCGCGACCTGCGTGCGAGCGACCACCCACTCGAGGATCTCTCGACCCTGTTCGACGGTGCCGAGCAGCTGGTTGGGCTCGACGCGCATGTTGTCGTAGGTGATCTCGAAGAGGCGCTCGTAGTTCTGCCCGGTCTGCGCGGCGAGTGTGCGTCCATCGCCGGACGCGCCCACGAAGAACATCGCGACGTCGTCGGTTCCCGCCACGCGGGTGGAGAGCAGCACGCCACCGGCCACATGGGCGAAGGGCACCGCCGTCTTCACACCGCTGATGCGCCAGCCGTCGCCGTCGGGCGTGGCGGTCACGTACGGGTGGAACGCGTCGGTGCCGTACTCCGAGAGCGCAGCGGTGGCGATCATCTCGCCGCTCGCGATCTCGGCTAGGTAGGCCTGCTGCTCGGGGGAACCGAATCGCGCGCCCGCCATCGAGGCCGACACGAGGCACGGCACGAGCGGCAGCGGCGCGACGTGCTTGCCCACTTCGCGCAGCACGAGGCACAGGTCGAGGAAGCCGAGGCCGAGGCCGCCCTGGGCCTCGGGGATGGCGATGCCCAGCAGGTTCGCCTTGGCGAACTCCTGCCAGGTGTCGCGGT
>JADGOO010000168.1 GCA_017882905.1 Acidimicrobiia bacterium | reverse complement strand
GTCGAGCAAGGCCGCGTGCCGGTCGAGTAGCTGTGCCGGACCCTCGACGGTGGAGAAGTGGAAGCGCCGGGAGCTGAGCACGGCACGCAGGCCTCGATCGTCGTCGAGCTCGAGCACCTCGGCGCCGAGCGCGCGCCATGCGGCGACGCGCGACCGGTCGGCGGTCCCGCACACCGCGAACACTGTGAGCGGGCCGTCGAAGCGGGGCGGACCCGAAGGCGGTGCGGGCAGCGTCTCCACGACGACGAGTCGTCGCTCGGGCGCGGCGGCGTCGCGCGCCGCGTAGTACCGGTGCCGTTCGCGCGCGAGGTCGTACGCGTGATGACGATGAGCGAGTGCCGCGGCGTGGCGACGCACGAATCGCGGCCGGTTCGCGGCGACGCGCGCGTCGGCGACGGTGCGGTCGGCGGTGGAGGCGCTGCGACCGTGGACGACGTGCACCGTGGGCATGAGCACGACGTGGCGCAGCGATTGCTGCAGCGTCACGAGCAGGTCGACGTCTTCGTAGTACGCCAAACCGTAACCGCAGTCGAAACCGCCCACGGCGCGGACATCGGCGGTGCGCACCACCAGACATGCGGCCGACGCGTGCTGCACGCGACGCGGCCAGCGGTACTCGGCGTTGCTGGGATCGTCGCCGAGGCCGATCGGCGTGATCACGCCGTCGGCATCGACGTTGCAGCCGGCTTCTTGCACCGAACCGTCGAGGTTCAGGTACAGCGGCACCGCCGCAACCACCGCGGGATCATCGAGCACGCCGAGGAGCGGTTCGGCCCACCCGCGTGGAACGAGCGCGTCGCTGTTGAGGAAGCACACCACCGGCGCGCGCACCGTGTTGAGTGCGAGATCGTTCGCCGCCGCGAAGCCGGAGTTGCCCCCGAGCGCGACGAGCTCGTCGGGATCGAGGTGCTCGGAGAGCCATTCGGTCGTTCCGTCGGTCGACGCGTTGTCGACCACGATGAGCTGGTAGGGAACCGACGTGTGCCTGCGCACTGCGCCGATGGCCCGCTCGACCCAATCGCGCGCACCGTAGGTGACGATCACGACGGCGAGCTGCGGAGCGGTGGTGGTCATGGAGCCGGATCAGCCTCGGCCACGCCCGCGTAGACGATGCACCACACGTGACGAGAGGCGCGCCTGGAGCGACGCCTCGAGCTGCTGCACCTGATCGTTCGTGACGTTGCGTACCGCCCGCACGTAGTCGGCCAGCACGACTCGTTCCTGGGCCATGCGCCGCCCGCGCTCCTCGAGCGCCCGGCGCAGAGCGTTGATCTCGTCGTCGACCGTGACGGGCCGCGGGGCGCCGCCGTCGAGGCGGGCCAGCTCGTCGTAGACGATCTCGAGCGCGTCGCCTTCCGTGGCGCGCGCCGGCGCCTCGTGCGCAGCGCAACCGGCCACGCGCTCGGCGAGCGATTGACTGGGCCTCGCGTAGGCGGCGGCTAGCGCGTGCACCGCAGGAGCAGCGGCGATCACGGTCGCTGCGCCCGCGACCGCCGCGACACGATCCTCGAGACTGGATCGTGACGCGGGGAGCCGGAGCGCCCGCGGTCCGAGCCGGTCGAGCATGCGCGCGGAGAACTGCTCGTCGCCCGGTTCGGCCTCGAGCACGACGACCGGACTGTTCGGCAGCTCCGCGGCGAGCAGATCGATCTGGCCGACGTCGTGGCGGCCACCCTGCACGACCAATGCGGGCAGATGGTGGGGCCACCAGTGCATCGCCCGCAGGAAGTCTCGGCGCTGCTCGCACATCGCGTACGACCACCAGCGGCGCGCGATGTGCGCCGGATGCAGTGCCGTGTCGAGACGCGCGGTCGCCACCGGCAGCGCAAGCTCGCTGAGGAGCTGCGCGGCCTGGCGCACGTCGCGCGGATCGGGTTGCGGGTTGCCCGCGTAGCAGCGCGCCAAGTCGTCACCAGCGAAGGGTCCGGGTACGACGATCGCCGCGCTCAGCTCGGCGCCGAGTGCGGTGCGTCGTTCCTCGGTGTCGGGAAGCAGTGGCTCGAGAGGCTCGTCGGCCGCGATGGCGAGCGGCCGTTCCGAGCCGAACGGGGCGAACGACCTCACGGTGATCTCGGGGCGGCGGCGGCGCAGCTCGTTCGCGGTGATGCGCCAGCTCAGCTGCACGTCGAGCGAATCGACGTCGAAGGGCCCGATCAGGCCGAAGCACACGCGTGTCTCGGGCACGCAGCGACCCTATCCGGGCAGCAACGCCGTGCTGCGCGTCGCGTGCTCGTGGGCGATGTCCGCGACGGCCCCCGCAAGATCTGAGTAGCGCCAGCTGCTTGCGTGCGAGCTCGCGCTACGCGCGAGCTCGTCGCGACGGTGCGGTTCGGCGAGGAGCGAGGCGATCATGGCGGCGAGATCATCGATGCCGGCATCGGGAGCCACGCGCGCCACTACGCCGTCGGGCAGGTCGTCGGCAGTCCCGATGCTCGTCAGCACGGGGCGCCCTGCGCCGATCGCGTCGCACAGCGCGCCCGATGCCTCGCCATGGGTCGAGGTGCGCAGCTGGACCACGAGCGCGGCCCGGGAGAGCCATGACGCATACGAGGCTGCGTCGGTGAAGCCCGTGAACTCGACCCGTTCCGAGACCCCGGCGGCGTCGGCCGTGGCGCAGAGCTCAGCGTGCAAGCTGGGCGCGACCTCGCCGACGAACGCGAGGCGGCAAGGCTGCGAGCGGGCGACGCGTGCGATTGAGCGGATCAGGTCGTCGGGTCGCTTCACGGGGTCGACCCAACCGAGCGTGATGACGAGCGGCTCGTCGTCGCGCGGAGGCGGCCCGTCGATTCCGAGATCGGGGAAGGGGTGCGCGAGCACGTGCACCGACAGCTCGGGTGCACGCGAGGTCACGGCCACCTGCGCCGCTTGTGTGTTGACGATCACCGCGTCGGCGTTGTCGAGCACTTCCTCGAGGAACGTCAGGCCATGCGCGTCGTACCACTCGGTGCGCCACCACTCGTGGTCGCCGGGATGGGGCGCATCGGGTCCGTAGACGCGCGCGATCGCGGCGTGCATCGTTGCTCGCGCCGACTCGATCTCGGCCGGTCCCGGCTCCGGTCCGGGCAGGAAGAGCCCCGCGGCGGTGAGGTAGAGGCCGGCGAGACGGGCGTCGTGCAGCCAGACGATGCCGCGGTGGGCGAGTGCGGCGCGCAGCGTGTGCCGGTGCGCGTGGCCGTTTCCGAGCGTGTGGATCACCGCGTCGAAGCTGCCGGGATGCACCGTGCGCCCGAGCGCCTGCACCGGCCACGCATGCCAGCGGGCGCGCTCGCCGACGGGCGCGGGTGGGAACAGATCGTCGGATTCGCGGAAGCAGTCGAGCTGCACGCGCGTCGCCAGCTCGCCGGCGACGCGCTCGTTGAAGATGGCAACGCCCGACTTCGAAGGTGGGAACGGACCCGTGAGCGCGACGCGCGTCGACAGCGGCGGGAGCCGCACGGCCGGGGCCGCTCGCCATGCCGCGAGCGTGCGTTCGGCGACGGCCGACCAGGTGTGGCGGGTCGCCGCGCGTGCGCCGGCCGCAAGCAGGTCGGCTCGGAACTGTGGCTCGCCGACGGCGCGTTCGATCGCCGCCGCAAGCGCCTGCGGGTCGCCCACCGGCACCAGGGACGCCGGCAGGTCGAGCACCTCGGGGAGCGACGACGTGTCGGTCGTGATCACCGGCGCGCCGCACACGGCCGCCTCGAGTGCCGGCAGCCCGAAGCCCTCGTAGCGTGACGAGAACACGAAGACGCCCGCTCGTTCGTAGAGCGTGCGCAGCGTGTCGTCGTCGACGTGGCCCGTGAAGACGACCTCGCGGTCGGTGAGGCCGAGTGCGCGCACCGCCTCGGTCCACGCCCGGAGGCCGTCGGGCGGCAATCCGCACGTGACGACAAGCTGATGCGTGGCGCGCAGCTGCGGGTCGAGGCGGGCATACGCCGCGAACGCGGTCGTGGCATCCTTGCGCGGGTCGCCCCAACCCGTGACGGTCATGACATATGGCGCGCGGACTCCCGGCGGAAGCGGCGCGGGTGAGGACCGAGCTGCGGTGAGGAACGACGCCGCGCCGGTGCCTTGCACGACCACCCGTTCGGGGCGCACGTGGAACAGCTCCACGGCGTCGGCTCCGGAATGCTTCGAGTTGGTCACCACGACGTCGGCGCGTCGCACGAGCGCGGCGCGCCGGCGGAAGAACCGTCTGGATTCGTCTGTGCGTTGGTACCACTCGGGAAAGCGCAACGGGATGGCGTCGTGCACCATGACCGAGAGGACATCGGCGCCCCGTAGCGCGTGCGGCACGACCACGCCGTCTTCGGGGATGGCAGGTTCGAACGCCGACGGCACGTGGTACACGACCCGCTCCGACAGGTCGCGTGCCGCGCGCAGCACCTCGGGCCGGTTCCAGTGCACGAGACCGGCCTCGATCCAGCGTGCGGGCAACGCCGGGCGTTCGGCACCCGGATTGAGCACGAGCGCGTGCAGCGGTGCACCGCTTGCGATCAACGCGTCGACGTGCTCGACGATGTAGCGCCCGATCCCGCGGTCGCGGTGCAGCGGGTTCTGCAGCGCCTGGATGTCGACAACGATCGCGAGGTCGCTCAAGGTTCGACGCGGGCCGCGGCCTCGAGGCGATCGGCGACCCGTTGGAGCTCGTAGGTGAGCTCGACGAGGGTGGCCACATCGGCGCGCAGGCTCTCGCGCAGCGCCTCGGCTTCCTTGCGCATCGCCGTCTCCACGGCGCGGGTCACCGCGATCTCGAGCCGGCGCTCGAACGGGGCAATTGCCCGCTTGGCGGCCCCTTTGAGGGCGCCCGGGCGCGGCTCGGCGTCCACGGACTCATCCTAAGTCCCCCGCCGTCTCGGCTAGGTTCCGCGATCGTGCACGACGAAGTCGCGCCGGATCGGCCCGACTCGCGCGCGCTGATGGCGGAGATCGAACGCGACGTGCGCGAGCGTCGGCGCACCGGCGACCTCGATCCCGACTTCGAGCGCGAGCTCGACGTCGTGTTCGCCGAGGTTGCGCCGCCGGGTGCGTTCGGGGGCGGTTTCGACACCGTCGTCGACCAGGCCGCCCGGCACGCGGTCGTCGATTACGACGTCCCCATCGCTGGGCGACGCCCGCTGCGCATGGTGAAGCGCGCGGTGAAGCTGCTCACCGCCTGGTACATGATCTACGTCGGGCGGCAGCTGGTTGCCTTCGCGAGCACGACCCTGCGCGCGCTGCGGATCCTCGGCGGTCGGGTCGACGCCCTCGAGGCGCGCTCACCCGCCACCGACCCGCGTGTCGCCGCCACCTTTGCGCCGGTCGGCGACGATCTGGATGCCACGCCGTTCGCCGGCGCGGTCACCCAAGCGCTGCAGGCCTCGGCGGTCCGCGGCGGGCGCGTGCTGCATGCCGACTGCGGCGATGGTGCGCTGCTCGTGGCGCTCAAGGGGGCTGGGATCGACGTGTACGGCGTCGATCCGCGCTCCGATGCCGCGGCGCGGGCCGACGCGCTCGGGATCGAGGTTCGCCGCGAAGGCGCTCTCGACCATCTCCGCTCGGTGCCCGCCGGCGCGCTCGCGGCAGTGGTGCTGTCGGGCTGCGTCGACCGGCTCACGCTCGGGGATCAGATCGAGCTGCTCGACCTCGCATCGAGCGCGCTCGTGTCGGGAGGCGTGCTCGCGTTGATCGGCCGCGATCCGGGCGCGTGGTCGCGTGCCATGGCGCCGGTCGCGAGCGACCTTGCCGCCGGGCGACCGCTGCACTCGTCGACGTGGGCGCACCTGCTCTCGAGCCGTCCGTTCACCGGCGTACGCGTGCACGACGCGCCGGTGAGCGTGCCCGACGCGGTCGCTGCGAGCGACGATCCCGCCGTGCGTGCGCTCGCAGCCGCGGTGTTCCCGCCGCCGGCGTTCGCTGTGATCGCACTGCGCCGGTAGTGACTGTCCCGTCGTCTGCCGATCCCCTGCGGGTTCACCAGTTCCTGCCCGCACTCTCCCCGCGCGACGCGATCGGTGCGCACACGCTCGCCATGCAGCGTGTGCTCGAAGATGCCGGACTCGGCGGCGGGATCTTCGCGGCCGAGATCCATCGCGACCTTCGTCGGCATGCCCGCTCGTACCACGATTACCGGCCTCGAGCGGGCGATGTGCTGCTCTACCACGCCGCGATCGGGTGTGCGCTCGGCGACTGGATGGCGGGCCGTTCCGAACCGTTGGTGCTCGACTACCACAACATCACACCGCCCGAGTACTTCGAAGTGTGGGCGCCCGAGACCGGCCTGCTCCTCGCGCAGGGCCGCGCGCAGCTCACGCGTCTCGCGCCGCGCGCCACGCTCGGTCTTGCCGATTCGTCGTTCAACGCGGCCGAGCTCGATCGTCTGGGTTGCCCGCGCACCGCAGTCGTACCCGTGTTCATCGACCCGACCACGTGGGGTGCGCTCGACACGGCGGCGCGCGACGAGCTGCTCGCCACCAAGCGCGGTACCGACTGGCTCTTCGTGGGTCGCGTCGCGGCCAACAAGGCCCACCACGATCTGGTGCGCGCCTTCGCGGTGCATCGGCGCACATGGGATCCACACGCCCGGCTGTTCCTTGTCGGCGGTGTCACGAGCGAGTACCAGTACGCGCTCGATCGACTCGTCACGCGACTCGGCCTCGACGGCGCGGTCATCTTCACCGGCTCGGTCACACCGGGAGTGCTCGGCGCGCACTACGCCGCGGCCGACGTGTTCGTGTGCCTCTCTGATCACGAGGGGTTCTGCGTACCCGTGATCGAAGCGATGTGGTGGGGGCTGCCCGTGGTGGCGTTCGCTTCGACGGCCGTGACCGAGACGGTGGGCGACGCGGCGGTGTTGCTCGAGCACAAGGAGCCGGCACTCGTTGCGGCCGCGGTCGACAGGGTCGCACGCGACGCAGCGCTCCGCGACGCGCTCGTTGCTGCGGGTCGGTTGCGAGTGGATCACTTCTCGCCGGCACGCACGGCGGCCACACTGCTCGGAGCGCTGAAGACCCTCTTGGTCGCAGCATGACCGTGCACCAGGTTCTCCCCACGTGGGAGCCGGGCGCGATCGGCACACACGCGCTCCACGTGGCGCGGGCGCTCGAGGCGGCCGGGATCGCGTGCGCGACGTGGGCCGACGAGATTCGCCCCGGCCTGGCGGGTGAGGCGCACCCGACGGCGGAGCTGCTCGGCGCGCGGGCACGGCGCGGCGACGTGCTGCTGTTCCACACCGCGATGGGCACGGCAACGGCCGAGCTCGTGCTGGCCAGGCCGGAACCACTCGTCGTCGATCACCACAACATCACGCCGCCGTCGTTCTTCGACGCATGGGAGCCGGCACTCGCCGAGAACCTCGAGCTCGCGCAGCGCCAGGTTGCGCGCCTCGCGCGCCGAGCGGTGCTCGGCCTCGCCGATTCGGCGTTCAACGCGCACGACCTCCGGCGCGACGGGTGTCGCCGGACCGCGATCGTCCCCGTCATGGCCGACTACGCGCGTTTCGGTGTCGTCGCGCATCCAGCCTGGTCGTCGACCTCGCCCACGAAGTGGTTGTTCGTCGGGCGGCTCGCGCCGAACAAGGCGCAGCACGACGTGGTGCGCGCTTTCGCGTGGTATCGGGCGGCCTACGACGCCGACGCGCGGCTTCACCTTGTGGGCAGCGCGCCGTTCGACGGGTACGCGGCAGCATTGCACCGACTGATCGAGCGCCTGGGTGTCGGTGCTGCCGTCGAGCTCACCGGCTCGGTGAGCGACGACGAGCTTGCCGACCAGTACCGCACGGCCGACGTCTACGTGTCGTGCTCGGCGCACGAAGGCTTCGCGGTGCCGGTGGTGGAGGCGATGGCCGCGGGTGTCCCCGTCGTGGCGCTCGCCGCGACTGCGGTGCCGGAGACCGCCGGCGCGGCTGCGTTGCTCGTGGATCGGGCCGATCCGGCGTTGATCGCGACCGCGGTCGCGCGGCTGCGCCGCGATCCTGATCTCCGCGCGTCGTTCGTCGCGGCCGGCGTCGCTCGCGCCGCCGAGCTCGCGCCCGAGCGCAGCGCCACAGCGCTGATCGAGGCGATCGCACCGATCGTGCGGGCGGCGTGAAGATCGGCTTCCTCATCCCGCGCTACGGCCCCGAAGCATTCGGGGGAGCGGAGCTCGCCGCTCGGTCTCTCGCCGAGCAGCTCGTGCGCGAAGTCGACGTGGAGTGCGAGGTGTTCACCACGTGTGCTCGCGACGCAGCCACGTGGCGCGACGAGCTGCCGCCCGGAACGACCGAGGAGGGTGGCGTCACGGTCCACCGGTTTCGCTCGCAGCATGGCCGCCGCGCCGACTTCGGGGTCCGCAACGCGGCGCTGCTCGCGGATCCGGAGGCGTTGAGCGTCGACGACGCCTGGGAGTGGGTGGCCGCCCTCGGGCCGGTGTGCCCCGATGCGGTTGGCGCCGCCGTCGAGTCGTTGTGCGACGTGGTCACGGTCCACCCGTACCTGTACCACCCGTGCATCACCGGCGTGCACGCGCTCGGGCCGCGCGCCGTGCTGCATCCGGCCGCGCACGACGAGCCCTCGATCCACCTGCCGCTGTACGAGCCGATGTTCCTCGCCGCGGGGGCACTCGCGTTCTGGAGCGACGAGGAGCGGGCCGCGACGCAACGGCTCTTCCCGGCAACTGTCGCTCGCCGCCAGATCGTCGTCGGCTTCGGAGTGGAGCCGCTCGTCACGGCGCCTCCGGCGCCGTCGGCGCCGGCTGGTCGGCCGTATCTGCTCTGTTTCGGCAAGGTCTTGAGCGTGAAGGGCTGCGCCGCACTCGCCACCGCGTTCCGCGCCTACAAGCGGCGGCGGCCGTCGGATCTCGCGCTCGTGTTCGCGGGGCCGCTCGTCGATCCGCTCCCCGGCGACGACGACGTCATCGTGCTCGGCGCTGTCGACGACGACACCAAGACGGCGTTGTTCGCGCACTGCGTCGCGCTCGTGTCGCCGTCGCCGTACGAGTCGCTGTCGCTCGTGGTGCTGGAAGCGTGGGCGGCCGGAAGGCCCGTCCTCGTGAACGGCGCGTGCGACGCGACGCGCGGCCATTGCGAACGCCATGGCGGCGGTCTGTGGTTCGTCGACTACGGCACCTTCGAGGGTGCGGTCGACCGGTTGGTGGCCGGCGACGGGCTTGCCGACACCTTGGGTGAAGCCGGCCGAGCGGCCGTGCGCGAGCACTTCGAATGGTCGGCGGTCGTGGCGCGCTACCTCGCGTTCGTGACTGCGCTGCCCGCGACGAGCGGACGGTGACCGAGCGACTCGGTCGTCTCATCGCGGCGCCGCCGCGCACGATTGCGCTGGGGGCGCTGCTCGTGACCGTCGCGGTTGTCGGCCTGGCGCTGCGGGTCCGCCTGCTCGGCTCTCCCGTGGGGCGGCTCGATGCCGACGAATCCGTCGTCGCGCTCATGGGCGCGCGCGAGCACCACGGCTCGCATCCGCTGTTCTTCTGGGGGCAGTACTACGGCGGAACGTTCGAGGTCGCCCTGGTCTCGCTCGCGCAGCTCGTGCGGCGTGGTGTGATCGCGGTGAAGATCGTGCCGATCGCGTTGTCCGCCGCGGCCGGCGTGCTCACGTGGAGAGCTGCGCTGCGCATCATCGACGCGCGCCGCGCGGCCCTCGCCGGGGTGCTCGCGTTCGGCTGGCCGGGCACGGTCTGGTTGGCCACGAAGGAGCGTGGCTTCTACTGGATGACACTCGTGCTCGTGGTGGCCGCGTTCGTGGTGGCACTCCGGTTGCGAGACGATGCGGAGCACCGCGCACGAGACATCGTGTGGCTTGGCCTGTTCTGCGGGATGGCGTGGTACGAGACCGCGCAGAGCGCGTTCGTGCTCGTGCCGTTGCTCGTCTGGCTCGCGGTGGTGCTGCGCCCCACCTGGTCGCTGGTGGCGCGCTTGGCCGCCGCGACGCTCGTAGGCGCGTCGCTCTGGCTGTGGGGGATCTTCCGCCACGGCACACTCGTGTTCCGTCAGCCCGGTCCATCGTCGAGTTACACAGGTCGGCTGCGCGGCCTGGTGGAGTCGACGATCCCGCGTGCGTTGGGTCTGCGCGGCTCGTACTACGGCGCCTACCTGCTCGGTCCGCTCGGCGCGCTGACCGCGCTCGCTGTCGCAGTCACGGTCGTGGTGTGCGTCGCGCGGGTGCTGCGAGCGGGCCCCGGACATCGTTGGGCTCCGGTCGCATGGATCGCGGTCGCGTTCCCGTTCCTCGCTGCGATCCCGAAAGCCACCGCGATCACCTTCGAGCCGCGGTATGCGCTGCTCATCGTGCCGTTCGCCGCGATCGCGCTCGCGGCGATCGCGACCACGCCCCGTGTCATGGCGGTGGTGGTGGTCGTCGCCCTCGCGTTCGGCGTGGCGAACACGCGCTACGTGCTGCGCTTCTCCGAGCGGCATCCGACCGCGCTCGATCTCACTCCGGCAGATCTGCGTCCACTGCGCGGCTTGCTCACGGTGATCCATGCGCCGTTCGTCTACGCCGACTACTGGCTTGCGTACCCCATCACCGAGGCGACCCACGAGTACGTCGTCGCGTCGCCGCTCGACGAACCGCGCTCGGCGTACCACCTGGCGATCGTCCAGGCGTCCCGCTCGAAGGCTTGGGTGCTGTTCGCCGGCTCGCCACGAGACCGTCGCCTCCCTGGGGTCCTGCAGAGCCACCACGTCGCCTTCAAGCGGATCGTGGTGCACGACCTGTCCCTCTACGTGTTGCAGCGCTACTACGACCCATCCCGACTCGCGCCCTTCTGGTCCACGGTCCCGGCCGGCTACGGGTAGGCCTCGGGCACGCGTCCGGCGCGGTCTCCTCCAGGCGCGCTCGGGGCCGCCGCCCCCGGCGCGGCGGTAGCGTGCGCGCGTGGCCCGCTTCCGCTACTCCCGCTGGGACGGCTCCCAGACCGGCTTCGACCTCGACGCCGACGC
>JADGOO010000167.1 GCA_017882905.1 Acidimicrobiia bacterium | reverse complement strand
GGGTGAAGGCCACCGAGAAGGACAAGTCGGCGATGGCGCCGATCAACCGCGGCTTCATCATGGCCACAGCGTTGACCGTCGTCGGTACGGCTGCCGTTGCCTTCGGCTACGTCGGTAACAAGGCGCACCACAACGAGGGGCTGCGCTGCTTCCTCGCCGTGTTGGTCGGCCTTGTGCTTGCGCAGGTGGCGAGCCGGCTCACCGAGTACTTCACGTCCACCGAGCACGGCCCGGTGCAGGAGATCGCCGAATCGGCCGCCACGGGCGGTCCGGCCACCGCGACGCTGTCGGGTATTGCGTCGGGCCTCGAGTCGTCGGTGTGGGCGATCATCGCCGTCGGTATCGCAATTGCTGCGGCGGTCGGCTTGGGCGGCGGCAACATCCAGTTCTCGCTCTACCTCGTTGCGCTCACCGGCATGGGCATGCTCGCGACGACTGGCGTGATCGTCTCCGAAGACACGTTCGGGCCGGTGGCCGACAACGCCGCCGGCATCGCCGAGATGTCGGGCGAGTTCACCGGCGAAGCCGAGCGGATCATGGTGAGCCTCGACGCGGTCGGCAACACGACCAAGGCCGTCACCAAGGGCTTCGCCATCGGCTCGGCGGTCATCGCGTCGGTCGCGATCTTCGCGTCGTTCATCGAGACGATCGGCAACGAAGACAAGGGCGTCGCGAAGCAGCTGACGCAGTTCATCGCGCTGCACGGCGGCAAGGGCACGATCTTCGATGTGGTCAAGATCAACGTCGCCGACCCGAAGCAGTTCATCGGTCTGCTGATCGGTGGATCGGTCGCGTTTCTCTTCTCGGCGCTGGCAATCCGTGCCGTGGGCCGTACCGCCGGCGTCGTCGTGCAGGAAGTGCGCAAGCAGTTTGCCGACGGCAAGATCATGGCGGGGACGAAGGAGCCTGACTACGGGCCGGTCATCGACATCTGCACGGCCGCGTCGTTGCGTGAGCTCACCACTCCGGCGTTGCTCGCAGTGCTCACGCCCGTCATCATCGGCTTCGGCATCAACGCCTACGCCCTCGGTGCGTTCTTGGCCGCGGTGATCCTCACCGGTCAGCTCATGGCGAACTTCCTGAGCAACTCCGGTGGCGCGTGGGACAACGCCAAGAAGTACATCGAAGACGGCAACTACGGCGGCAAGGGGTCCGACGCGTACCGAGCCGCGGTCATCTGCGACACGGTCGGTGACCCGTTCAAGGACACCGCCGGACCGGCGCTGAACCCGCTGATCAAGGTGATGAACCTCGTGTCGCTGCTGACGCTGCCGGCGATCATCAGCCTGCAGCACAACGGCGTGCGTTACGTCGTCGCCGGTGTCGCCTTGGCCGTGCTGCTGGGCGCCATCGCGTTCAGCAAGCGTGCCTCGGGCGGTTTCGCCGGTGACGCACCGGTCGCGGCGGCCGCTGCGGTCGACTGACCCGATTCACGCGCCGCTCGCACGGCCCACGATCGTCTGGTGCAGCTGCCAGACGATCGGGCCGTGCGGCGGTGTCGTGAGGTCGGCGGCAAGCGCGTCGAGCTCGCTCGCGGCCACGTTCGCCTGAACCCACGGGTCGTGGCGCCATGTCGCGAGGTTCATCGCGAACATCGCCGCCGCGTCACTGGGCGCCACTCGGTATTCGACGACCTCGTCGCGCAGCACGCGCCGGTCGCCCCGCAGCGCGGCCGTGATCGCCGGGCCCGCGCTCACCGTCGCGCCCCGGCTCGCCACCATCGTGTTGACGATCTCCTCATAGCGGCGGAACGTGGGATCGTCGGACTCGATGCGTTCCACTTCATCGAGGACCACCACGCCCGCAGGCAAGAGGCCTTCCCGCCATGCGTCGATTGCGCCGGCTACGTCGGGTAGGTGGGCGAGCAGCAGCCGGCAGTAGATGAGGTCGGCCGGCGGGAGCGCAGTGGTGACCGCATCGCCTTCGAGCACCTCGCAGCCGGGAACGCGCTCGCGGGTGCGTGCCGCGAACGCCGGTGACTGCTCGACCGCGACAAGGCGCGCCGCGGGGAACCGCGCGTGCAGCATCGCCGTCGTGTGCCCGGGTCCGCAGCCGAGGTCGACCACCACCGACGGCAGAGTCGGTACGCGTGCGAGCAGCGCCGCGCTCGAGGCCGCGAAGACCTGGTGCAACAGCGCCAGCCGGTCGGCCGCGACGGCCCCGTCACCGAACGTGTAACCGTTGTCGATGTGGTCTCGACCACCTTGCACGGGCGCAGTGTCGCGCCGTCACGTCTTGGCGGTGGAGGCCTTTTTCCGCTGGTGGCGCCGGTACTCGAAGTACGGCGGGATCAGCGAGAGCACGATGATCACCGCAACGATCGCGTAGTCGTACTTCTCGACGTTCTTCTCGCCGATGCTGCCACCCACGAAGTAGCCGAGGAGCGTGATCCCGATCGCCCACAGCGCCGCGCCGACGATGTTGTACAGCGTGAAGACGCGAGCCTTCATCTCGCTCGTCCCGGCGAGGATCGGTGCGATCGTGCGCACGAATGGGATGAAGCGTGCGAGCACGATCGCCTTCGACCCGCGCCGCTCGAAGAACTCGTGCGCCCGCTGCTCGTACTCCGACTTGAAGAAGCGCGCGTCGGGCTTGAACAGCTTCGTGCCGAAGCGCGCTCCGATCAGGTAGCCGATCTGGGCGCCAGCCACGGCGAGGGCGAATGCCCCGATCAGCACTACCGCGAGGTTCAGGTGCGGGTGATCGGCGGTGGCCTTCGTCGACGCGAAGAGTCCGGCAAGGAACAGCAAGGAATCGCCGGGGAGCGGAGCGGGAAGGATTCCCGACTCGAGGAACACGACGAACAGCACGCCGGCCGTCCCGTACGTGTTGATCAGGTGCGTCGGGTTGAAGAAGCTCATCGGGCGGGCAGGCTATGGGGCGCCGGCGCCGTTTGCCGGTCCGGGCCGTCCGCTGGCATCTCAGGGCTACGGCTGTGGTAAGCACGAAAGAGGTATGCCGCGCCCCCTTGTCATCGTCGAGTCGCCCACCAAGGCGCGCACCATCGCCGGATTCCTCGGCGACGAGGTGACCGTCAAGTCGAGCGTCGGGCACATCCGCGACCTGCCCGATCGCAAGGAACAGGTGCCCGACGACAAGCTCGAGACGCACGGTCGTCTCGCTGGGATCGACCCCGACCAGCACTTCGACGTGGTCTACGTCGTGCCGGCGAGCAAGAAGAAGCTGATCGCCGAGCTGCGCCAAGCGATGAAGGGCGTCGACGAGCTCTATCTCGCGACCGACGAGGATCGCGAGGGCGAGGCCATCGCGTGGCACCTCCTCGAGGTGTTGCAGCCGAAGGTGCCCGTGAAGCGGATGGTCTTCCACGAGATCACGCCCGCGGCCATCCGCGAGGCGATCGCCAACCCCCGAGATATCGACCTGAAGCTCGTCGAAGCTCAGGAGTGCCGGCGCGTGCTCGACCGGCTCCTCGGTTGGGAGCTGTCGCCGGTGCTGTGGCGGCGCGTCGGTAAGGCGGCGCGCTCCGCCGGTCGCGTGCAGAGCGTCGCAGTGCGCCTCGTGGTCGATCGTGAGCGCGCCCGAATGGCGTTCCGGTCGGGTTCGTGGTTCGACCTCGACGGCGTGTTCGCGGCGAACGAGGTCGAGTTCGGTGCGCAGCTCTCGCACCTCGACGGCCGAAGGCTCGCCTCGGGCAGCGACTTCGACGCGGCCACCGGCGCGTTGCGTGACGGTGCCGATGTCGTGCGCCTCGACGAAGCGGGCGCCACCGCGCTGGCCGACCGGTTGGTGCACGCCGAGTTCCGCGTTCGTTCGATCGAAGCGAAGCCGTTCACGCGCCGTCCGTACGCACCGTTCACGACTTCGACGCTGCAGCAGGAAGCGAGCCGCAAGCTCGGGTATCCGGCGAGCAAGACGATGGCGGTCGCGCAGCGGCTCTACGAGCGCGGCTTCATCACCTACATGCGCACCGACAGCACGAACCTGTCGGAGCAGGCGATCACGGCAGCTCGCAACGCGATCCGCGAGCGCTATGGCGAGCAGTTCCTCACCGAGAAGCCGCGCAGCTACAAGAACAAGGTCAAGAACGCGCAGGAGGCGCACGAGGCGATCCGGCCTGCGGGCGAGCGCATTCGCACGCCCGAAGCGGTGGCCGGCGAGCTCGACGCCGACGAGCGGCGTCTCTACGACCTGATCTGGGTTCGCACGATGGCCTGTCAGATGGCCGACGCGCGCGGCCGCACCACCACCCTGTTGATCGGCGCCTCGTCGAGCGCCGGCGAAGACGCGGTGTTCCGCGCCACCGGAACCACCTGGGACTTCCTCGGCTTCCGGCGCGCGTACGTGGAAGGCCGCGACGAAGAGACCGACGACGAGCGCGAAGCGAACCTGCCTACTGTCGCCGAGGGCGACGCGGTGGCCTGCTCCGTGCTTGCACCCGCCGGGCACGCCACGCGACCGCCGGCGCGGTTCACCGACGCGTCGCTCGTCAAGGAGCTCGAAGAGCGCGGCATCGGGCGACCGTCCACCTACGCGAGCGTGATCTCCACGATCCTCGACCGCGGCTACGTGTGGCGTCGCGGCCAGGCGCTCGTACCTACGTGGACGGCGTTCGCCGTCACGAACCTGCTGGAACGCCACTTCGGTCACCTCGTCGACTACGGCTTCACCGCGTCGATGGAGGAAGCACTCGACGTGATCGCGCGTGGCGAAGGTGAAGCCGAGAAGTGGCTCCACTCGTTCTACTTCGGCAACGGCTCGGTCGGTCTGCGCGAGCTGGTCGGCGAAGAGAACCTCGTGCATATCGACGGCAAGGCCATTGGCACGGTGCCCATCGGCCACGACGACGATGGCGCGCCCGTCGTCGTGCGCGTCGGTCGCTACGGCCCCTACGTGCAGCGCGGCGACGACGACGCCAACGAGACCGCTGGGCTCCCCGACGAGGTGCCGCCCGACGAGCTCACCGTGGAACGCGCGCTCGAGCTGATCGCCAAGAAGGCGCAAGGCCCGCGCAGCATCGGCGACGATCCGGAGACCGGCAAGGCGATCCTCGTGCTCGCGGGCCCCTACGGGCCGTACGTGCAGTTGGGCGAACAGGAAGAAGGCGCCAAGCGCAAGCCGAAGCGCGCCTCGCTGTTCAAGACGATGGATCCCGAGTCGCTGACGCTCGAAGAGGCGCTGCAGCTCCTCCAGCTCCCGCGGGTGGTCGGCCTCGACAGCGAAGGTCGCGAGATCGTTGCCAGCCCGGGCCGGTTCGGTCCCTACCTGAAGCGGGCCGACGGCGACACACGCAGCCTCGACGCCGAAGAGCAGCTGCTCACGGTGACCATCGAAGACGCCGAGGCGCGGTTCTTGCAGCCGAAGCGCCGCGGCCGCGGGGCGGCGAAGCCGCCGCTCGCCGAGCTCGGCGTGTCGCCCGACAACGGGGCGCCGGTACGCGTGCTCGAGGGGCGCTACGGCGCGTACGTCACCGATGGCACGACCAACGCCAGCGTGACACGCGGCGCCGATCCCACCACGCTCACCCTCGACGAGGCGATGGCGTTGATCCACGCTCGCGAACAAGCAGGGCCGACCAAGCCCAAGCGCGGTGCGAAGAAGGCCGCGGCCAAGAAGCCGGCCGCGAAGAAGACGGCGGCCAAGAAGACGGCCGCCAAGAAGACCGCGGCCAAGAAGACCGCGGCGAAGAAGACGGCGGCCAAGAAGGCCGCGACCAACAAACCCCCCGAATCAGCGTCGTAGCTGCGCGCCGGGCGACAGTCTGCGCCGCCGGTTGGGCGGGTCGACGGCTCGCCGCGATCGATCTAGGTGTAGTCGGCGGGGCGACGGCGGCCGTAGCGCTCGGCCCAGTCGAGCTGGCCCTCGTGCGTGTCGTACGCCTGCGCGGCTGCATCACGCAAGCGCACCGGCCGCAGGTCGCGGCGCACGGTGAGATACGCGACGCCACCGATCGGGATCGGGATCCAGAACTGCGCGAGGCGGTAGCTCGCCACGCCGAGCGCCGCCACGGTGCGACCCACGCCGAAGCCGACGAGCGTGGGGACGAGCACAGTCTCGATGATGCCAAGCCCGCCGGGCGTGATCGGGATGACGGCGAGCACGTTGGCGAGCCCGAACGCGATCAGGAGCCCCAGAACGTTGGAGGCCTCGCCGAACGCGCGCACGAAGACCCACAGCGACGCCGCGTCGAGCAGCCAGTTGAGCGTTGCCCAGACTGCCGCGCGTTCCACAAGCTCGCGGTCGCTGATCACGTCGCGCAGGCGCGCGGCGACCTGTTCGACGACTTCGGCCGCGCGCTCGGAATCGACGAAGCGCAGCCGGCTGGTGATCGCGTGCAGCACGCGGTGGGCGCGAACGCGGCCGCGCATCAGCGCGAACACGAGCCCGGCCGCAAACGCGATCACGACGACACCGGCAACGGCGGCGATCCCGTACAGCACGTTGATGCCGTGAAACGGCAAGGAGAGCAGGAGCGCCACCCAGAGGATCACGTTCAGCACGCACGCGGAGACCACGCCCGTCGCCGCGATCGCGAAGCCCGCGTCGGTGCCTTCGACCCCCGAGGTGACGAGGAGCCGGTATCCGAGCGCGGACCCGGCGGCACTCCCGCCCGGCACCAGGTTCGTGAGCGACTTCGTGGCGAGGTTGATGCGGAACACCCGGAACAGGCCGAGATCGCACCGCGGCATCGAGACGCGCATGAGCTGCGCGTAGGCGAGCAGCGCGGCGATCTCGAGACCCACGCCGAGCACGAGGAATAGCGGCTGCACCTTGCCGAGGCGGTTGATGGCGTCGCGCACACCGCCGATCGCCGGTAGCGCGAAGTAGTAGAACGCGATGACGAACAGCGCGATCTTGGCGGTGCGCCGCGCGTTGCGATTCGCCGCAGAGCGTTCACGCGCCCGCGCCGCCCGAGCGGAGCGCGGTGGTCGACGGTTCCGCGTGGTCCGTCCCTCGGGCCCGTCACCACTCAATGCGTGGCGCTGACCGGACAGCGCGCGAGCAGCGTCGTGCGGACCATGGATCCCGCGGACTGTACCAGCGCCGCCATATCGCTCCGGGGCCTCGGCGCTTGCTCCCTCGGGCCGCGACCTGCGCAATGATGGCGCCGTGGCGCGCGGCAGGTTCATCGTCCTCGAGGGCGGCGAGGGGAGCGGGAAGTCGACGCAGAGCCGTCTGCTCACGGCGCGACTCAGTGCGCAAGGTCACGAGGTCGTGCGTACCTTCGAACCGGGAGCGACGGCCCGCGGTGCGAAACTGCGGGCGGCGCTGCTCGATGACCATTCGCCGCTCGACCCACGGGCCGAGCTGTTGCTGCTGCTCGCCGATCGCGCCCAGCACGTGGCCGAGGTCGTGCGACCAGCCCTCGAACGGGGAGCGGTGGTGGTGAGCGACCGCTTCACGCCCTCGACGCTCGCGTACCAGGCGATCGCCCGTGGCCTGGGTGTGGAGCTCGTCGATGCGGCGAACGTGCTCGCCACCGACGGCGTCGAGCCGGACCTGGTGGTCGTGCTCGACGTCGACGACTCTGTGGCCGCAGCCCGCCGCCCGGTGGCGAGCGATCGGTTCGAGGCGGCCGGCACCGATTTCCATTCCCTCGTGCGCGCCGCCTACCGCGAGCTGGCCCCGGGTCGTGGTTGGATCGTGATCGACGGGTCGCCGCCGCCCGACGAGGTGGCGGCGGCGGTCGCGGCCGCGGTCGACGCTGCACTGCACCGGTAGCGTCGCTGGCCATGTGGGACGCCGTGACCGGTCAGGATCGGGCACTCGCCGTGCTCGATGCCGCGGCGGCGCGACCCGGCCACGCCTATCTGCTCGTCGGCGCGCTCGGCTCGGGCGTGCTCGAGGCGTCGCGGCTGTTCGCAGCCCGTCTCGCCACCGGTGCCGAGCCCGACGCGCGGGTCACCGATCTCGTGCGACGAGGCCTGTTCGCCGATGTGGTCGAGTTCGAGCCCGAGGGCACGATGTTCCTCGTCGATCAGGCCAAG
>JADGOO010000166.1 GCA_017882905.1 Acidimicrobiia bacterium | reverse complement strand
TCGCCTTCACGCCACTCGTCAAACCGACGACGTCCACCGGAACGTAATGGTCGGAATTGGTGCCGTCACCCAGCTCGCCGTCGCCGTCGTAACCCCAGCACTTCACCCCGCCCGTCGTCGTCAACGCGCACGAGTGGTAGTAGCCCGTCGCGATGTTCGACGCCAACACCGGCGAACTCGCTGCTGCCGGCAGCGATGAACCGATGCCCACACTCGCCGCGGTCGCGACAAACAACGCGAACCCGGCCACCCACACCGCACGCTTCGAACCGGACATCCCCACACCCCTCAGCCTTGTCGTTGCTCCGGCTGGTCAGCGGCGAACGCGACTCTCGGACCGTACGCCCACGCGGACACGACACAGAATTCGTCGGGAGCCTCGCCCGCCGAGCGCTATTGGTTGAGCGCAATCCGTCGGCGTCCTCACGTCAGCCGACTTGCGACACCCCCACGACACCAGGTGTCTGTGCGACTGATTCGTCGACAGCGACGGTGGAAAGACGGTCGGATTCTCGCCGGGGAACCAAGAGAGCCCTCCCGCTTGGGAAGGCTCTGACCTGGTCGTTCGATGGTGGCGGGGGTAGGATTTGAACCTACGACCTTCGGGTTATGAGCCCGACGAGCTACCAGACTGCTCCACCCCGCGGCGTGACCGACATCCTACACACCCTGGCAAGCCCCGGGGCCGGTCGGGCGGCCGCAGGTCAGCGGCGGCGGACTCGGGTGCGCCGCAGGTCGAGCGGGGCGCCCGTGGTCTCGTCGACCACCCGCGGGCGGATCTCGGCGCCCGTCTCACGGTCGGTGAGCACGAGCGGCGGCGGGCCGTCGGCAAAGAACCGGTCTTCGCCGTAGCGCCACATCGCCGCGAGGACGTCCCACGCCGCGACGCCCTTGTCGGTGAGCCGGTACTCGAAGCGCGGCGGACGCTCTTCGTAGCGCGCCTTGATCAGCAAGCCATCATCGACGAGCCGATTGAGGCGCGCAGGTCACCGTAGGCGCCAACCACATCGAGGTCTTCTACGACCTCGTGAGCAAGGCATCCGACGGATCCTCGGTCGGCAAGACGCTGCTGGCCACGCCGCAGCACTGACCGCCCCGCCTCGGGTCGACGGTGTCCCAGGGATGCGCAGCCCCGTGCGCGTTCCTGGGACCCGTACGCGTTCCCGGGATCAGGCGACGACGAGATCAGCGGGCTCTGATGCGGCCGCCGAGCGTGCGGTCGAGCCCGCGCTCAGTCCCGTGCGGCACACTGTGGCGATGCAGACACGACGCATTGGTTCGCTCGACGTCACCGTAGTGGGCATCGGGTGCAACAACTTCGGCGGCCGCATCGACGAGGCCGCGACCGGCAAGGTGGTCGACGCGGCCATCGACGCGGGCATCAACTTCTTCGACACGGCCGACATCTACGGCGGCACCCTGAGCGAGGAGTACCTCGGCCGGGCGCTCACCACGCGCCGCGACGACGTGCTGGTCGCCACGAAGTTCGGGATGCCGATCGACGCCGACCACACGGGCGCGAGCGCCGCGTACGTGGCGAGTGCCTGCGAGGCGAGCCTGCGTCGGCTCGGCACCGACCGGATCGATCTCTACCAGCTGCACGCGCCCGACCCGAAGACGCCCATCGCCGAGACGCTGGGCGCACTCGACGCGCTGGTTCGCGCCGGCAAGGTGCGCGAGATCGGCTGCAGCAACTTCACACCGGAACAGCTCGACGAAGCCGCTGCGGTGAGCGCCGAGCACGGCTACGCGCGCTTCGTGAGCGTGCAGAACGAGTACAGCCTGCTGCGCCGCCTTCCCGAGCGCGGCGTGTTGCAGACGTGCGAACGGCTCGACATCGCGTTCATCCCGTACTTCCCGCTCGCGAGCGGACTGCTCACCGGCAAGTACCGCCGCAACGAAGAGGCGCCGCCGGGAACGCGTCTCGCGGGCATGCCGGCCGAACGTCGTGAGCAGACCTTCTCCGAGAAGAACATGGACCGTGTCGACGCGCTCACGGCCTTCGCCACCGAACACGGGCACACGCTGCTCGAGCTCGCCATGAGCTGGCTGCTCGCACGGCCCGTCGTCGCGTCGGTGATCGCAGGGGCCACCAAGCCCGAGCAGGTAGCCGCGAACGCGGCGGCGGTCGGCTGGGATCTCTCCCCCACCGATCTCACCGACGTCGACACGCGCCTTGCCCCCACGACCAGCTGACTTGGAGACCAGCGGCTGCGGGGGCAAGACGGTCGCGGCTCCGGCGGAGGAGCCAGCGAGGTGAGCGAGACGGCTACGACCAGACGGCCGGCACCGAGAGCTCACCGAAGTGCGGCGTGGAACCAGGTGCCACACCGAGTGCCGCAGCGACAGCCGCGGGCAGTAGCACGCCCGTCGCGCTGACCGGTCCGCCGGCGTTCGGCGTGAAGTCCGACGCCGCCGGGCTGGCGAAGAGGTTCGTCAGCGGCACGTTGTCGGCCGTGACGCTCGAACGCTCACGAGCGAGGCCGGATTGCACTGCCGTGAGCGAGTTGTAGCGAACCTGGGTCTTGGTGGTGGTCTGCCACTGCACCACGTAGGGCAGCGCGATCGTGCTGGTTCGAGAGAACAGGTTGTGGTCGTCGTAGGCGATCATCGCCGACGAGGTGCTGTGCTTCGGGTTGCTGGCGTCGAAGCTCGTGAGTGACGACGACGATGCGCCAGGAGATGCGGCGAGCACATTGTTCGCGATGCTGATGTTGGCGGCGTTCCAGGTGATGCCGAGCTTCAACATCGCCGAGTTGGGCTGGGTGCGGGGGTCTTCGAACACGCCGAGCTGAGCGCCGCCGTTGCCGACCATGGTGTTGTTCCACACGGAGATGTTGTTCGAGCCGGAGAGCTCGATGCCGTTGCGGCCATTGTTCGCCACGACGTTGCCGGCGATCACGGCGTTGGCGGAAACCTCGTAGAAGATGCCTTGACCGGAGTTGCGCAAGACGGTGTTGCCGTTGATCGTGACCATGTAGGCGGAGAGGTCGAACCAGACGCCGTTGGAGTCGTTGTCGTCGATGAGGCTGTCGCGCACCACGACGTTGGGTGAGGTGGTCACCTTGATCGCCGCGATGGCCGCGATGGCCGAGCCGGTGATCGAGAAGTGCTCCTCGTTCGAGTAGGCGACACGGGTGTGGATCACCGACAGGCCGTCGGCGTGGTGGCCGTGGATGCCGTTGAGCCCGTTGTAGAGGAACACGCTGTTGAGGACCGAGACGTTGACCGCGTGCATGATCGTCAAGCCGCGACCCGCACTCCAAGCGAACGCGTCGTGGTCGAACGTGACGTTCGCGGCGTTGTCGAGCACCATGGCGTACGCGGCGCCGCTGTAGGTAGGGCCGTAGTGAAGGAAGCCGATGCCGCGCACGATGCTGCCGGCCGCCGACGGCGCCAAGACGATCGCCATCGGTTGGGTGGTCACGGCCACGAGACGCCCCGTCGGGTCGGAACCGAGCTCGAGCTGGCCGGCACCGGAACGGTTCACGTAGAAGCGACCCGCGCCGAGCGCCTGGGCAGAGGTCACCTGCTGCAGCGGCACGTGATCGAAGTACACCTGCTCAGGCATCGCCGCGGCCGGGAAGCTCGGGGCGACCACGCCGGCGGGCGGGTTGCCGGCAACGAGCGGCGAGCGCCACGTGGTCACCCACGCACCACCCGAGAGGTGGAACACCGACGGCGCCATCACCGTGCTGCCGTTGATCCACACCTGCTCGTGCGGGTAGGCCTGCACGGTGATGCGACGCGACATCGAGATCATGCCTTCGCGATACGTGCCGCGGTGCACCACGACAGTGCCGCCCGTCGGTGCCATCGCCACTGCGTGCTTCACGGTGGCGAAGGGAGCGCTCGCTGAGCCGCTGTTCCAATCAGAACCCGTGAGCGACACGTACAGCGCGCCGGCCGGCGGCGAGTAGGCGGCATCGGGCACCACGGGTGTCTCGTAGGTGGGTGTGGGCTGCGTCGCGCCAACCGGCGCGGTCCCCACGAACGACTGAAGGCCGGCGACACCTACCGTCACCGCGAGCGCTGCACAGGCGAATGTGGGCGCGATGCGACCACGGAAACCACGAGCATGCATCAATGCCTCCAAGGGACATGCGGCGCAGGCGCTGATTGCGCTCTGCGATCTGGTTTCAGGCTTCGGTCACAGCCAGCGTTCCTTGATCGACGCGGGACTTCACGCTGCGTGAACGTGTCGGATGGCCCGAGCGCTTGGGTAGTCGTTCGTCCCACGACGGACAGTGCACGCGGCGGCGCGTTACGGTCGCGGATCGTGATCCCCGACATCGACTTCCGGGAGTTCCATGAACACGAGCTCCCGCACCGACTCGCGTCTGGTCACGGTGCACTAGCTGCCGCCGATGCGATCGCGATCGGCGCGCTCGCGATCCGCACGGACGCCGGCGCGTACACGTACCGCGGAAGTGTCGGCGACGACGCGCGCGGCACGATCGAGATCGTGGAAGGCGATGCGGAAGCGCGCACGGTGATCGGCATCGACCTCGAGAGCTGGCGCGGTCTCGTGAGCGATCTCGAGACGCCGCCCGGGCTGTTCTACGCCAATCGTGTCGAGGCCGTACGCGGGAACCCGATGCGGTTCGTGCGGTGGGAGCCGGCGCTGCGCGCCATGTTCCACGGCCGACCGATCTACGACCCGGCCACGATCCAGCTTCGCGATCGCGCCGGCGCGCCGCTCGACACGGCGGCATCGTTCACGCTCGCCGACCTCGACCCCGGCGACGACGTGCGCCACTTCCTGGCCACGAGCGGCTACCTGTGGGTGCGCGACGTGTTCGGCCCCGACGAGATCGACGCGCTGCTCGGCGCCGCGCACCAGCTCGCCGACGAAGCCTGCGAAGGCGACGGCGGGTCGTGGTGGGGCCGCAACGCGTCGGGCGACGCCGTGTTGTGCCGGGTGCTGACCGCGGCGCGCATACCGGTGATGCGCGCGCTGCACGACGATCCGCGGGTGGCGGCGATCGTCGCGATGGCGCACACGCCTCTTGTGAAGGAGGCGGAGAGCGGACCCGACGCGGTGACCGTGCTGTGGAAGCGGCCCAATGTCACCGAAGGCCTCGCCGATCTGCCGTGGCATCGCGACTGCGGGATGGGCGGCCATGCGGCGATGTGCCCCACGTTCGTGATGACCATCTGTCTCACCGACGGTTCGCCCGGCGCCGGCGAGCTGCGGTTCCTGCCCGGATCGCACACCATGAGCCATCCGTTCATCGACGGTCGAGACGCAGCTGCACCTCGGGGAGTCTCAGTGCCCGTGCAAGCGGGAGACGTCACGATCCACTGCGGCGACGTGATGCACGTGTCGATGCCACCCGAGGGCGACACCGGACCGTTCCGGATCTCGGTGCTCCTCGGGTTCGTGCCGACCGACGCGCGCCACCATCGTGGCGAACGGCATTACAACGACGTGCTGCTCGGGCGCGACGACGGCCAGGTCGAGCACCTGACCGCCATCGTCACCCGTGAGCGCTGAGGCGACTCAGGAGAGCTCGCCGAAGAAGCCGATCATGCGACGCAACCGGCCGTCGCCGGCTAGCTCGCCGATGTCGATGCCCGCGACGGCGACGCCGCCCCCCGGTGCGACGAGCTGCCACGCGACGCGCAGCTGGTCGTGGTGCACATCGATGCCGCTCGCGGCCACGAATGTGTGACCGGCGTAGTGCGCGCGCACGCCGCTCACCATCTCGTTGATGGCGGCGTAGCCCATCACGTCGCTCGCCGGGTCGGCGTAGCGGCCATCGGGCGTGAACGCCTTCTCGATGAACGTGGGACGCGTCGGGGCATCGTCTTCGTTCCACATCGCCAGATAGGCGGCGAGCACTCCGGCAACGTCGTGCTTCGTGATTGTGTCGCTCGTGGTCACAGCAAGCTCCTTCGTGGTGGTTCTCGGATGCGATCAGCATCAGGCGAACGCCACACCGAAGCGATTACCTCACACGTAAGCGCCGGTGCGGTGCCGGCGAGCTGCTCCGAGCCTGGCGGCAGCGCAGGCGGCTCAGTCAGCTCGACCTTGCCTCGACCGCGGCCGTGTCCACGCGGCACCTCAGCTTCGTGGAGACGGGTCGGTCACGGCCGAGCCGCGAGCTGTTGTTACACCTCGCCGAGCATCTCGATGTGCCGCTGCGAGAGCGCAACGCGCTGCTCCTGGCCGCCGGCTACGCGCCCTTGCACCCCGAGGCGGAGCTCACCGACCTGACGATGCAGCCGGTGCGCGACGCGCTGGCGACGGTGCTCGCCGGCCACGAGCCCGCGCCCGCGTTGATCGTCGACCGCGTGTGGAACATCGTCGACACGAATCGGCCGTTGCGCGCGCTGCTCGGCACCGTGGCGCCGGAGCTGCTCGAGCCGCCCGTGAACGCGATGCGCGTGAGCCTGCATCCCCGCGGGCTCGCGCCGGCGATCGCCAACCAGCTACGCGCCACCGCCGGGCCACGATGCGCGGGACACCGCACCCAACCCGCTGTACGTGCCGTTGCGGCTTCGCGTCGGCGATGCCGCGCTCAGCTTCTTCAGCACCGTGACCACGTTCGGCACACCGGTCGACATCACCTTGGCCGAGCTGTCGATCGTGCAGCTCTTCGCCGCCGACGCCACCACAGCCGCTGCGCTGCAGACGCTCTGACGAGTGCCGTCAGCCGGGGATGTCGGCGCTGCCGGCGAAGTCGGCCTTGTGGGCCGGGCAGAGCGAGCGCGCCGCGGCCACCGTCACGAACGAGTAGCCGTTGAAGTCGGCCGAGCCGGGCAGCGGGTTGCCGCCGATGTCGGCGACCACGGCGTCGGACCGCATGCCGCGATCAAGATCGGCGCACGCCCGCTGACCGACGGCCAACAGCGTGGCATCGGGTTGGCTCGCGAGGGCGCCCACGAGCGGCGAATGCACGAACGTGAGATATGCGGCGGTGTTCGGCGTTGCGCCACCGCCGGTCCCACCCCCGCACGACGCGACCACGCAGGTGGCCGCGGTGACGAGCACCGCCGACAGCAGGGTCCGGCGCATCGCGCCAGGTATCGACCAGAAGCGCCGAAACGTTGAGCCGGACTGCGGCTCGCCCCGCTCCTCACGACGCCAGCGCGACGCAGGCAGCGATGGCGGCCTCGGCGGCGGTCTCGACCGCGAGTGCGGCGTCGCGCGCCAGGCGCTTCAGGATCTCACGTTGGCGCGGGTCGGCGAGCCGGCGAGCCAGCGCGTCGGGATCGGCGCTGCCATCAGGCCGCGTCATCGCGAACAGGTCGGCGTCGATGAGCCCTTCCCCGGCCCGGTCGCTGATCGACCGCCACACCGACCACGCAATTCCCGCCGGTTCGCACACGGCGGCGACGGCGGCGGTCTCCATGTCGAGGGCGATCACGCCGTCGCGCGCCAGCCCATCGAGGAACGCCTGATCGGTGAGGAGATCGTCGCCGCAGCTGATCGCGCCGTGCCGCGCACGATCGTCGAGGGCCGCAGGTACGTAGCGCCGGCCACTCGCTCGATCGATGACGGCTTCGGGTGCGAGCACCGCGCCGATCGGAGTATCCAGCGAGATCGCGCCGGCGATCCCGACGACCATCACGTGGTCGACGCCCCTATCGAGGATCCGCTGCGCCGCCGTTGCGCCGGCCGTCATGCCGATGCCGGTCGGCATGGCCACGACCTGCGCGGCGCCGGCGCGTCCGTGGAACGACATCGCGTCGGCGGACGGCTCGAGCGCGAGCAGCCGTATCAACGGTTCGAGCTCGATCTCCATCGGTGCGAGCATGCCGATTCGGGTGGTCATCGCGGTGAGTGTGCCGCATCGGCAGCCGCGTTGCACACGCACCTAGCCTTCGCCCCGAGAGATGGCGACCGCCTCGTGATCATCGCGTCGAAGGGCGGCGCGCCGTCGCATCCCGACTGGTATCGCAACGTGGTCGCGAACCCGGAGGTGACGGTCGAGATCTCCGACGAGACGTTCCGCGCCCGTGCTCGCGTGGTCGAAGGCGACGAGCGCGAGCGGCTCTATCGCGCGCAGGCCGCGCTCATGCCGAACTTCGATCAGTACGCCCAAGCCACTGATCGCATCATCCCTGTGGTCGTGCTCGAGCGCATCTGATCTTGCGATTGCGCGCACGTCGACCACGGCTCGTCAGGGCGAGGTCGTGATCGCCTCGATGAGGCCCTCGACAACCTGGCGCATCGCGGCCGCGTCGGCACCATCGGCGATGGCGGTGGCTGCTTCGTGCAGCGCGGCGAGCACCACGGGCGCGAGCGCGGAGACGGGATGCACACGAAGACGGCCGGCCGCGTCGACGGTTGTCAGCGCCTCACGAACGAGGCCGAGGCCGTACTTCTCGCTGAGCGCGCGGCGAGTTTCCACGGGCAACACCGAGGGCGCGTCGAGCAGCGCGATGCGCCGCACCTCGGGTGACGCGGCGGCCTCGAGGAAGCAGAGCGCGCCGAGCCGCAGCTGATCCACCGGGTCGTGCGCGCCGAGCGCGGCGAGTGCGACCTTCTCGCAGAGCTCGGTCTCCACGGCTTCGAACACGGCCACGAAGAGGTCTTGCTTCGAGGCGAAGTGGTGGTACATCGCACCGCGCGTGACCCCGGCGGCTGCGACGATCTCTTCGCGCGCGGCCGCGGCGTAGCCCGCTTCGGTGAAGCGCGCGCGGCCGGCCGCGATGAGCGCGGCGCGCGTGCGGGCACGGCGCTCCGCCTGGGTGCGCGACGCGGATTCAGGCTTGACGATGACGGGCTCCTGGTGCAGGATGCGTCTGCAACATGCAGGCCGCCTGCATGTAACTCTACCTCTGGACCAGGAGAAGACTGCCATGGCGCTGCCCCGCACCGACGTCTCCGACGGACTGATCGCCGAGCTCGAGCGCTTCGAGACGCTCCTGCGCTCGCTCTCCGACACTGACTGGGTGACGCCGAGCCGCTGTGCGGGCTGGACCGTGGGCGATGTCGCCCGCCACACCGTCGGATCGATGGCCGACGTGGCCGCCGGCCGGCTCGACGGCCTCGGCTCCCCCGAAGTGACCGAGCGCGAGGTGGCCGAACGGGCCGGGCGCAGCCCGGTCGAGCTGGCCGCCGAGTGCGCCGAGGTCACCAAGGCCGCGGCCGGTCTCCTGCCCCTCTTCGACGACGCCGCGTGGGCTGCGCCCGGGCCTGGTGGCTACGACGGCACCCTCGGCGACGGCGTCGAAGCGCTCTGGTACGACACCTGGCAGCACGCCGACGACATCCGCGCCGCGCTCGGCCAGCCGACTGAACGCGGTGACGGCCTGCGCGCGGCGTTGTCGCACGTGGAGATCGAGCTCGTGAAGCGCGGTTGGACGGGGACCGTTCCCGCGGCCGGCGACGCCGACGCCGTGGGGTTCGTGCTCGTGGCCACGGGTCGCGCGAACAGCAGTGCGTATCAGGGCCCCACACCGGTGAACATCTACGCCTGAGATCGTCGGCCGACAGCCTGAGATTGCATTTCAGCCAAGCATTCTTGGGAACTTCTCACCCGCCCGCTCTCAACAATGCGGGCGCGGAGAGCGACACTTGAAGCATGACGACATCTGTATTGCGCGCACGCGGCACCGTCGCCGCTGCCGGTCTTGCTGCTGTGTTGGCACTCGCCGCATGCGGCGGCTCCTCGAGCAGCTCCGCGGCCAAGAAGGTTGCATCGCTCAGCGGTGCCGGTGCCACCACGACCACGATCTCCACCGCGGATCGCGAGACCGCTGCGCTCAACTGGGCGAAGTGCATGCGCCAGAACGGCGTGAACGTTCCCGACCCGCAGTTCGACTCGAACGGTCGCCCGCAGTTCAACAACCCGAGCGGCGGTACCACCGGTACGACGGTGGCCGGACAGCGCGGTGGCTTCTTCGGCGGCGCAAACCGCGACAACCCGAAGTTCCAGGCCGCGAGCCAAGCGTGCCAGAAGTACCGCGACCAGTTCCGCAGCAACTTCCAGCTCGACCCCGCGCAACAGGCCCAGCAGCAGAAGAACTTGCTCGCCTTCGCCAAGTGCATGCGCGACCAAGGCATCAACTTCCCCGACCCCACCTTCGACTCGAACGGGCGCCCGCAGTTCGGTTCCGGCACGGGTCAGGGCTTGCGCGCACTGCGCAACGCGACCGGGGCTCAGGCCAAGGCGTTCCAGACATGCCAGACGAAGCTGGGCAACACGTTCCGCGGTCTGCGCGGCGGGCCTGGTGGACCCGGCGGCGCGGCTCCCGCTCCGGGCGCCTGATGCGGCGCGCCACGCGCGCGATCGCCGCCGCCGCCGTCGTGGTGGTGGGTGCCGGTAGCGCGATCGCGATCCATGACAGCACCGCGGCGAACAAGCACGCGGCCGGCGCGGCAACCGCACCGCCGAAGCTGCACACCGTGCAGGTGGTGCGCCGCGATCTCGTCGACACCACGAGCGTGAGTGGCACCGTCACCTACGGCGACAGTCGCACCCTGAAGGTGAGCGGCACCTCGTCGTCGTCCTCCGCGGCGTCATCGTCGAGTGCGAGCTCGGCGAGCCGCGCGGCCGGCGCGACGACCGCCACCACGGCGGCAGCCACAACGTCCGGCATCATCACCGCGCTGCCGTCGGTGGGCAGCCTGTTCTCCCGCGGCCAGACCGTGTTCGAGGTCGACGGTGCGCCGGGCCCGGCGTTGCTCTACGGATCGCGACCCATGTGGCGCACGCTGCAGAGCGGCATCACCGACGGCATCGACGTGCTGCAGCTCGAGTTCAACCTCGCCGCACTCGGCTTCACCGACAACGGCGCCATGGTCGTCGACAACCATTTCGACAGCGCGACCACTGCGGCCATCGATGCATGGCAAACGGCTCGCGGCGTGACCGTGAACGGTGCAGTGGCGCCGAGCGATGTGGTCTACCAACCGGGGCCGATCCGCGTCGCAACGCTGACCGCGGCCGTGGGCGACAGTGCATCGGGCGCGATCATGACCGTCACCGACACGACTCGCCTCGTGCACGTAGCGCTCGATCCCACGAACACGAGCTACGTCACGATCGGCGGCACGGTCACGATCACGCTCGCCGACAACTCCACGACCGTAGGTCGCTACTTCAGCCTCGGCACCGTGGCCAACGTCGCCACGAGCGGCCAGGGCAACAACGCGAGCACGACCACCACGCTCGACTTGTGGATCGCGCTCGTGAAGCCGCCCGCGAACCTGCTCGACGATGAGCCGGTGACCGTTGCGCTTGTGACCGACCGGGCCAAGAACGTGCTCGCCGTTCCGGCCAGCGCACTGCTCGCACTCGCCGAGGGCGGCTACGGCCTCGAGAAGGTGCAGCCCGACGGCACCACAAAGCTCGTCGGCGTGCAGACCGGCAAGTTCGCCGACGACTGGGTGCAAGTCACCGGCGACATCGCAGAAGGCGACCAGGTCGTCTCGGCGTGAGGAGCGAACACACCACCCGCCGCGCCGCGCCGGACGAAGTAGGCGCCGTAGACGTGAGCAGCGAGCGGTGAGCGGCGAAGCGCAAGCCAGCGGGGCGACCATCAGCGAGCTCGCCGCGCCGGACGAAGTAGGCGCAAGAGACACCGCCAGAAGCACAGTTCTCGAGTTGCGCGACGTGGTCAAGGAGTACGCGGGAACACCGCCCGTGCGTGCGCTCGACGGCGTCGACCTGTCGGTGCGGCGCGGTGAGATGGTGGGAATCGTCGGGCCGTCGGGGTCGGGCAAGAGCACGCTGCTCAACCTGCTCGGCCTTCTCGACCGGCCCACCGAAGGCACGATCGCGCTCGACGGCGTGCTCGTGGCCGGACTGCGCGACCGTCAGCTCTCAGCGTTGCGAGGCCGGCGCATCGGCTTCATCTTCCAGACGTTCAACCTCATCGACGGCCTCGACGGCGTGGAGAACGTCGCGCTCGGGCTCACCTACGCCGGTGTGCGCGCGAGCGAACGGCGACGCCGCGCTACCGAGGCACTCGACCGGGTCGGCCTCGCGCACCGGGCCACGCACCGCCCGAGCCAGCTCTCGGGTGGCGAACGCCAACGAGTGGCCATCGCGCGCGCCATCGTCACCGACCCCGCGCTCGTTCTGGCCGACGAACCAACCGGAAACCTCGACACGCGCACCGGCGACACGATCATCGAGACGCTGTCCGAGCTGCATGCCGACGGATCCACGATCGTGCTCATCACACACGACACCGCCATCGCGCAACGAATGCCGCGCCGCGTCACGATGCGGGACGGACGCATCGAATCCGACGAGGTCGTGTCTCGGTGACGGCACTCGAGACGCTCGAACCTTCGCGCGGGCGCGGCGACCTCCCGCGTCCGAGCCACCTGCGCCCTGCCGATGTACTCGCCGTCGGCAGCGTCGGCATGCGCACCCGCCGGCTCCGCACCGCACTCACGGCGCTCGGCATCGCCATCGGCATCGCGTCACTCGTGGCCGTGATGGGCATCTCGTCATCGAGCCACAAAGACCTCGACGCGCGACTCAATGCGCTCGGCACGAATCGCCTCGAAGTGCAAGCCGGCCAATCGTTCACACCCGGTGGCACGCCCGCACTCGACAACAACGCGCTCGCCATGATCCGCCGCATCGGCCCCGTCGAAGCCGCGAGTGGCATCACGACCGTGAGCGCCACCGTGCTCCGCAACAACTTCGTGAACCCATCGGAGACCGGCGGGATCAGCATCGACTCGACCGACCAGTTCTTCGCGCAGGCCACCGGCGCCACCATGGCATCGGGCCAGTTCCTCAACGCCGCCAACGTGAACTACCCCGCCATCGTCCTCGGCGCCACCTCCGCGTCGCGCCTCGGGATCCGGTCGGTGAACCAACACGCCCGCGTCTACGTATCGGGACACTTCTTCGCGGTGGTCGGGATCCTCAAGCCGATCCCGCTGTTCCCGAACCTCGACACCGCCGCCTTCATCGGAAGGCCTGTCGCCGCGACCCTGTTCGCCACGTCGCTCGCGCCCGACACCGCCTTCGTGGTCACCGTTCCGGCGCAGCTCGACACCGTTCGCAGCGTGCTGGCCGCCACCGCCGACCCCGCCGCGCCCGGCGAAGCCGCCGTCACCCGACCGTCCGACGCAATCGCGGCCAAGCAAGCAGTCGACACGAGCCTCACCGCGCTGCTCCTCGGGCTCGGCGGTGTGGCCCTCGTGGTCGGCGGCATCGGCATCGCCAACGTGATGGTCATCTCCGTGCTCGAACGGCGCACCGAGATCGGCGTGCGCCGCGCGCTCGGCGCCACCAAGCGCCACGTACGACTCCAGTTCCTCGTCGAAGCCGTCCTGCTCTCCCTGCTCGGCGGCATCCTCGGCGTGGTGCTCGGCGTCGGCGTCACGATCGGATACGCGCACGTGCAAGACATCAAGCTCTCGATCCCCGCGCTCGCCGCCGCCGCCGGCCTCGGCGCCGCCATCGTGGTCGGCGCACTCGCCGGCATCTCCCCCGCCAGCCGCGCCGCGCGGCTCGCGCCGGCCGACGCCATCCGGCCGCTTTGATTGCGCCTGCTTCGCCCGGCGCAGCGCGGTGACTTCGCCACTCAGTCGATCGCGGGCCCGCGAATCTCTACTTGATTAGTCGGGTTTTGGGATCTAGCGTGCGAGGCACACGCAACGACGCGCGATGAAGGGGATCACCATGGCCGACTGGGGCTTCGAGACACGCATGATCCACTCGGGCGCGCAGCCCGACCCCACCACGAACGCGCGCGCCGTGCCGATCTACCAAACGACGAGCTACGTGTTCAACAGCACCGAACACGCCGCCAACCTGTTCGGGCTCGCCGAGCTCGGCAACATCTACACGCGCATCCACAACCCCACCCAGAACGTGTTCGAGGAGCGCATCGCCGCACTCGAAGGCGGCGTGGGCGCACTGGCCACGGCGAGCGGGCAGGCAGCCGAGACGATCGCGCTGGCGAACCTCGCCGAGAACGGCGGCCACGTCGTGTCGAGCTCGTCGCTTTACGGCGGCACCTACAACCTGTTGCACTACACGTTCCCGAAGCTCGGCATCGAGGTCAGCTTCGTCGACGACCCCGACGACCTCGACGCGTGGCGCGCCGCGATCCGCCCCAACACGCGGGCCTTCTACGGCGAGAGCGTCGGCAACCCGAAGGGCGACGTCTTCGACTTCGAAGGCGTGAGTGAGATCGCACACGCCGCGGGCATCCCGCTCGTGATCGACAACACGGTCATGTCGCCCTACCTCTGCCAGCCGCTTCGCCACGGTGCCGACATCGTGTTGCACTCCGCCACCAAGTTCATCGGCGGTCACGGCACGAGCATCGGCGGCATCATCGTCGACGGTGGCAAGTTCGACTACGAGGGCAGCGGCCGCTTCGCCAACTTCACCGAACCCGACCCGAGCTACCACGGCCTCGCCTACTCGCAGCTGCCGGAGCCGCTGTGGCCGGCGCGCTACATCCTGAAGGCTCGCCTGCAGTACATGCGCGACCTCGGCGCCGCGATCTCGCCGTTCAACGCCTTCTTGATGATCCAGGGCATCGAGACGTTGAGCTTGCGCATGGAGCGCCACTGCCAGAACGCGGCCGCAGTCGCGCAACATCTCGAAGGCCGCGACGAGGTCGAATGGGTGGCGTACCCGGGCCTCGCATCGAGCAAGTGGCACGCACGCACACAGCAGTACCTGCCCAACGGAGCCGGCGCGATCCTCGCGTTCGGCATCCAGGGTGGCCTCGACGCCGGTCGTCGCTTCATCGAAGGCCTCGAGCTGTTCAGTCACCTCGCCAACGTCGGCGACGTGCGCAGCCTCGCCATCCACCCGGCGTCGACCACACACAGCCAGCTGAGCGGCGAAGAGCAGCTCACCACCGGCGTCACTCCCGACCTCGTGCGCCTGAGCGTGGGCATCGAGACCATCGACGACATCCTCGCCGACCTCGACGCAGGGTTCCGCGCCGCCAAGAGCGCTTGAGCTTCACCTACAACCGCGCGTCGACCGGCGCGTGGCTGGCCGGCGACCCGGTCGGCCACCGCCAGTTCGCGGCGCTGTTCGATGATGCTCCGCTCGCGCTCGAGGGCGGAGCGTCGCTCGAGCACGTGACCGTCGCGTACGAGACGTGGGGTGCCCTGAACGCGCGGCGCACGAACGCGATCCTCGTGTTGCACGCGCTCACCGGCGACAGCCACGCGCACGGCCCCGACGGTGTGGGCCACGCCATGGCCGGGTGGTGGAACCCGTTGATCGGTCCGGGCGCGCCCATCGACACCGACAACTTCTTCGTGGTGTGCCCCAACGTGCTCGGTGGCTGCCAGGGCACCACCGGACCGTCGTCGATCGCGCCGAACGACGGGCGCCCCTACGCAGGTCGCTTCCCGATCATCACGCCGCGCGATCAGGTCGCGGTCGAAGCCGCGCTCGCCGACGTGCTCGGCATCGAGCGCTGGCACGCAGTGGCCGGCGGCTCGATGGGCGGGATGCGCGTGCTCGAGTGGGCAGTGGGCCAGCCCGAGCGGGTGGCGCGCGCCATCGTCATCGCGTGCGGTGCGTACGCGACGGCCGAGCAGATTGGCTTGTCGTCCACACAGAACGCCGCCATCATGGGCGACCCCAACTACCGCGGCGGCGACTACTACGACCAACCGGCCGGGCCGCAGGTGGGGCTGCGCGTCGCGCGCTCGCTCGGCCAGATCACCTATCGCAGCGAGCTCGAGCTGCACCGACGCTTCCATCGCAAGCCGCAGGCTGACGAGCAGCCGTTGCGGGGTGGCCGGTATGCGATCGAGTCGTATCTCGCGCATCACGGAGACAAGCTCGCCGCGCGCTTCGACGCGAACAGCTACGTGGTGCTCTCGAACGCGATGAACCACCACGATGTCGGGCGCGGTCGCGGTGGCATCGCCGACGCGCTCGCGCGCGTGCAAGCGCACACCACCATCGCGGGCATCTCCACCGACCGCCTCTACCCGCTGCGGCTCCAGCTCGAGCTCGCTGAGCTGCTCCCCGCCGCGCGCGATGTCGAGGTGATCCCGTCGATCGACGGCCACGACGCCTTCCTCACCGAGACCGAAGCGGTCGGGAAGCTGCTGCGCAACGCGCTCTGGCGCTGACCGGAGATCCGTCTCGGGCGATCAGTCTCCGGCGATGGCGTCGGCCGCCGCGTCGTACGTGGGCACGGCCTGATCGACCGCCGTGAGCACGAGCAGACGCGCCACGTAGGGCTCTCTGGGCCGCACGAGGGCGAGATCCACACCGTGGCGCGCCAGCTCGCGACTTGCGTCGAAGACCAGTCGCACGCCGGCGCTGTCGAGGTACGCCACCTCCGACAGATCGAGCACCACACGGCGCGACGCCGCTCCGGCCGCGAGCACGTTGGCGAGGAGCTCGTCGTGGTTCGACATGTCGACCTGACCGGCAACTCGCGCGTGCGCGACATCGCCGCGTCGCTCGAGCTCGAAGGACGCGTGGGTGTTCACGCCGTGGTCGTCAGCCGGGTTGGGCCTGTACCGCCTGACTCGTCGCTACGTTCGATGCCCGCGTCCAGAGTGGTGGATTCGATCACGCGTCGGAGCCGTACGGTCGTGCCGGCCGACCCACGCTCGATGTCGATGTCGAGCAGCTTGCGCGCAATGGCGATGCCGCGACCGCGTTCGGGTTGGTGCCGCCGTATGCGCCACCGACCGCTGTCCCTGACCTCGATCGTGAGCACGTCGCCGCGGACGCGAGCCTCGACCGTCACCGACGGTCGGCGCGGCTCGATCGCGTGCTCGACCGCGTTGGTCACGATCTCGCAGACGCCGAGCACCACTTCGGCGGCGACCTGCGGATCGATGCTCTGCTCGGCGAGCCAGCCGCGGAGATCGTTGCGCAAGTCGCGCAGCGCGGTGAGCAGCAGGGGCAGCTCTCGATGGAAGTGCGGCGTGAAGCGCTCGACCCGAAGAGCGAGCACCGCGGCGTCGTCGCGGCGCGAGCCGTTGGCCGGCATCTGCGCGACGAGATCGGCCACGAGGCGCCGCGGTTCGGCCCCGTGAGCTTGGCGGACAAGGCACTCGATCGGATCCGCGTCGGGTGCCACGTGATGTTCGACGAGACCGTTCGTGTAGAGCAGCACCATGGCGCCCGGCGGGAGGGCGAGGCGCTCTTCGCGGTAGATGGTGCCGCGCAACGCGCCGACCGGTGCACCCACACCGCCGCCGATCACGGATGCCGCGGCATTGGGACCGATCAGCAGCGGCGGTAGGTGGCCTGCACTCGCGTAGGTGATCGTCATGGCTTCGCGGTTGATCCAGCCGTACCAGCAGGTGGCGAAGTGCCCGCTGCCCACGGTGTGCACGAACTCGTTGAGCCGACCCAGCGCCTCCGCGGGCTGGGTTCCCTCGGCGGCGAGCAGGCGCAACGAGTGGCGCAGCTCGCTCATCGCAGTGGCGGCCGCGACGCCATGACCCAGAATGTCGCCGACGGCGGCCACGAGCGTGCGGCCCTCGTCGAGCTCCATCAGCTCGTACCAGTCGCCGCCGGCCGCGTCTTCGTCGGTGCGCGGGATGTACGCGGCCGCGGCGGTCACGCCATCGCTGTCGGGGAGCACATCGGGCAGCAGGCCGCGCTGCAGTCGGGTCGCGAGCGCGTCGGCGCGTCGGCGCGGCTCGGCCCCGGCACGACGCTCGGGTTGCTCCGCCCGCACGCGGTGCGTCGTCTCCGTGATCGAGGTGAATACGCCACCGACTCCGCTCGACGACCCGCTCGCCGCGCAGTCGATCGGGCTGTGCGAGAACGTGAAGTAGCGCTCCTCGAGCCGACCGTCACGGTCGACGATCAGAGCAATGTCGTCGGAGCTCGTCGCGCCCGCGCCCGCGAGCACGCTGCGCAGCTGCGGTGCGACGTTGCTCCAGATCTCGGGCCAGCCGCGCTCGCCGTCGCAACCGAGTGCGCGCCCGTAGAGCCCACCGAGGGCATCGCGACAGGCGTCGTTGCAAAGCATCACGAGCTCGGGTCCCCACCACACGACGATGGCGTCGCGCGACTGCAGGCTGAGGCTCAGCGCGTGCCTCAGGCTCGGCGGCCACGCCTCGACATCACCCAATGGCGTGTCCGACCAGTCGTGTGCGCCGATCCGAGCGCCCATCTCACCGGCGCGAGCGAACATCGAAGCCATGACCGTGCGCGTCGGCGCGTGACCACGCGCTGGTTCTGTCGTGCCCGTGAGCTCTGTTGCCACTGAGACGCTCCGCGTGATTGCCACGCGCTCGGGGGCGCGACAGCCTCGCCGGGCGTCGGGTACCCAAGCCCTCGGGACGGCAAACCATTGGTAAACAAAGCGCCCCGAGCCCGACCAAGACAGCCGCCGAGTGCGCGCCAAGCGGCCGTCGATCAGGCGGCGCGCACCGCAGCGGCCACCGCCCCGAGCTGCTCGAAGTGCTCGCGGTCGGCCGCCCAGGCCGTGCCGCCCATGTACAGCACGATTCGGCGAGCGATCCCTTCGTACCGGGTCGTGAGTCGGTCGGGAAGCTCGGCCCACGTGCCCTCGACCACGAAGTGGGCAAGCAGGTCGTCGTCGATGATCGCCGCCATCCCGCCGAGGTCGCCGGCCTTCTGGCGTTCCCGCAACCGCGCGGTCGTGTCGCCCCGGTCGAGCAGCTCGAAGATGAAGGCGTAGTTCGGTGTGGAGCCGTAGAAGGCGACCTGCGTGCGCGCCATCTCACGCCACCGGTGCCGTTCGGCGTCGGTGTCGCCGGCCACGGTGAAGCACGGCACGATGAGGGCCACGTCGTCGGCCGTGCGCCCTGCCGCGGCCGCGCCGGTCGCCACCTCGACCTGCACCACATCGCGCAGGTACCGGCCGTGGTTGAGCGGGTGCACGTGCACGCCGTCGGCGACGCGCCCCGCCATGCGCAGCATCCACGGGTTGACCGCGGCGATGTCGATCGGCGGGTCGGGTGCGGCGATCGCACCCGGCGACCACATCGCGTTGAGCAGCGAGAGCTTCGTGAACTCGCCGTCGAAATCAAGGGGTTCCGTGCCGCGGAACGCGCGGAAGCACGCACGCACTGCTTCCACGTACTCGCGCAGTCGTGGTCCGGGCGGATCGAACTGCGCTCCGTAACGGCGTTCGATGTGGGCACGCACCTGTGTGCCGAGCCCCAGTCGGAACCGGCCGCCGCTCGCGTCGGCCAGCTCCCAGGCCGTCTGCGCGGTGACCATGGGGCTCCGCGGGAAGGCGACGGCCACACCGGTGAGCACGTCGATGTCGGCGGCCAGGATGGCGGCCGCGCATTGGAGGTAGGCGGTGCGGCCGCCCTCGGTGATCACCAACCCGGAGAAGCCGGCGGCCTGCGCGTCGCGCGCGAGCTGCTGCATGCGCGGCAGCGACTGGCCACCCGTGAGCACGTCGACCTGCATGGCGTTAGTGTCACGCCGGCCGTCGCCGTAGGCAAAAGGAGCGCCCGTGCAGCAGCTCTCCGGACTCGACAGCACGTTCCTGGCGATGGAGAGTCCCACCACGTACGGGCACGTCTCGTCGCTCGCGATCTTCGATCCGCAGGGCACCGGCGTCGGCTTCGACGACATCAAGCAGCTCGTCTCCGATCGGCTGCACCTCGTGCCGCCATTCCGACGGCGCCTCGTGTCGGTGCCGTTCAACCTCGACAGTCCGTCATGGATCGAGGACCCCGACTTCGATCTCGACTTCCACCTCCGCCACATCGCGGTCCCCGCGCCCGGCGATGCGCGTCAGCTCGCCGACCTCGCGGCGCGCCTCGCGGCCCGGCATCTCGACCGGCGGCATCCGCTGTGGGAGATGTACGTGATCGAAGGCCTCGAGGGTGGCTTCATCGCCGAGCTGACCAAGATCCATCACGCGTGCATCGACGGCGTGTCGGGCGCGGAGATCCTCGGTGTGCTGCTCGACATCGAGCCCGACCCGCCGGCGACCATGCCTCCCGCGCATCCGTGGCAGCCCGACCGCGAGCCGAGCCAGGTGGAGATGCTCGCTCGTGGCCTCACCGGTCTCGCCACGAAGCCGCGCGCGGGCTGGCGCCTCGTGCGCCACACGGTGCCGAGACTCGGTGCAGTGGCGCGCAACTTCTCCGCCGGCGTGCCGTCGGCGCGCCGCCCACGCGAGCTCCTGTCGGCGCCCACGATGGGTGCGCCGCGCACACCGCTCAACGGCCAGATCACGGCGCACCGCCGCTTCGCGTTCGGGTCGCTGCCGCTCACCGACGTGAAGCACGTGAAGCAGTCGCTCGGTGGCACGGTCAACGATGTCGTGATGGCGTTGTGCGCGGGCGCCTTGCGACGGTGGCTGCTCGCGCACGACGCACTGCCCGACGAACCACTGCTGGCGATGGTGCCCGTGTCGGTGCGCACCGACGAGCAGCGCGGCACGTTCGGCAACCGCGTCTCGGTGATGGTGGTCGAGCTTCCCACCGACGAAGCCGATCCCACGTTGCGCTACGCGCGCATGCACGACGCCATGACGATCGCGAAGGAGCAGCACCAAGCGATCCCGGCCGACATGCTCCAAGACTTCGCGCAGTTCACCCCGCCATCGGTGCTGGGCATGGCAAGCCGCGTGTTGCACCGCGTCGCGAACCGCATCAACGCGCCGTTCAACGTGGTGATCTCCAACGTCCCCGGCCCGCAGTTCCCGCTCTACTCGGCCGGCGCGCGGCTCCAAGGCATCTATCCGCTCTCGGCCATCGCCGACGGCGTCGGTCTGAACATGACGCTCATGTCGTACAACGGCAATCTCGACTTCGGTCTGCTCGCCGACCGTGAGATGGTGCCCGACGTGTGGACGATGATCGACGAGCTGCGCGACGAGCTGGAAACGCTCCGCAAAGCCGCCAACCAACCTTGACCCGGATCGCGCTCGTGCTCCCCACTCCGAGCCGGCCGCGATGAGTCTCGTACGCGGCGGCGACGGCCGCGCGCGTTGTCCGTGGGGTGCATCCACGCCCGACTACGTGCGCTACCACGACGACGAATGGGGTCGTCCGATCGTCGACGATGCAGCGATCTACGAACGACTCTGCCTCGAAGGCTTTCAATCGGGTCTGTCTTGGCTCACGATCCTGCGCAAGCGCCCAGCGTTCCGCGCCGCGTTCAAAGCATTCGATCCGCGCGCGGTCGCCGCGTTCGACCAGACCGACGTCGAGCGCCTGCTCGGCGACGCCGGCATCGTGCGGCACCGGGGCAAGATCGAAGCGACGATCGCCAACGCGCGCGCCGTCGTCGGCATGCAGGCCGGCGACGAGACGCTGCGCGATCTCGTGTGGTCGCATGCGCCGAAGGGGCGGCGCCGCGCGCCACGCGCCCTCGGTGATGTGCTCGCCACCACTCCCGAATCCGTGGCGCTGTCGAAGGCGTTGCGGGCCCGCGGGTTCGCGTTCGTGGGGCCGACAACGGTGCACGCCGCCATGCAGGCGATGGGCGTGGTCAACGATCATCTCGTGGGCTGTCACGCCCGCGCGGAATGCGAACGCGCCAGGGTGGCCGCCGTCAGGGACGGCGGCCCCACACAGCGAGGCTGAGCGGCCCCAGCATCGCGAAGCCGGGAGCGCGCATCTGGCTCGCACAGGCGTCGGCTTGCTCCTGGCTCACCAGTCCGCCGGCCACGAATCTCGGGAGCACGCGCTCGATCGCGAGGAACCACCATTCGCCCGACGGCTCGCCGGGGCGCATGAGCGAGCTGCTCCCCATCACGTCGAGGTCAACGAGGCCTCGGTCGCGCAGCAGGGCCACGAGACGGGTGCCGAAGTGCGCGTCGCGCCACGGTGTCATGTCGCCTTCAGCCATGGTGCGGTGCACAGTCGCGAGCGGTTCCGGGAGCGGTTGTGCGGCGAAGGCGCGCATGTCGCCGTCCTCGATCAGGATCCAACCGCCAGGCTTCGTGGCTGCGATCAGGCGGTCGAGCACCGCCTCGCGTTCGGGGATGTGCTGCAACACCGCGCGGGCGTGCACGAGATCGAAGTGGGCATCCGGGAGCGCGTCAGTCGTCACGTCGTGGGTGCGGACCTCGACGTTCGGGGGCATCGGATCGTGAAAGCGGGTGTCGATGTCGATCGACCACACGCGGCCGTCGGGGCCGACCCGCTCGGCGAGTCCGCGCGCCACGGTTCCCGCGCCCCCACCCACCTCGAGGCACACAGATCCCGGCTGCACGCCGATCCGATCGAGCGTCGCGAACGTGCGCGGATCACGCGCCGTGGCGAGCTCGTGGAGTCGGCGCCGCTCGATCTCGACCTCTTCGTCGGCCACGCCGTAGCCCGCCTTCGCCACGGTCGCAGCGTACGACCCGACGGCTCCGCCCGGCCAGGGAACCATCGTGTGAACGTTGATGGAGGCGTGAGCCAGGTGCGCACACACGCATGGCATGATCATCGAATGGCCAAACGACGTGGCCCCAACGGCTCTCCTGCCACCCGCCGCCTCCGCGACGTGCTGCGCAGCAAGAAAGAGTCGCCGCCCCCGCCCCCGCGTCTCGCTCGGATCATCGACCTCACCGGACTCAGTGAGGAGATCGCGCCCGAAGCGACGGCGCCCGAAGTGCCCGCACCCACGGCTACCGCCGAACCGGAACCGGCGGCCGCTGGTCGGGAAGCGGGCACGCCTCGCGAGCCACTTATCGGGTCGGCGCACCGCCACGGGCGCGACGCGCGCCTGAACGACAGCCCCCGGCGTGACGCCCAGCGTCGAGACGCGAACCAGTCGAGCTCCGAGCACCCGACGTACTAGCCCGCGCCCACCACGTCGGGCAGGGAGCGGGCCGCGTTCCGGTACGTTGCTGGCCGCGATGACGTATCGGGCGGTGGTCTTCGATCTCGGCGGCGTGGTCTTCCCATCGCCGTTCGAAGCGTTCGACATCTACGAGCGCGAGGCCGGCCTCCCAGCAGGGTCGGTACGGGCGCTGATCCGAACGAGCAGCGAGACGGGCGCCTGGGCCGCGCTCGAACGCGGGGAGCTCGATCACCAAGGCTTCTGCCGGATGCTCGAGCGCGAAGGCTCGGCCGCCGGTTGCAACCTCGATGCCCGCGCGCTGATGGCCACGATCGGGCGCGGCGCCGGACCGCGTCGCGAGATGCTGCACGCGATCGCCGTGCTGCGCGCGCACGGCCTGCGCACCGGCGCCCTCACCAACAACTGGGCTGCGCCCGAGGGTGCCACCACACCGAGCGGCATCGACGCGCTCGAGTGCTTCGACGCGATCGTCGAGTCGGCCAAGGTCGGGCTGCGCAAGCCCGACCCGCGCATCTACATGATGATCTGTGAGCTGCTCGATGTCGCTCCGACCGAGACCGTCTTCCTCGACGATCTCGGCATCAACCTCAAACCCGCGCGAGCCCTGGGCATGGCCACGATCCGGGTTGCATCGAGCAGCCAAGCATTGGCCGAGCTGGCCACCCTCGTCGGACTCGGGTTGGAGTAGCTCCGCATGGATCTCGTGCTCGTCCGTCATGGCGAACCGGTTCGCCTCACCGCACAGGACACCGGCGGCGAAGCCGCCGACCCGGGCCTCACGCCGCGCGGCCACGAACAGGCGCGCCGGCTCGCCGAATGGCTCGCACCCGAGCACTTCGACGCGTTGATCGTGAGCCCGAAGCGGCGTGCGCTCGAGACCGCCGCGCCCGTGGCCGACGTGCTCGATCTCGCGATCAAGATCGACGACAGCATCGTGGAGTACGACGCACAGGCCGATCACTACATCCCGATGGAAGAGCTGCGCGCGAGCAACGATCCACGGCTGCTCGCGATGTACGAGGGTCGATGGGACGAGTTCGGCGCCGAACCTCCCGAGGCGTTCCGCGCCCGCCTGCGCGACGCGCTCGACACGATCGTTGCCGGGCACGCGGGGCAGCGCGTGCTCGCCATCTGCCACGGCGGTGTGATCAACGTGATGCTCGCGATCATCCTCGACCTCGAGCGCCACCTCTGGTTCGATCCGGCCTACACGTCGATCTCGCGCGTGATCGCGTCGCGCGGCGGCGTGCGCTCAGTGGCGACGGTCAACGAATCGGGCCATCTCGTGGGGATCCGCCAGATCCCATGAGCGGCGAGGCAGCTGCCGTCCGGGTGGAACGCGACGGTCCGGTCGCGATCATCACGATCGATCGACCGGCAGTGCGCAATGCGGTCGACGGACCTACTGCCGTGCTGTTAGCCGAGGCGTTCACCGACTTCGAGCGTGACGACGACGCGCTCGTGGCGGTGCTCACCGGCGCCGGCGGCATGTTCTGCGCGGGCGCCGACTTGAAGGCGATCGCGCGCCGTGAGGGCAACCCCGTGCACGAACAGGGCCAAGGGCCGATGGGGCCGACGCGCATGGCGCTCGCCAAGCCGGTGATCGCCGCGGTGGAGGGTCACGCCGTCGCGGGCGGGCTCGAGCTGGCGCTGTGGTGTGACCTGCGACTGGTCGCTCGCGATGCCACGTTCGGCGTGTACTGCCGGCGGTGGGGGGTGCCCTTGATCGATGGCGGCACAGTGCGGTTGCCCCGGCTCATCGGCCACAGCCGGGCCCTCGACCTGATCATCACAGGCCGCGGCGTCGATGGCGACGAGGCACTCGCGATCGGTCTCGCCAACCGGCTGTGCGAGCCAGGTGAGGCGCGCACCGCGGCGGTCGCGTGGGCGCACGAGATCGCCGCGCTCCCGCAGTTCTGCCTCAATCAGGATCGATTGTCGAGCTACGAGCAATGGGGTCTCGACATCGACGCCGCGATCCATAACGAGTACCTACGAGGTGTCGAGGTGCTGCGCCGCGGCGACGCCGCACTCGGCGCCGCGCGCTTCGCCGGCGGTGCGGGTCGCCACGGCTCGTCCGCGCCCTGAGCGCTCGCAGGCTGTCACCGCATCGTCAGCAGGTCGTCGCGGGTTCGTCGTGACGCGTTGACGTGGTGGTCAAGCACATAGGCCACAGTGGTCCCATGCGCACGGATTGCGACGACATCTGGTTCACCTCTCGGCACTTCGAGGCGGCCGTCCACCCGACCGCCGCCGCGCTCACAGGCCCGCGCGCCGCCACGATGCTGCGAGACCTGGAACACGTTGGATTGTGTTTGTGGCTCTTCGTGCTCGAGCCCGGACCGCCGGGCGCCGTGTGCCTGTGGGGGCGGTTGCGCGTGGGTCGGCGGTGGCGGCGCATCGAGGTGCGGGTCGATGCATGGTCGCAGCACGAAGCGCAGCTCCGCCTCGCGCCGGCGGTGCGCGGTGTGCGCCGCAAGCCGCCGGCACGCAGCTTCTACGTCGCCGCCGATCTCGCGCTCGTGAAGCTGCACGACACGTTGACGGTCTTGGTGTCGGCGACGGAACGCGACCCGGAGATTCAAGTGGCGGCATGAAGGCGCGGCGCGCGGCCGCGACGGCTAGCGCTTCGTGTTGCGCCGCCGCCGGCTGTGGCGCGCCAGCGCAAGCGCCACGAGCTCGTCGACGAGCTGGGAGTAGCCGATCCCGCTGGCCTCCCACAGCCGTGGGTACATCGAGATCGGCGTGAAGCCAGGGATCGTGTTCACTTCGTTGAGCAAGAACCCACGGCCCGGGTTCTCGTAGAAGAAGTCGACGCGTGCCATGCCCTCGCAGCGCAACGCCACGAACGCGCGCCGCGTGAGCTCCTGCACCGCTCGCACCTCGTCCGCGTCGAGCGCAGCGGGAACGATCAATCCGGCCGCACCATCGAGGTACTTGTCGTCGTAGTCGTAGAACTCGTGACTCGGCACGATCTCGCCCGGCACGCTGAGCCGCGGGTCTTCGTCGCCGAGCACTGCGACCTCGATCTCGCGGCCCGTGATGGCTTCTTCCACCACGACCCACTCGTCATACTCGAGCGCGAGGTCGATCGCGGCGTCGAGCTCGGCGAGATCGTGTGCCTTGGTGATGCCGACCGAAGACCCGAGGTTCGCCGGCTTCACGAAGAGCGGCAGCCCGAGCTCGGCGGCCAGCTGCGCCGGCGCGTGCGCAGCACGGTCGTACTCGCGGAACGCACGCCAGCGCGCTTGCGGCAGGCCGTGCTGGGCCACCATGTCCTTGGCTGCGGCCTTGTCCATCGCCAGCGCCGAGCCGAGCACGCCACTGCCCACGTAGGGCACGTCGAGCAGCTCGAGAAGGCCTTGCATCGTGCCGTCCTCGCCCATCGGTCCGTGCAACAGCGGCAACGCCACGACCGGCACGTCGGGGTCCACCCGCACGAGCGCAGCCGCCGGCTCCACGTCAGGACCGAGCGGCGCGATCGAGGCCGGCAGGCTCTGCGCGCCCGCCGCGATGGCGCTCAACGCGTCTTCGGCCACGACCCACTGCCCCTCGCGGGTGATGCCCACAGGCAACACGTCGTAACGGAGCGGGTCGACGGCGCGCATCACATGGCCGGCGGTCACGCACGACACGTCGTGCTCGGCCGAACGACCACCGAACAGCACGACGAGCCTGACCCGCCGGGGAGCGCCCTCGGTCATCGAGCGCAGGGTACTGCGCGCCTACCCTCGTGGTGGATGAGGTTCACCGCGGGCGAGATCGCGGCGGCCGTGGCTGGCGTGGTGCACGGCCCCGACGTCGCGATCGACGGCGTCGCCACCGACAGCCGCGAGCTCACGGCCGGCTCGCTGTTCGTCCCGATCGTCGCGGCGCGCGACGGTCACGACTTCATCGCCGACGCGCTCGCGGGCGGCGCGATCGCGTACCTCACGGCCCGGGCCCCGGGTCCGGGAACGGCCATCGTGGTCGACGACACGATGCGCGCCCTCACCGTGCTCGGCAGGCACGCCCGCGATCGGCTGCCCGATCACGTCGTGGGCGTGACCGGTTCCGTCGGCAAGACATCGGTGAAGGACCTGATCGCCGCCGTGCTCGCCCAGCATGGTCGCGTGGGCGCGGCGCACAAGTCGTTCAACAACGAGATCGGCGTGCCCGTGACGCTGGCGAACTCGCCCCACGACGCGTGGGCGTGTGTGATCGAGATGGGCGCACGGGGCATCGGACACGTGGCCGAGCTCTGCGCGATCGCGCGGCCCACCGTCGGCGTGGTAACTGCCGTGGTCGCCGCGCACACCGAGCAGTTCGGGTCGCTCGACGACGTCGCGCGCGCCAAGGCCGAGCTCGTGCAGTCGCTCCCTCACGACGGGACGGCCGTGCTCAATGCCAACGACGCACGGGTCGTCGCGATGGCGGCACACACGACCGCACACCGGGTGCTCACCTACGGCGTCGAGCACGGCGACGTGGCGGCGTGCGACGTGCACCTCGACGACCGGCTCCGTGCCTCGTTCGTGCTGCGCACACCGGCCGGCTCCACTTCCGTGACACTCGGCGTGTCGGGCGGCCACATGGCGGCCAACGCGGCCGGTGCGGCTGCCGTCGCCCTCGCGCTCGGTCTCACACTCGACCACATCGCGGCCGGGCTGGCCGCCGCCCGGCTGTCACCGCAACGCATGGACGTGCGCGCGCTGCCGTCGGGTGCGCTCGTGATCGACGATGCGTACAACGCGAACCCCACGTCGGTGATCGCCGCGATGCGGGCGCTCGATGCGCTGCCTGGCGCGGGGCGGCGCATCGCGGTGCTGGGAGTGATGGCCGAGCTCGGGCCCGACGAGGCGAACCACCACCGCGAGATCGCGGTGCTCGCCGCCGATCTCGGCATCGAGATCATCTCGGTGGGCGCGCCGCTGTACGAGGCGCGCCGCGCGTTCGAAGACGTGGAGTCGGCGCGAACGGCACTCGGGCCACTCGTTGCCGGCGACGCGGTGTTGGTGAAGGGCTCGCGTGTGGCCCAGCTCGAACGCCTCGTCGAGCTGCTCCTGCGCGACGCCTGACCCGGGAGGGTTCAGGCGGCGAGGGTCACGGCACCGCGCTCGGCCGCGGCGGCGCGCCGGCGGGTGATCGTCACGCCGAGCGCGCACGCCACCAGGCACGCGGCGCCACCCACCACGAAGCCGGCACGGGGCCCGAACACGTCGCACACGTACCCGACGATCGGGCCGCCGATCGGCGTGCTGCCCAGGAACACGATCCCCTGCAACGCCAACACACGACCGCGCATCTCGGGCGCCGCCCGCATGTTCACGAGGGCCGACGACGCCGTCATGAACATCACGCTCGTGATGCCCATGATGAACGCGAGCGGGAACGCCGCCCCGAGGTTCGGCGCGGCGGAGAGCCCGAACATCGCCACACCGAACGCGCCCGTCGCCACCGTCACGTGCGTCAGCTCGATCTCCTTGCGGCGAGCGACCGCCAGCGCGCCGAGCAGCGAACCCACGCTCAGCACCGCGAACAGCAAGGTGAAGGTGCTGGCACTCGCGCCGAGCGAGCGGCGCACGAAGAGCGGCATGACGACCTGGAAGTTGAACGCGAGCGTGCCGACGAGCGTCATCATGAGCAGCGAGATCCACAGCTCTGGCACGGTGCGCACGTAGGCGAAACCCGCGCGCACCTGACCCTTGCGCCGCGCGATCGGCGGCGCGGGGCGCAGCTCCTTGGCGTTCATCTGCCACAGGCCCCAGATCACCGCGAGGTAGGAGAGGCCGTCGAGCGCGAAGCACCACGTGTAGCCGACGGTCACGATGAGCAGGCCGGCAAACGCAGGCCCGATCACACGTGCGCCCGTCATCAGCGCAGTGTTGAGGCTCACTGCGTTGGTGACCTGCTCCTCGGGCACCATCTCGACCACGAACGACCGACGCGTGGGGTTGTCGAACGAGGTGGCGATGCCGCCCGCGAACGCCACGCCGTAAAGCAGGAGCAGCGGGGGGTGGCCGAGACCCACGAGGACAGCGAGCAGGAACGACTGGGCCATCGCGAAGAACTGCACGACGATGAGCAGACGACGCTTGTCAGAGCGGTCGGCGACGACACCCGTCCACGCGCCGAGCAGCAGGATCGGTGTGAACTGCGCGGCCGTCATCGCGCCTACCGCGACACCGCTCACGTTCAGCACGTTCACCACGTAGAGGACGAGTGCGATCATCGTGAGCCAGTTGCCGACCTGGCTGATGAACTGGCCGCCGAAGAACAGGCGGAAGTTGCGGGTGCGGAACGAGGCGAAGGTGTCGCGCGTCGCGCCTTTCAGCCGAGTCATGCACGCTCCTCCGTGAGCGCTTCGAGCACGTCGATCGCGGCGGTGAGACGCGCTTGTGCGTGCGGGTCGAGCGCTTCGATGCGCGCGACGAGATAGGCGGTGCGACGGGTCCGGTTGAGCTCGAGCTGGCTCGCGCCCTGGGCCGTGGCGCTCACCAGGCAGACGCGGCGGTCGTCGGGGCCGGCCTGACGGCCGATGAGGCCCTGACTCTCGAGCTTCTCGACCACCTTGGTGATGCTCGGCTTCGACAGACCCTCGTTGGCCGCGAGCGCACCGAGGGTGATCGGCCCCTCGCGCACGATCGTGGCGAGCGCGGCCGTCTGGGTGGCGCTGAGGCCACCTTCGTCCTGGCGGCGCAGCTGGCGTACCAGGCGGGCGGCGGCGAAGCGGAGGCGGCCGGCGACGTCGACCGTGGCCTCGTTGGTGACCGGCTCCTCGGCGAGGGGGCTCTGGGTCGGCGGGGCGCTCACGCCTCCCAGCATACCCGTTAGTTCACCGCACTAACTACTTCGCGCTCCCGCATACTGAGTCGCCGCGACGGCCCTTTCGAGCTAGACGGTCGCACCCTGGGCCTGCGGCTCCCGCGGGCGCAGCCCCAGGGAGGCCAGCAGCGCCCGGTCGGAGGCATGGTCGGCGCAGGGCACGGC
>JADGOO010000165.1 GCA_017882905.1 Acidimicrobiia bacterium | reverse complement strand
TGCGGCGGCACGAGGCCGTCGGCGGGACGCGTGCACAGGTCACCGGCGCGCGGCGTCCCGTCGGCCATCGGGTTCAGCCAGACGACGCAGCGGGTCGCGTCGAAGGTGAACGTGACGGTGGCCGGCGCGCTACATCCAGGGCGGCCGCACTGCCTCCGCATTCGCTCCAACCTACCGGCCACGTTGGGCAGGTTCGGCCGTTCTCGCCCTTCCCGGTGGGATTTGTTCGCTCCGGCACACGATTGCCGGATCTGGCTCGCCGGTGCTGCACCGTCGGTCGCCGCCGCCCGTCGCGCGAGGATCTCACCGATGACAGGACGAGTCGTGTTCAACCATCTCGGGCAGTGCGTCACCGATCTCGAACGATCACGACGCTTCTATGTGGAGCTGCTCGGCTTCGAGCCGTGGCGCGAGATCAACCCACCCGACGAGTCGTCGGCCAAGCTCCTCGGTCTCGAAGGCCCGCTCGGCATGACCGCCTGCTACCTGCGGCGTGACGGCCTCGTGCTCGAGCTGTTGCACTTCGCGGCGCCCGAGCGATCGCGACCCGCCCAACGCCGCGCCATGGACGCACCGGGTCTCACGCACATCTCGCTCTCGTGCGACATGGCCGCGGTGCGTACACGTGTCGCCGAGCTCGGCGGTGAGGTGCTCGAGGCCACCGACATCGGTGTCGGCGTGTTCATCCGCGACCCCGACGGCCAGCTGATCGAGCTGCTGCCCCTCGCCTACGCCGACAAGGTCGCGACCAAGTAGTGCCCGACCGCTTCACGGTCTCGGTCCCCGCGTCGTCGGCGAACCTCGGCCCTGGCTTCGACGCGCTCGGGTTGGCGCTGCGGCTCCCACTCGACCTGCACGTGGGTGACGGGCCCACCGACGAGCGTCACCTGGCCGTGCGTGCGTTTCGCTCGGCCGGCGGAACGGGCGATGCCACCGTGACCGCGCGGTTCCCGGGCGGCCGCGGCCTCGGCTTCTCGGGCGCCGCCCGCGTGGCGGGCACGATGGCCGCCGCCGTGCAACGGGGCGCCGACGAAGCCATGGCGCGCGAGATCGCGCGCCATGCCGCCACGGAGATGGAGGGTCACGGCGACAACGTGAGCGCGTCGGTGCTCGGCGGCCTCGTCGCGGTGGCCGGCGACCACGTGGTGCGCGTGCCCATCGCGCGCGAATGCGTCGTGGTGGTGTGGATCCCCGACGCCGAGACATCGACGAAGGCCTCACGCGCGCAGCTCCCCGACATGGTTCCCTTCTCCGACGCCGTGTTCACGATCGGCCGGGTAGCGCTGCTCGTGGCCGCGCTTGCCACCGGCGATGTCGAGGCGTTGCGCACCGGCACCGAAGATCGCCTGCACCAAGATCGGCGCCTCGCGACCGTGCCCCGCTCGCGCGCCGTGCTGCAGACGATGCTCGACGTGGGCGCCTGGTGTGCCTGGCTCTCCGGGAGCGGTCCGTCGGTGGCGGCACTCTGCGCGCCGGCGTCGTCGGAGGCGATCGGAGCGGCGCTTCCTCGCGACGACGCGCGTGCACTCACCGTCGGCATCGACCACGATGGCGCGCGGGTCACTCGAACAGGAGATGTGGCGTGAAGGTCGACGGCAAGCACGTGGTGGTGACGGGCGCGGCGAGCGGCATCGGCGCGGCGCTCGCGGCGCGGTTCGAACGCGAAGGTGCACGGGCCGTGGTGCGCGCCGACGTGCAGCGCGCCGAGGGTGTGCTCGCGTGCGACGTGACCCGAGAAGCGGATCTGGTGGCGCTGGTCGATGAAGCGGAAGCGGCGAACGGACCCATCGACCTGTTCTGCTCCAACGCGGGGATCATCGGTGGCTTCGGTGGCCCCGAGGTGAGCGACGACGACTGGCGCCGCACGATCGACGTGAACGTGATGGCGCACATCTGGTTGGCGCGCCATCTCGTGCCGCGCATGGTCGAACGCGGCGGCGGCTACTTGCTCAACACGGCGTCGGCGGCGGGGTTGCTCACGCAGCTCGGGAGTGCGCCGTACTCGGTGACGAAGCACGCGGCAGTCGCGTTCGCGGAATGGCTCGCGATCACGTACGGCGATGCGGGGTTGAAGGTCTCGGTGCTGTGCCCGCAGGCGGTGCGCACGGCGATGACGGCGGGCACGGAGGCCGGTGGCGTGGCGGGCGTGGACGGGATGCTCGAGCCCGACGCGGTGGCCGACGCGGTCGTCGCCGGGCTCGACGCCGAGCGCTTCCTGATCCTCCCGCACCCCGTCGTCGCCGACTACTTCCGGCGCAAGGCCGACGACTACGACCGCTGGCTGCGCGGCATGCGCCGCCTCCAAGCGCGGTACTCGCAGCCGTGACCGCGCTCGAGGCCGCCGTCGCGGCTGCGCACGCCGGGTTCGCGGATGCGCGCACCGAGCTCGAAGCGCTCGTGCGCATCCCGAGCATCAGCGCGTCGCGTGAGCACGCGGCCGAAGTCGTCCGCAGCGCCGAGGCCACGGCCGATCTGCTGCGCCGCCACGGGCTCCAGTCGGTGCACCTCGCCGGGACCGACGGGTCGCATCCGTACGTGATCGGTGAGTACGTGTCCGATCCCGCGCTGGCGACCGTCCTGCTCTACGCCCACCATGACGTGCAGCCACCGGGGTTCGTCGACCGCTGGCGCAGCGATCCCTTCGAGCCCGTCGAACGCGACGGCCGGCTCTTCGGCCGGGGCTCGGCCGACGACAAGGCGGGAGCGGTGGCCCACGCGCTCGCGGTGTCGTCGTGGCTCGCGGTCGCCGACACGCCGCCGTGCAACGTGCGCGTGCTCATCGAGGGCGAGGAGGAGATCGGCTCGCCGCACCTCGAACGCTTCCTGACCGAGCACCTCGCCGAGCTCGAGGCCGACGTGCTCGTGCTCGCCGACGCGGGCAACTGGAGCGTCGGGGTGCCGGGCCTCACGACCTCGCTCCGGGGCCTCGCCTCGGCCGACGTCACGGTCCGGTGTCTCGACGGCCCGGTGCACAGCGGCATGGCGGGTGGTCTCGTGCCCGATCCCGTGCTCGCGCTCGCGCGCCTCCTCGCGGGCCTGGTCGACGATCACGGCGCGGTCG
>JADGOO010000164.1 GCA_017882905.1 Acidimicrobiia bacterium | reverse complement strand
GGTTCGCTTGATATCGAGTCGCATAGCGTCGAGGATACATGAACGATAACGTATGTCAAGACATAGCTTATGACTCATGTCGGTGACGCTTCCGGGAGATGAGGACATCGCGACGACCGTGCAACGGCCGCCGCCAGGACCCAGCCCCACCCTGGGGCGTCAAATCAGTGGGGCCGATGGGACTCGAACTCGGGACATCGATGGCGTCCATCGTCGACGACCGTCGGTCCACGAAGGCCGTTTCAAACCCGCGGCCAGGCCGCGGTCAGGCCGCGAGAGATCGTGAAACGATCGAATCCAACGAGACGCGACGGAAGGTGGCGGCCGGCGATAAGCCCAGGTCGCGGGATGCTTTCTGCGGTCACCGGAACGTAGTGGTGGCGAGTCGGCCTGTACGCCGGATTCTGTCCAAGCCCTTGCGGGCCCTGGGTGACCATCCCTCTCGGTCGGCGGTTGCCCGCCGGCTCTAGCGGCCTACCCGGGAGAATTGGACGGGCCGCCCTCTCCCTGCTCGGCCTTGCTCCGGATGGGGTTTACCGAGCCGCCCGGGTCGCCCCGGGCGCTGGTGCGCTCTTACCGCACCGTTGCACCCTTACCTGTGCGACACCGTCGCCGGCGCCGCCATCGGCGGTCTGTTCTCTGTGGCACTTTCCTGCGGGTCGCCCCGACTGGGTGTTGCCCAGCATCCTGCCCGGTGGAGTCCGGACGTTCCTCGGCACGGTCGTGTCCGAAGACACCCCGTGACGCGGCCACCCGGCCGACTCGCCACCAACCGCATTGTGCCATGCGGAGCGGTTCAGGCGTTGACGGGGGCGTCGTCGCTGGGGGCGCTCAGCTCGGCGTACGACGTTGCCAGCCCGTCGCGCAGCAGCGTCGGGAGTGAACGTCGGTCGCGCGCGATGAGCGCGACGGCCCCCACGAGGTACGCGATGCCGACCGCGATGCGCGTGTGCTGTTCGAGATCGCCGTGCAGCGCTCCTTGCAGCACGAACTGCACGACGAACAGGCCGAGGATCCATTGCGCCTCCCGTCGGCTCATCGAACGACTTGCGAGCGTGGCGAGCGCGAACGCAGATTGCGCCGCGGTCACGAACAGCTCTTCGCGTTGCAGCGAATCGAGCGGCAGACCGTGCCAGGCACCCGATGAGATCGCGTACACGATCGGCAACGTGCCCACCAGCAACGTCCACTGGTTCACCTTCGACGACACGAGCGCGCCCAGCGCGGAGTTCGCGTTCAAGCGCCACGCGAACAGTCCCGCCACGAGCAGCTCCGGCGCCTCGCTGGCCAACGGCGCAAGCCACTTCACCAACAGGAACTCGCTGATGCCGTACTCCTTGCCGGTGTCGACGAGGGCGGTTGCGAAGTGCTCGGCGCACAGCACGATGATGCCGGCGGCCACGATGAACAGCGCGACCGTCACGAAGCGTCGGCGGGCGACGCTCAGCGACCCGATGAGCGCGGCGGGTCCGACGAGATGCGGTGCCTCGGCCGGCGCGCTCGCGATGCGCACGATGTAGCCGCCGAAGATCGCGACGAGGACGGCGGCGTCGAACAAGCTGAGCGTGTGGCGGAAGGGCAACGTGAGCCCGTACGCGGTGGCGAGCCCGAGGAAGGCGATCTCCACGGAGTGCGACCGCTCGAGGTGCACCTTGTCGCCGGTCACACCGGCGTCGATCCGCGCCAGCGCCCGTGCGGTGGCGGGATCAAGCTCGTGGGCTGCGGCGTCGGCCGTGCGCCGGCGCAGCATCGCCGCCCGGCGGAGCGCGAGCAGCACCACCATCGACCATCCCACACCGATCAGCAGCTGGTTGCCGCCGGTCATGTTGGCGAGGGCCAGGGGTCCGTACTGGTGGTGGGCGGCCGGGCTCTGGCCGGCCTTCCAGGTGAACACGAAGTCGACGGCGTACTCGGGCAGCACGGCCACGAGGGCCAAGAGCGCGAGCGCCAGGCCGGCGGAGATGTCGAGCTGCACGGCCTCGCCGGCCCAGGCGAGCATGAACGCGGCGGAGATCACGGCCAGGCCGAAGCAGACGGCGGCGGCGACGTGCGGGGCGTCGATGCCGCCCAGGCGAAGGACCAGGCCGGGCACGGCCAGGGCGGCGGCACCGAGCATGACGGTCATCTGGCGGCCGCGGGCCACAGGAATCTCAGGCGCCGCCATCGGTCGATCCTAGGAGCCGAGGTTGAGCGGCCTGATCAGGTACTAAGGCCCTCAAAGGCGGCGGGAACATCGGCCGATGAAGAGATGTTGCGCATCCATCGGGTGCCGGAGGTGACGCCATGCAAGACGTTGAAGCGACTGTGGACCCCTGGAAGGCTTCGGCGCGGTGTCGCGGCGTCGACCCCACCATGATGTTCCCCGACGACGAAGACTTCGCGGGAGTGTCGCGGGCCAAGGCGCTGTGCGCCACCTGCCCGGTGCAGGGCGAGTGCCTCGAGTACGCGCTGCGCGTGCGGGAGAAGGACGGCGTCTGGGGCGGCCTCACGGCCCGTGAGCGCCAGCGGGTGATCCGCCGGCGCCGCCGCGAAGCGGCCTAGAGCACGACACGCCGCGAAGCGGCCTAGAGCACTCGAGCGCGACCCTTCAGGGCGTGACGGTGAGGTTCACGGTCGCGCCGCCGATCATCACGCGGTAGGCGCCGGGTGCGAGTGGCTGGCCCTTGGCGGTGCCGTCGCTGGTGGCGCTGAGCGTGATGTCCCAGAACTCGTAGTGGCGCGGGGCGATCGTCACGAGCTGACCGCCCTGGATGCACACGCCCGACGGTTGTTGCGTGGTCGGTGTGAGGCTCTGCGGCGGGCTCGGGCACGAGGGTGTGGTGACGGCGCCGTCGGCTGTGCCGTAGTTCGACGCTTGCACCCGCACTGACACGCCGGTACCCGCCTTCAAGGTGACCGTCGACGGCGTTGCCGTCCAGAGGATCGCGGGAGCCGGAGCAGCGGGAGGCACGACCGCGGCGGCCACCGTGGTGGGCGTCGTGGCCGGCACGGTGGTGGGCGCGACGGTGGTGGGCACGGTCGTGGTCGGTGCCGTAGTGGTGGGCGTGGTGGTGCCGGGCGCGACCGTGGTCGGCGCCGCAGTGATGGGCGAGGTCGACGACGGCGTGGTCGAACCCTCGTTGCTCGCCAGCACGGCGATGCGTGTGTCGGTCGGCTGGCTGCTGTCGACACGCAGCACGGCCAACGCCACCAATCCGGCCGTCACGATCATGCACACGACGGTCGTGATGACGATGCCGCGGCGCTGGATGCGCTCCTCGAGGCTGCGTGGCGCCGCGGACGGCTGGTCCGGTTGGTTCACCCACCCATCGTCGCAGCCGGTTGCGCGTCGCACAACTGACCGAACGGCCCATCTGTGATGACCATCTCGGACTCGCGCTGCGTGGCGCACGCGAGAAAGGTTGTCGTTCGGTAAGAGCCGCGCGTGGGGAGCGCCTTCGCCCGGTTGTGGCGCACCTCGACCAGTAGGCTCGCCCGTCGACATGGATTTCGACCTCTCGCCCGAGATGGCGGAGCTCCAGGCCGTCGTGCGACGCCTCGTCCAAGACAAGGTCGCGCCGCGCGCCCGTGAGATCGACCTCAGCGGCGAGTACCCCGACGACGTGTTCGAACTGTTCCGCGACGCCGGTTTGCTCGGCCTGGTGATCCCCGAGGAGTACGGCGGTGGTGGCGCCGGGATCCTCGGCCTCACGATCGCGATCGAAGAGGTCGCCAAGTACTCGAACACTGCCGCGCTGATGCTGTTGCTCACCCGGCTTCCCACCGGGCCGGTGCTCATCGCGGGCAGTGAGGAACAGAAGCAGCAGTACGTGCGCGCGGTTGCCACCGGCGAGCAGCGCGCCGCGTTCGGCTTGTCGGAGCCGGGCGCGGGAAGCGATGTGGCCGGTATGCGCACGCGCGCCGTGGCCGACGGCGACGACTGGATCCTGAACGGCACGAAGTGCTGGATGAGCGGCGTGGCCCAAGCCGACTGGTACACCGTCTTCGCCAAGACCGGACCGCCCGACAGTCGCGCACACGATTCGATCTCGTGCTTCATCGTGGAGCGCAGCACGCCGGGCCTGTCGGTGGGCCGTCTCGATCACAAGATGGGCGTGAAGGGCGTCGACACGGGCGAGCTCTTGCTCGACGATGTGCGCGTTCCCGGTCGCAACATGGTGGGCGAGGTCGGCGGCTTCCGCCTTGCCATGCTCGGCTTGAACTCGATGCGTCCGATCGTCGCCGCGCGCGGCATCGGTCTCGCCGAAGGCGCGCTCATGTACGCGGTGGAGTACGTCAAGCAACGCCCGGCGTTCGGCAAGACGATCGCCGACATGCAGGGCATCCAGTGGAAGATCGCCGAGCTCGCTACCGAGATCGAAGCCGCGCGCCTGCTGACCTACCGCGCCGCGGCGATGGCCGACGAGGGCAAGTACACGAAGGAGTTTGTGCCCTTCTTGTCGATGGCGAAGTACTACGCCAGT
>JADGOO010000163.1 GCA_017882905.1 Acidimicrobiia bacterium | reverse complement strand
TGCGGCCCGCGGCGAACGCCTCCGCCTCGGCCACGCCTACTTCGGCGATCTCGGGATCGGTGAAGATCGCCTGCGCGGCCTTGTCGTAATCGAGGTGACGGTGCGCCCGCGCGGTGAGCCCCATCACGTGCTCCGCGATCTTGCGGCCCTGCATCGCCGCGACCGAAGAGAGCGGCAGCCGGCCCGAGATGTCGCCCGCCGAATAGATGTGCGGGACGTTGGTCTGGCAGTGCCGGTTGCCGGGCACGTAGCCGTTCTCGTCGACCACGACTCCGGCCGCGGCACAGTCGAGGTCCTCGGTGTTGGGCAGCGACCCGATCGCGAGCAACGCATGCGAGCCGTCGACCGCGCGACCGTCGTCGCACGCGATGAACACCTTGTCGTCCTGGCGCCCGATCGAGGTGGCGCGCGCGCCCTTCAGCAGCCGCACCCCGCGCCGGATGAACTCGTTCTCGAGCACGGCGGCGACTTCGGGATCCTTGCTGGGCAAGACCTGCTGGCGCGACACGATCAACGTGACCTGCGAGCCCAGCGCGCTGAACATGTTGGTGAACTCGACGCCCGTAACACCCGAACCGATCACCACGAGGTGCTCGGGGATCTCCGGCGGCGGGTAGGCCTGACGGGTGGTGAGAATGCGCTCGCCGTCGACCGCGGTCCACTCCGGTACCCGTGGACGCGAGCCGGTCGCGAGCAAGATCGCGTCGGCTTCGATCGCCTCTACGCCCTCTTGGGTGGTCGCCTCCACGGTGTACGCGCCGAGCATCCGGCCGGTCCCGCGCAACAGACGGACCCCTTGCGACTCGAGGAGACTCGTGACGCCCTCGCGCAACGTGGCCTCCATGCCACTGATGCGAGCGCGTAACGCCGGCACGTCGAGACAACCGCTCGCCTCGAGCCCCATCGTGTTCGATCGCGCGAGGTCGGCCAGCCCGTTGCCCGTGCCGACCATCGCCTTGCTCGGGATGCAGTCCCAGAGGTGGGCGGCGCCGCCGATGACGTCGCGCTCGATCAACGTCACCTCGGCGCCCAGCGACGCCGCGACCGTGGCCGCAGTGTTGCCGCCGGGGCCACCGCCGATGATCACAAAACGTACGGGCACGACGCCAGGCTACGCGCGGGCACCCGCCTAGCCTGACCACATGCAGGAGCTACGAACCGACGAGGTGACCGGCACGTGCGTGGTCGTCGCGCCGGGACGCGCGACCCGTCCGGTCGTCTTCAGCGCGCCGGCGGCCACCGCCACCTCCGCCCTCGATTCGTGCCCCTTCTGCGCCGGGCACGAGCCGATGACACCACCGGAAGTCGCACGGGTGGGGAGCGGAGCGCCCGACGCGCCCGGATGGCAGGTGCGGATCGTGCCGAACCTGTATCCGATCGTCGGAGGCGAGGGCGGGGTGGCCGGCGCGCACGAAGTGCTGGTGCTGTCGCCCGCACACGACCGCCAGCTCGACGCCCTGTCACTCGACGAGGCGAGCGCGGCCGTGATCGCGCTCCGAGACCGCGCCGCGGCGCAGCTCGCGGCCGGATTCGTGCACGCGCAGCCGCTCCTGAATCAGGGCCGCGCGTCCGGCGCCTCGATCGAGCACCCGCACGCCCAGCTCGCCGCGCTGGCCTTCACCCCGCCCCACGTCGACTCGGTGCTCACCCGCTTCGTGAGGGCCGGGCGCGATCTCGTCATCGATTCGTTCGAGGCCGCCCGCGACACATCGTGTGTCGTGCGCGACGCCGACGCGCTCTCGTGGTGCCCGGTCGGCAGCGCCTCGCCCTTCGTGGTCCGGATCGCGCTCCGCCACAGCGAGGCGCGCTTCGACCGCTTGCCCGACGCCGATGTGCGCGCACTCACGGAAGCTCTGCGCGACGCCATCGCGCGCCTTCACCGGGCGCTCGGCGACATCGCCTACAACCTGGTGGTGAACACCGCGCCGCGTGACGATCCGCGCCCGTTTCACTGCTGGGTCGACATCGTGCCCCGCGTCGGCGTGATCGGCGGCTTCGAGATGGGCACAGGAGTGCTCGTGAATCCCGCGGCCCCCGAAACCGCGGCGTCGATGCTGCGCGACGCGTGAAGCTGCGGGTCGCGATATCCATTCGCGCGTCGCCCACCGAGGTGTGGCGAACGATCGAGCCGATCGAGCGTCACGTCGAGTGGATGGCCGACGCGGTCTCGATCACCTTCATGAGCTCGACGCGACGGGGAGTGGGCACCAGCTTCGACTGCCTCACTCGCGTCGGTCCGTTCCGCACGACCGATCGGATGACGGTCACCGAATGGGCTCCCCGCCGCGCGATGGGCATCGAGCACCGCGGCGTCGTGACCGGCCGCGGCCGCTTCACGCTGCGTGCCCGCCCGGGAGGACGGACGCGCTTCACGTGGAAGGAAGAGCTCACATTCCCGTGGTGGATGGGCGGCGCCGCCGGCGCGTTCGCCGCGAAGCCGGTGCTGCGCGCGGTGTGGCGCCGCAACCTGCGCGCGCTCAAACGGCTCGTGGAAGGTCCCACGGGTTAGCGTCTCGCTCATGACGAAATACGCGATGAGCGTCGCCGGGATCCAGACCCTCGGCGCCGATCTCACCCTCGACGTCGTGCGCGAAGCCGACGCGCTCGGCTACGAGTCGGCTTGGGTCGCGGAAGCGAACGCGGCCGAAGCCATGGCCCTGCTCGGCGCGATCAGCCAGGCCGCGCCGCATCTCGGCGTCGGCACCGGCGTGCTCGCACTCCAGCTGCGCACGCCGCCGCTCCACGCGATGGCCGCGGCGACACTCCAGCAGCTCGTCGGCGACCGCGACGTGTACCTCGGCATCGGTATCTCGTCGCCGGCCGTTGCCGGGCAGTGGCACGGCGCCGGCTACACCGACCGGCCGATCGCGCAGGTCCGCGAGTTCGTGACCCTCGTGCGCGAGTGCCTCGCGGGCGAGGCCGTCACCTTCGAAGGCGACTTCTACACCGTGAAGCGCTTCCGGCTCGGCGTGCGGCTCGGCGAGCGCAAGCCGAAGATCTTCGTCGCCGCGCTCAACGAACAGATGCTGCGTCTCGCGGGCTCGATCGCCGACGGCGTCCTGCTCAACTACCTTCCGGCTTCACGCGTTCCGTGGTGCGTCGAGAAGGTACGCGAAGGCGGC
>JADGOO010000162.1 GCA_017882905.1 Acidimicrobiia bacterium | reverse complement strand
GGACGACCCTCACAAGTTCATGTTCATCGAACGCTGGTCATCGATCGAGGCCCACCACGCGAACATGGCGGCGAACATCCTTGCGAGCGGCCACCTCGCGAAGATGCTGCCGTTGCTCGTCGCACCACCTGATAACGGCGTCATCGAAATCGTGTAGCGGCGCTCACCTCCGAGGAGCCGCAGGCGAGAAGCTCATCCCGAACGCAAGCGCTACCTCGCCGTGGGCGTCACTCGTACTGGTAGGTGCTTGATGCCGCTGATCAAGTTGGAGTGCAGGCGGGCGGGCGTGCCCGTCACCTCCACGTCGGCGCGTGCGAACAGCTCGTCGAACATGATGCGGATCTCTTCGCGCGCGAGGTTCGCTCCGAGGCAATGGTGCGGGCCGCGACCGCCGAACGCGAGATGGTCGTTCGGGTTTCGTGTGATGTCGAACGCATCGGGGTTGGCGAACACGTCTTCGTCGCGGTTCGCCGAGCCGTAGAAGATCACCACTTGCTCGCCCGCGCGCAGCTGCACGCCGCGCAGCTCGGTGTCGCATGTGACCGTGCGCTTGAACGAGATCACCGGCGACACGAAACGCAGCATCTCCTCGACCGCACCGTTCATGTGCTGTGCGCGATCGGCCACGAGCTTGCGGTACTGGTCGGGGTGCTCGTGCAGCGTCCACATGCCACCCGACATCAAGTTGCGGGTGGTCTCGTTGCCGGCCACTGCGAGCAGGAGGAAGAAGTACACGAACTCGTCGTGGGTGAGCTTCTCGCCGTCGATCTCGGCGGCGAGCAGCCGCGTCACGATGTCGTCCTGCGGGTCGCGCAGACGCTCCTCGGCGAGCGACGACGCGTAGAGGAAGATCTCGGCCGCGGCCGTCATCGCCTGCTCGTTCGCCTGCTCTTCGGAGATGCCGTACTCGGGGTCTTCGCGCCCGATCATGCGGTTCGACCACTCGAACACCTTGTGCCGGTCGCACTGCGGGATGCCGATGAGGTCGGCGATCACGATCAGGGGCAGCTCGGCCGACACGACGGTCACGAAGTCGAGCTCGCCCATCGCGAGTGCCTGGTCGACGATGCCGCGCGCCGACGCACGGATCGACGGCGCCATCTCGCGGATGTTCTTCGGTGTGAACAGACGGGCCACGAGGTTGCGCAGCCGCGTGTGGCGGGGCGCGTCTTGGTTGATCATCAACAGCTCGGTGCCGGGCGGCTGCGCACCGAGGAGCACGCCGTCGCGCTCCGAGGAGTAGGTGGCTGCGTCGCGGCTCACGTTGATGACGTCGTCGTACTTGGTGACAACCCAGAACGGACCGGGCACGTGGCTCGGCTCGTGGTGGAACACGGGCTGCTCGCGCCGCATGCGTGCGAAGAACTCGTGGGGCACGCCGAGCGCGAAGCGCGCCGGATCGGTGAGGTCGAGGCCGCCAGGGGCGGCATCGTGCCCGAGGGTCGGGTCCGTCAGGGTCATTCGTTCAGCTCCCGGCTCGATGAGAACGCGTTCTCATCCTACCGAGAACGCGTTCTCAACCATGATCGGCAGGTTGAACATCGACCACAGGGGACCCGACCTGGAACAGGTTCTAGGTGCCGTCGTAGTGTCGCCCGGTCCCCACCACTGCAGGGAGCAGGCATGGCCGTCCTCGAGGACCTCACCACCGAGCACTGCACCGTCGAACAAGACGGCGCCGTCGTCACACTCACCATGAACCGCCCCGAGAAGCGCAATGCGCTGTCGTCGGCGATGCTCGCCGGCCTCGTGATGGGCTACGAGTACATCGACGCCACACCGGAGGTGCGCTGCGCCATCCTCACCGGCGCCGGCGGCACGTTCTGCTCCGGGATGGACCTCGTGTCGATGGGCCAGGAGCCCACCGATCCCCGGGTCAAGGAAGTGATGGCGCGGGGCAACAACCCGCACTGGAAGGCGCTGCTGCGCGACTACCGGCTCTCGAAGCCGCTCATCGCGGCGGTCGAGGGCTACGCCGTCGCCGGCGGCACCGAGATCCTCCAGGGCACCGACATCCGTGTGGCCTCCGAGACCGCGATCTTCGGCGTGTGGGAGGCCAAGCGCGGCCTGTTCCCGCTCGGCGGATCCTCGTGCCGGCTCCCCCGCCAGATCCCCTACACGGTCGCCATGGACATCTTGTTGCGCTGCCCGCCGGTCGATGCGGCGTGGGCCAAGGAGATCGGCCTCGTGGGTCACGTGGTGCCCGAGGGCCAGGCGCTGGCCAAGGCGCGCGAGCTCGCCGCCGAGGTCGCGCAGATGGGGCCACTGTCGACGATGGCGATCTTGCGCGCGTGGCGCGAGACCGAGCACATGAGCGACCACGACGCGATGCAGCACCAAGACCCGATCGGCTGGGAGGTGTTCGCGAGCGACGACGCCAAGGAAGGTCCGAAGGCCTTCGCCGAGAAGCGCGCCCCCGACTACAAGGGGCGCTGAGCACGCCGATGTCGGAAGCCGCGCCCGGATATCCCGACTCGATCGCCTACGTATCGGCCGAGCGATCACGACTCGCCGAAGCGGTGCGCGCGCTGATCGACGCCACGATGACCGTCCCCGACGCGACCGACGAGCAGCTGAGCACGGCGGCCGCCGCGGTCGAGGCAGTCACGAAGAACCTCGCGGGCGTCGTCGACCGTCGGTCGGGTCCGGGCTACACGCCCCGTGACCACGGCGACTACCTGCCCCGCTCCCCCGTTGTGGGCAACGCGTCACCGCTCGCACCGGGCACGATCGACTGGGAGATCATCGACGGCGACGACAACGGCGACGGCGACGGCACACCGTCTCGGCGGTGCGTCGCCACCGGCGTCATGACCGCGGCGTACGAAGGCCCGCCCGGCTACGTGCACGGCGGCATGATCGCGCTCGTGTTCGACGAGATCCTCGGGATCGTCAACATCGCCAACAGCTGCCCGGGCATGACGGGCACGTTGACCGTCCGCTACCGGCGGCCCACGCCGCTCTTCCAGCCGCTGCGGTGGGAGGCGTGGATCGAGAAGCTCGAAGGCCGGCGCATCCAGTCGAAGGCGAAGGTGTTCCACGGCGAGACGCTCTGCGCCGAAGCCGACGGCATGTTCGTGCAACCACGCGACGAGCTGCGCAAGGAGTACTTCGGCGACGGGTGATCCCTACACTCCCGCGCATGGCAGGGCTTCCCGAACACGGTCTCGATGCCGACGCGATTCTCGCCGAGCTGCACGCCAAGCGCGCGCACGATGCGCGCTGGGCCGAGGGTCGCACGTTCGGGATGGTCTACGACGGCGGGCATTCGGTCCACGAGGTCGCGGCGCGGGTGGCCCAGGAGTTCCTGCACGAGAACGCGCTGAACACGATCGCCTTCCCGAGCCTCGGCGAGATCCAACGCGAGGTGTGCGAATGGACGGCATCGATGTTCCACGCGCCCGAGGGCGCGGCGGGCTTCATGACGAGCGGCGGCACCGAGTCGATCTTGTGCGCCGTGAAGGCCGCACGCGAACGTGGGCGCGCGGAACGCAACATCACGGAGCCCGAGATGGTGCTGGCCGAGAGCGCGCATGCCGCGTTCCACAAGGCCGCCCACTACTTCGGTGTGCGCGTGCACAAGGTGGCCGTGCGCGCCGACTGGCGCGCCGACGTCGACGCCATGGCGGCCCGCGTGAACGACCGCACGGTGCTCGTGGTGGGTTCGGCACCGCAGTATCCGCAGGGCGTGATCGACCCGATTCCGGAGCTCGCCGCGCTCGCCGCATCGCTGGGCGCGTCGATGCACGTCGACGCGTGCATGGGCGGTTTCGTGCTGCCGTTCATGGAGATGCTCGGCTACGCGCCGTCGTCGCCGTGGGACTTCCGGGTCGAGGGCGTCACCACGATCTCGGCCGACATCCACAAGCTCGGCTACGCGCCGAAGGGTGCGTCGGTGCTGCTGCACCGCACGAAGCAGCTCCGCCAATACCAGACGTTCGTGTTCGACGATTGGCTCGGCGGCTTCTACGCGTCATCCGGCATCCAAGGCACCCGTGCCGGCCTGCCGATGGCGACAGCGTGGGCAGTGATGCGCCATCTCGGGGTCGAGGGTTACCGGCGCCTGACGAGATCCGTGGTCGAGACGCGTGAGCGCATGGTGGACGGCATCCGGTCGATCGACGGGTTGGCGGTGCTCGGCGAGCCCGAGGCCCAGATCGTGGCGATGAGCGCCGGGCCCGGCTCCGACATCGACGTGTTCGCCGTGGGCGACGCGCTGCACCGCCGGGGTGGCTGGGTCCTCGACCGGCAGGGCCCGCCCGACACGTTGCACGCCACCGTGTCGGCCGGCAACACGGCCGTCGTCGGCGAGTACCTCGACGACCTCGTGGCGAGCGTGGCCGAGGTGCGGGGCACCCGGGCCGACGACCGTTCGACCAACTACGCCACGTTGGAATAGACACGCTGCGGGGTCGCGTGCGTACCCTTCCGCGCAATGAGCGCCACGACATCGGGTGCGACTCGCCGCACGGGCACGCGGGCCCTGGAGACGGCCGCCCGCAAGGCTCGTCTCCTCGCGGCCGCGACCGAGCTCGCGCGTGAAGGCGGCTACGACGCCGTGCAGATGCGAGACGTCGCGGCACGAGCAGAGGTGGCACTCGGCACGCTGTACCGCCACTACTCGTCGAAGGATCAGCTGCTCCTCGCGGCCATGCTCGACCAGACCGAAGTGCTGCGGGCGCGCATCGACCAGCGACCGCCGCGCGCGGGCACTCCGGCGGAGCGCGTGAGCGAGGTGCTGCGGCGCGCGTGCCGCGCGCTCGAGCGCGAGCCGCGCGTGACCGCCGCGCTCGTGAGCGCGATGTTCTCGAGCGACCCCGACGCGATCGATGTGAAGCGTGCCGTCGGCGATCAGCTACGGGGCATCATCGAGACCGCAGTCGATGGAGGCGGCGACGCCGACGTGGAGGTCGAGGCGGTCGTGGAAGTGCTCGGCAGCGTGTGGCTGTCGGCGATGGCGTTCTGGGCCGGCGGGCTCACCGACGCCGCCACGATGGCGCAGCGGCTGGACCGCGCCGCGCACCTGCTCCTCGACTGACGGCACTCCCCCGTCTCCACAGCACTTCGGGGCTTCAGGGCGATTGGAGCTGCTGGCGGACGGCGGCCACGAGCTCGACGTTGGCCGGGTTGCTCGAATCGACCGGACCGAGCACGACCCACTCCACGCCCGCGTCGACGTACGGCTGCAGCGCCGCGGCGACCGTGGCCGGCGCGCCGACGATCGTGCCGGGGCCGGCGCGCAGGCGGGCGGCCTTGTCGTGCGCCGCGTCGTCGTCGCCGGCGAGCACCACGAGGCCTCCCCAGGTGATCGTTGCGTGGGGCGCCACAGCGCGCACGACGTCGGCTTCGGCCCGGAACGCCTCGGGCGACGTTCCCCACGAGTTCCATCCGTCGCCCAGCGCCACGATCTCGCGCACGGCGAGCGAGCGCCCGCCCACCCAGACGTCGACGCCCGCGTCGGCGACGGCTCGCACCGCCAGCGCGAGCGCGGCGATCCGGTCGGCCATACGGCCGAAGCCGACACCGAACTCCTCGTTCTCGGCGCGGCTCTCGGAGTCGCCCGCACCGATGCCCGCGATCAAGCGCTCGCTCCCGACCATGCGCGCGAGCGTCGCGAACGAATGCGCGAGCACGGCCGGTGGTCGCAACGTGGCGCGCGCCACCAGCGAGCCCAGCGCGATGCGGCGTGTGCGCGCCGCGCACGCACCCAGGAGGGCGAAGCACTCGATCGCACCGCGCCGTCCGGAGCTCGACTCACGGAACAGGTGGTCGTAGGCGAACACAGCGTCGATGTCCGACGCGTCGGCCGCCACCGCAACCGCGAGTGGCGCCTCCACGTCGGGGGCGAACGAGGGCAGCGTGAGCCCCACACGCATCGTCACGACGCGGTCAACATCGTGCGCGCGAGTGCTGCCGCGCCGATCGCTCCTGCCCGTTCTCCCAAGGTGGCCGGTACGAGCGCGACGGGCGGTCGGTGATCGCCGCCTTCGAGATGGGCTTCGAACGACACGCCGAGCGGGTCGAAGAGCAAGGCACCGAGCTCGACGAGACCACCCGCGATCACGATGAGCTCGGGATCGCAGATGTTCGCCAGCGCAACCAGACCGACGGCGACGTTGTCGGCGTACTCCTTCAGCAGCTCACGCGCCTCGGAGTCACCCGCAACCGCGGCCGCAGCCACGGCCGGTCCGTCGACATCAGTGACCGCGCCACCGGCGACGCGCAGGATCGCGCTCCCGCCGCCGGCTTCGACGAGCTCGCGCGCCATACGGCCGAGCGCAGTACCCGACGCGATCGCCTCCCAGTGGCCGCGCTCGCCGCACGCGCACATCGGGCCGCGGCGATCCACGGTGAAGTGGCCGATCTCGGCCGCGAACCCGTGCGCGCCACGGTAGATCGCGCCGTTGAGGATCAACGCGCCACCGATCCCGGTGCCGAGCGTGACGGTGAGCGCGTCGCGTACGCCACGCGCCGCGCCGTGCACCACCTCTCCGAAGCCGGCCGCGTTGGCGTCATTGTCGACGAACACGGGAAGACCGGTGGCGACGTGCAGCAGATCGCGCACCGGCAGGTCGATCGCTTCAGGAAGGTTCGGTCCGTAGCGCAACACGCCGTCGAGATCGACGAGGCCGGCGATGCCCACACCCACCGCGAGCGTGTCGGGATGATCCACCCGGAGGCGTTCGACCACCTGCGCCATGGCGGCGTCGAAGGCGCCGAGGGCTCGCGGGCTGGCCACACGATGCTCCGCCAGGACCGCACCATCGGCGGCGACGACCGCGCCGAGGATCTTCGTACCGCCGATGTCGAGGCCGATCGTGGGCCGCTCGTCCGAACCGTGGGACATGCTCGGATGCGTGCTCACGCGTCGCGCACGTGGATGCGTTCGACCCGCGGCGCGCGGGCGGCCGCGCGGCGCGCGTGCGCCTCGCGCTGGCTCTCGACCACCGCGTCGGCCGCATCGAGTGCGGCGCGCGCCGCGGCGATCAGCTCGGAAGCAGCGTTGAGGAGATGCTCCACCGCGTCGGGCGACGCGGAGCTCTGCAAGCCGAGCAGGATCGATCCGAGCGCGCCGAACTGGCCGAGCTGGCTCGCGGCCCAGAACGGGTCGTCGGCGCCGGGGTGCTCCGAGCTGCCGCTCACGGCCGCACGAACTCCACCTCGAGTCGCCCTTCGGTGAACCGCGCACCCGCAACCTCGCGAGCGCGCAGCGAATCGGGCAGCACGAGCGCACGGCGATACGGCCCGACCGCTAGGAACAGCTCGTCGGCACTGCGGCCGAGCTCCACATCGGCGGAACCCGAGAACGGGAGGTGCACCGACAGGACCATCGAGTCGTTCACGGCGTCGACGCGCATCGGGTCGGCGTGGGCAAGTCGAGCAGCCGGGTCGCGATCGCCGTAGAGATCCGCGGCGAAGGTGCGCAACGCGTCGGCACCGACCACTTCGCGCCGCGCGAGCTCGGCGGTGAGGATCGGCAACGGAGCGAACGCGTCACCGATCGTGGTGAGGTGCGCGCGTTGCTGCTCACGCCACTCGCCGAACCACGCGTCTTCCACCTCGACGGGAAGCAGACGGTTCGCGATCACTGCGTCGACGTGATAGCCGAACAGGGCAAGGTACGTGAACGTGCGCCGGGCCTCCGCGACCACCATGCGCTCGGGCGTCACCACGAGGCGGGCGGTGGTGATGTCGCCATCGGTGAGTAGCTCGCGCACACCATCGAGACGGTCGTAGAAGCGGCGCACCGCGCCGAACACGGCGTCGGGCGCGACCGGCATGCTCGTGAGCCGGCTGACGACAGGCCGCGCGAGGCGCGCGATGCGGCGCTGCGAGTCGAAGAGCTTGTCCATGTACCAGCCGAGGACGTCGGGCAGCGACAGGAGCCGCAGGGTCTCGGCGGTCGGTGCGCAGTCGACGACCACCACGTCGTAGCGGCCTCCCAACGCGTGGGCCTTGATGTCGGCGAGGGCGAACACCTCGTCGAGGCCAGGCACGATCGCCAGCTCCTCGGCCTCGACCGCGTCGGCGCCGGCCCAGCCGAGCACGTCGACCACGTAGTCGCGCACGTCGGCCCACGCGGCCTCGAACCGGGTGCGGGCATCGAGCTGCTGACCGTCGAGGTTCTCACCGAGCGTGCTCGGCTCGTCACCGAGCGGCTCATCGAACGCGTCGGCGAGCGAGTGCGCCGGGTCGGTGGAGAGCACGATCGTGCGCAGGCCTTGTTGCGCGCAGTGCAGCGCCGTGGCGGCGGCGACAGTCGTCTTGCCGACGCCGCCCTTGCCGGTGAACAGCAGGATGCGCATGCGGCCGCGGAGGCTAGCGGGGCGTGGCGCTCAGCTCTCGGGCGGGCCTTCGATACGGCGCTTCAGCTCCCGCAACGCGTTGCCCATGATCAGCGACGACGCCCGGCGCTTCACGAGGCCCGGGAGCGGCATCGCGAGCTCGACGGCCAGCTCGTAGTGCACGCGGGTGGAGGTGGGCGTCTCGGCTTCGAAGCGGTACGTACCGTCGAGGCGGCGCAGCATGTCGGCCTCCGCGAGCCGCCACGAGAAACCGTCGGGCGCCGCCGAGTAGTCGTACTCGAGCAGGTAGCGAATGCTCTTGCCGAGCGCAGCGGCCCGGAACTCGACCCGTGTGCCGCGCCCTTCGGCGTCGGTCGCCACGATCTTGGCCTGCTTCACATCGCGGGCCCACTCGGGGTAGCGCTCGAAGTCGGTGGCCACCTCCCAGCAGCGGGCGGCCGACGCCTCGATTCGGATGCGCTCATTTGCCTGGTCGGCCACGATGTCCTCCGGACGCGGTTCCTTGCGTGGGCTTGTCGTCAGCTTGCTTCGCGCGGCTCCGCGGCGCGGCGTGTGGTCGGCCGCGCGGTGCGAGCGGCGACGGCGGCCGGCGCGCCGGGAAGGTGCCGTGCCATGCACTCCACAACGCGCACCAACCAAGCGGGAGCAGGTCGGCGAGCCACACGAACGGGCTGCCGACCGCGGTGGCGAAGGTGATCACGAGCGCGGCCGCGGCGGCGCCAAGCAGATGGCGACGAACCGGACCCGGCGCGGCATCCTGCAGGAACACCCAGCTCGCCACAACGATGTCGTCGCCGCGCGTCGTGCGCGCCGCGGCGCGGAAGAACGCGACGATCCACACCGCGAAGCCCACACCGAGCGATGCGAGGCCGTAGATCGCCACGGGTGCTTCGAACGCGCTTGCGCCGAGCGCGGCGGGCAGGGCCACCACCACGAACAGCGCCACGGTGATCCACGCCGCGACGAGGATGCGCCGGCCGGGCGCGTCGGGCAGGGTCGGGCGCGCGACCTTCACGACGCCCTCCCCGACGTGGTGGTCGCCTCGCCGCGCGCGAGCGGCGCGAGCCGCGCCACCAACGTCTCGTACGAGAACTGGTCGACAGCCCGGGCGCGCGCCGCGGCACCCATGCGCGATCGGGCACCGCCGTCGGCGAGCAGGTCGCCGAGCGCGTCGCGCACTGCCGCGACGTCGCGCGGATCCACCACGAATCCCGTCTCGCCATCGGAGACCGCTTCATGCGAACCGCCGCTGCGGCCCGCGATCTGCGGCACACCACACGCGGCGGCTTCGAGGAACACGATGCCAAACCCTTCGGCCTCGAGCCCGCCCCAGCGATCACGACAGAGCATCGCGAACACGTCGGCACACCCGTACGCGGCGGGCAGGTCGACATCGGCGATCCGTCCGAGGAAGTGCACGTGCACATCGTTGCGCCGGGCGAGCGCGGCGAGCCGGCGCGAGTCGCGGCCCGCTCCCCCGATCGCGAGCTGCACGTCGGGACCGAGCGCGGCGACGGCGCGGATCAACACGTCGAAGCCCTTGCGGGGCACGAGCCGCGACAGTCCGAGCACGACGGGTCGGTCGGGATCGAGTCCGAGACGCAGCCGCGCGGCGGCGCGGGCCGTCTCGTCGAGCGGCACGAACCGCTGCGCGTCGACACCCGGCGGGATCACCACGGTGGGCAGCGGACCACCCGCCACTCGTTCGCACTCGAGGCGCGGGTAGTCGCCGATCGCAACCACGGCGCTCGCACCACGGAGCACGCGTCGCGCGGCTTGGCGCATCGGAGGCACTCGCCCCCACGCGGAGATCTCCGCGCCGTGCGCGACCACGGCGTAGGGCGCGCTCTCGAGGTGTGGACCGATTGCGCCCACCGGCAGCATCGGATCGACGAACACAATGTCGGCACCGACCTCGCGCGCAAGCGCGTCGGCCCGCCGGCGCAAGGACGGCGTGGGGAGCAGCACGCGATCGGGCGTGCGCACGACACGATGCGCTTGTTGCGCGTCCCACGCCGCCGCGCCCGGATACGGGGTGGTGAGCACGGTGGTCTCGGCGCCGGGCAGCCGGCGCCAGAGCTCCCACAGCACCGACTGGATGCCACCGAGCTTGGGCGGGTAGTCGTTGGTGACGAGCAGCGACGTCACGAGACGGCATCGTACGGCGCCGCATGCACCGCAGCCCGACTGCGCAAGAACACGATGCCGGCAACGGCGAGCACGGCTGTGGTCGCGAACATCGCGCCGTAGCCCGCGACGCTCACCACGAGACCGCAGAGCGCGGCCCCGAGCCCCTGCGACAGGTCGAAGAAGCTCGAGAACGTGCCGACCACCGACCCGCGTTCCGACGCGGGCACACCGTCGAGCGCCAGCACGAGCAGCGCCGGGTACATGAACGAGATGCCGATCGCGAAGACCGCGGTGCCTGTGTAGAGCCCCGCCGGCGTTCGCCACACCGCGATGATGAGCATCCCCGCGGCGTCGGCCGCGAGCGCGAGCGTCCCCGAGCGTCGCGCGCCGAGCCGGTCGGGCAGGCGCGCACCGAGTACGCGCACGATGAGGATCAACGTGCCGTAGAGCAAGAAGACACCGCCGACCTCCGACATCCCGAGGTCGTCGTGTCCGTAGAGCTTGATGAAGCTCGTCCAGCCGGCCAGCGCGATCTGGCCGAGCAACAACACGAGGCCGGGAGCAAAGGCGCGCCGGTGCAGCAGCGACGCGCGGCCCTTCGTGGCGGCCGGCCGGTCCGGCGCTTCGCGGGTGAGCAGTCCCACGCACACCGCCGCGCAGGCGAGCGACGCACTTACGAGCCAGGCGCGCGCGAACCGCTCGTGGTGCTCGGGGCCCACCACGAGCTCGCCGAGGTACGGGCCGAACGCGAGCCCGCCGTACACCGCGGTCGACCAGTAGCTGAGCGCTTCGCCGCGTCGTGCATCGGGCGAGCGGTCCGTGATCATCGTTGCCGCGCCGACGAAGAACGCGGCTTCGCCGAGACCGGCCACGAAGCGTGCGCCGACGAGCCACGCCATGCTCGCGACGAGCCCGTAGCACGCGGTGGCCACCGCCACCACGCTCGCGCCGCCGATGAGCAGCACACGGCGTCCGTACCGGTCGCCGAGCAACCCGGCGTAGGGGCGCAACAGCACTGCACCGAGCGCGAACGCGCCCACGCCCACGCCGACGGCCACGTCGCCGCCACCGAGACGGTCCTTCACGTACAGCGGCAGCACCGGGTTGAGCATCGTGAGCGCGAGGAAGTACGCGAGGCCCGACGCGACGATGAGCGCGAACGGCAGCGTGACGAGCGGCTCGCGCGGGAGCGCGGCCTTGCCCGCGAACGGATCGTGGGTGCGTTCGCCGGTCATCGCGGTGCGAGCGCGACGCGGTTCACTGCTCGGCGAGCGCGAGCGCCTCGCCCCACGGCGCCCGCTCGGAGATCAGCTTGCGGTACTGCATCACGCGGCGCGGCTGGCTGAAGCCGAGCGCGCCCCGCAGCCGACCGTCGCGACCGAACAGCGCAACGAACTTGCGATCGGCGAGCGTGCCGTGCGCCACGTGGATGTCGTGGGTGGCGTCGAAGCGACCGACGCTCTGGATCTTCACGTCGTACTGATCGCTCCACACGAACGGCACGGGCGTGAACGGCTTGGGCTCATCGCCGAGCAGGCTCTCGGCGGCGTGCACGCCTTGCTCGGTGGCGTTCGTCCAGTGCTCGAGCCGCATCGGCTCATCGTCGAAGAGCGCGTTCGGGAACCGGGCCACGTCGCCGCACGCAACGATGCCGGGCGCGGCGACACATGCCTGGTCGCACACGATCCCGTTGTCGAGCGTGAGGCCGCTCCCGTCGAGCCAGTGCGTCTCGGGCTCCACGCCGATTGCCACGAGCAGCACATCGCACTCGATCACGGTTCCGTCGGACAGCACGACGCGCTCCACACGGTGGTCGCCTTCCACGCGCGCCACCTGCACACCGAGGCGGAGGTCGACACCGTGGTCGCGGTGCAGTTGCGCACACACTGCGCCGAGCTGCTCGCCGAGCCCGCGCACCATCGGCTGTGGGAGCGCTTCGAGGACCGTGACATCGAGACCTCGACCGCGGCTCGTGGCCGCCACCTCGGCGCCGATGAAGCCGGCTCCGATCACGCACACGCGGTTCGGGCCGGCGTCGAGCTCGCCCCGCAGGGCGAGCGCGTCGTCGAGGGTGCGCAGCACGTGCACACCGGCGAGGTCGGGCGGACAGATCGACGGCGGGAGGCGGCGCGGCGTGGCCCCCGTGGCCACCACGATCCCGTCGCACGTGACCGTCTCGCCGCTGTCGAGGGTGATCGAGCGCGCGCCCGCGTCGAGGCCCCGGGCCCGCACGCCGAGGCGCAGATCGAGGTCGAGGTCGTCGACGCCCTGCTTGCGCAGGAGCACGTCGGCCGGGTCGCGAGCGCCCGCAAGGAGCTCCTTCGACAGCGGCGGCCGGTCGTACGGAAGGTGCGGCTCACCGGCGATGGCGACGAGACGCCCGTCGAACCCGCCGCGGCGCAGCGTCTCGGCCGCACGCAACCCCGCGAGCGACAAGCCCACGACACCGATCGTGCGCAGCGGCGGCATCAGCCTCTCCTGTTGGCGGCGTTCCGGCGGGCCTCGCGGCGGGCCGCACCCTAGTCGTGTCGACCTGAACCTGACGTGTGCGTCAGAATGCCGGGTCGTGCCCGCCTTGCCCCTTCCGCTCGATGTCTCGGGGCGGCCGGTCGCCCTGCGCGCCGTCGACCTCGACACCTTCCTGCACCCTCGATCGGTCGCGGTCGTCGGTGCCAGCGATGCGGGCGGCAAGCCCAACTCGCTCATGACTGCGCGCATCAAGGCGTTCGCCGACGAGCGCGGGGCGCGCTTCCACGCGGTCACGCCCGTGTACGAGACCGTGCAGGGCGTCAAGACGGTGCCGAGCATCCTCGACGTCGACGACGAGATCGATCTCGCCGTGTTGCTCACGGGCGTGGAGCGCGTGGTCGACCACTTCGCCGACGCAGCTCGCCACGGCGCGAAGTTCGCGGTGATCTTCAGCGCCGGCTTCAGCGAGATCGGGGTCGAGGGCCGCAAGCTCGAAGCGCGTCTCGCCGAGCTGGTGCGCACCCACGACACGCGCCTGCTCGGGCCGAACACGAACCTCAACGCGTTCAGCGAGTTCCGCACCGACCTCGACGGTCCGGCGATCGCGCTCGTCACGCAGAGCGGCCATCAGGGGCGCCCGATCTTCCAGGGCCAGGAGCTCGGCATCCGTCTCTCGCACTGGGCGCCCACGGGCAACGAGGTCGACCTCGAGTTCGCCGACTTCGCGCGCTACTTCGCCGACCAGTCCGAGGTGGGCGTGATCGCCGCCTACATCGAAGGCTTCAAAGACGGCCGCACGCTCATGCTCGCGGCCGATCACGCGGCCCGCGCCCGCAAGCCGATGGTGATCGTCAAGGTGGGGCGCACGGCCGAAGGCGCGTCGATGGCGCAGAGCCACACCGGGCATCTCACCGGGTCCGACGCGGTCACGAGCGCCGTGTTCCGCCAGCTCGGCGTGACACGGGTCGACGGTCTCGACGAGCTGCTCGAGGTGAGCGCCATGTTCGCCCGCACGGCACCGCCCCGGCGCTCGCGGCGTGGGAAGCCCGGAAGAAAGAGCCGCAGCGCGCAAGAGTCCAGCGCCACAGCGACTGAACAGGGCAATGCACACGGCGTATGCGTGTATGCGATCTCGGGTGGTACCGGGGCGCACATGGCCGACATGGCGGCGGCCGCGGGACTGCACCTGCCCGACCTCACGCCCGCGACGCAGCGAACCCTGCACGACGGACTGATCCCGGCCTACCTACGCGTGAGCAACCCAGTCGATTGCGGCGGCCCGCCCGTGATGGACGAACGCGGTCGCAAGATCCTCGACGCGATCGTCGCCGACGCCAAGGTCGACATCGTGATCGTGCCGATCACCGGCGCGGTCGATTCGATGAGCACGCCGATGGTGCGCGACCTCGTCGCGGTCTCGGAAACCACCCACAAGCCGATCTTCGTGGTGTGGGGCTCCCCCGTCGGTACCGAGGTGCCGTATCGCGACGGACTGCTCGGGTCGCGTCTGCCAGTGTTCCGCACGTTCGCGAACTGCGTGACCGCGGTGCGCGCCTACATCGACTATTGGGATTTCGTGGGGCGTCACGGGTCGCCCTTCGCCGACGTGCCCACCGAACCGTTGCCAGCCGCCCGCAAGGCGCGCCGCCTGCTCGATGCGGTCGAGCCGGGCGCCGCGCTGTCCGAACACGAGAGCAAGCAGATCCTGCGCGCCTACGGCATCAAGACCTCGCGCGACACGCTGTGCACGTCGGCCCGCGAGGCCGTCGCCGCGGCGGCGCGACTCAAGGGCCCGGTCGTCATGAAGGTGAGCTCGCCTGATCTCGCCCACAAGAGCGACGCCGGTCTCGTCGAGCTGGGCGTGGAAGGGGCCACCAAAGTGCGCGCCACGTACGCCGAGCTGCTGCGCCGGGCAGCACGAGCGAACTGCACGGCCCGCATCGACGGCGTGCTCGTCTGCGAGATGGTTCGCGGCGGCGTCGAGACGCTCGTGGGCGTGAGCACCGATCCCTTGTTCGGCCCGGTCGTCACGCTCGGAGTCGGGGGCGTGCTCGTGGAAGTGTTCGAAGACGTCGCGTTCCGCGTTCCGCCGTTCTCGGCCGGAGAGGCGCGGCGCATGGTCGACGAGCTTCGGGGCGCCAAGCTGCTGCGCGGTGTGCGAGGCGCCAAGCCCGTCGACGAGGATGCGCTCGTGGACGTGATCATGAAGGTGCAGCGCCTGGCTCTCGACCTGGCCGGCGACGTGCGTGAGATCGACATCAATCCCCTCCTCGTGCGGCCGCATGGTGCGGTCGCACTCGATGCCTTGGTGGTGAAGCAGTGACCGACGAGATCGATTGGGCGGCGCGGGCCGACGCAGAGCTGTTGGCGCGCGTCGAGAACAACGTGCTGTGGCTCACGATCAACCGTGCCGAATCGGGCAACGCGATCCCGTTCTACGTGCGCGATCGCTTGATCCAGCAGTTCCGCGACGCGCACGTGGATCTCGGTGTGCGCTGCGTGGTGCTCACCGCCGCGGGCACGAAGCACTTCTGCACGGGCGCCGACCTGAGCATCCGTCCGCCCGTCACGGCGACGCCGCCCGAAGGGGCGCCCGAACGGATCGTCGGCGGCGGCATCGACATGATGCGGCGCGGCTTCCAGACGCTGATGCAGTCGATCCAAGACTGCGAGAAGCCGGTGATCGTGGCCCTGAACGGCACCGCGGCCGGTGGCGGCTCGATGTTCACGCTCGCCGCCGACCTGGTGATCGCCGCCGACACGGCCCGCCTCATCCAGGTGTTCGTGCGGCGGGGCCTCGTGCCCGACGGTGGTGTGGCGTACCTGCTGCCGCGCATCGTCGGCATGCACAAGGCCAAGGAGCTCATCTTCTTCGGTGACGACCTCTCGGCCCCCGACATGGAGCGGCTCGGCATCGCCAACAAGGTCGTGCCGGCCGCCGAGCTCGAGTCGGCCACCCGCGAATGGGCAGAACGACTCGCGCAAGGCCCCACGAAGGCGCTCGGCTGGTCGAAGAAGCTGCTGCACGACGCCATGGAGTACGACCGGCGCACGCTGCTCGAGACGGAGGCGATGATGGTCGAGCTCAACGCCGGCACGCACGACGGCATGGAGGGCATGAACAGCTACCGCGAGAAGCGCCCCGTGCAGTTCACTGGCTGGTGATCACGCACGATCGACACGCGCGACGACAGGACGGCCATGGCTGCTGACACGATCAAGAACAAGACCGCGATCGTCGGAATCGGCCAGACCGCGTTCGGCAAAGGTCTCCCCGACACGGAGCTCTCGCTCGCCTGCCAGGCGATCAAGATGGCGCTCGACGACGCGGGCATCGCGCCGTCGGAGGTCGACGGCCTCGCCAGCTTCACGATGGAGCCGAACCGCGAGGTCGACGTGGCCAAGAACGTGGGTCTCGGCGAGATCACGTTCTTCTCGCAGGTGGGCTACGGCGGCGGCGCGGCGTGCGGCGTCACCGGCCAAGCTGCGATGGCGGTGGCCACCGGTCAGTGCGAGGTGGCCGTGGCGTGGCGTGCGCGCAAGCGCAGCGCCAAGGCGAGCCGTCCGTGGTCGCAGGCCGCGGCCCGCATCGAGGACACGTCGATGTGGAGCCGGCCCTTCGGCTTGCTGCGCCCCGTCGACGAGATCGCGATGCTCACGCGCCGCCACATGCACCAGTTCGGCACCACTCGCGACCATCTCGCCAACGTGGCGCTGGCGGCCCGCAAGCATGCGAACCGCAACCCGAACGCGACGATGGGCCACAAGACGATGTCGCGCGAGGAGTACATGGCGGCGCGCTGGATCAGCGAGCCGCTGTGCCTGTTCGACAACTGTCTCGAGACCGACGGTGCGCTCGCCGTGGTGATCACGAGCGCCGAGCGCGCACGCGATTGTCAACGGCCGCCTGCGTACGTGCACGCGTTCGCGCAGGGCCTGCCGCCGCAGCACCAGACGATGACGAACTTCTACAACGACGACCCACTCGTCGGTCCGGCGTGGGCCACCGCGCGCAAGCTGTGGTCGATGGCCGATGTGGGCCCCGCCGACGTGAAGGTCGCGCAGCTCTACGACGCGTTCAGTCCGCTGATCATCCTGTCGCTCGAGGGCTACGGCTTTTGCGCCCGTGGCGAGGGTGGCCCGTTCACCGACAACGGCAACATCGAGGTCGGAACCGGCTCACTGCCGGTGAACACGAGTGGTGCCGGGATGAGCGAGGCCTACGTGCACGGCATGAACCTCGTGCTCGAAGGCGTGCGCCAGATCCGCGGCACTTCCACGGCGCAGGTCGAGGGCGCCGACGTGTCGCTCGTGACGAGCGGCGAAGGCGTACCCACCTCGGCGATCCTCTTCACGAAGGAGGCTTGACGCGATGGAGAGCGGTTTCCTCCTTCCCGATGTCGACGACGAGAACGCGGCGCCGTTCTGGGCCGGTTGCGCACGCGGCGAGCTGCTCGTACAGGAGTGCGGCTCGTGCGGCCGGCTCGCGCACCCGCCACGGCCGATGTGCCCGCACTGCAACTCCCTCGACCGCGGCTGGCGCGCGATGAGCGGGCTGGCAACCGTGTGGTCGTTCGTCGTGCCGCATCCGCCGCTGCTGCCCGCCTACTCGGCGCTCGCTCCGTACAACGTGATCGTCGTCGCGCTCGACGACGCCCCCACGATCCGCTTCGTGGGCAACCTGCTCGCGTCGCCCGATGGTGCGATCAACGAGATCGACCCGGCAACGATCCGGATCGGCGAACCCGTGCGTGTGGTGTTCCCGCTCGTGGACGACGTCCACCTCCCGCGCTGGGTCCGGGTGTAGCAACGCGCCTCGTGGCAACAGGTCGGTCATGAGCGACCTCGACCGGGCGCTCGACGCCGCGGTGGCGTTCGCCCGCCGCATGATCGAACAGCACGGCGCGTTCACGCCGTTCGCGGCCGTCGTCGATCACGAGGGCGTGGCGATCGCGTCGGCGCCGGAGGCGGCGCGCGGCGGCGATCCCGAGGTGGCGGTGGCGACGCTCGTCGAGCAGCTGCAGGCGCGCCGCGGCGAGCTGTGGGCGGTGGCGGTCACCACGAACCAGACGGTCGCCGAGCTGGGCGACGTGGTGCACGTGGCCGTGGAGCAGCGGGCCGGGGTGCACGCTGTGGTGCTGATCCCCTATCGGGCTCGCCGGCGCCGCCGGCGGGCGGAGTTCGGCGAACCCCGCCGCCTCCCGGGCGCCCCCCAGATCTGGCCCCCGCCCACTACTTAGGAGCCGCAGGCCCACAGGCCGACCGGGCCTGGTGGCGAGGCCGTCGCGGCGACTCATGTGCGGAGC
>JADGOO010000161.1 GCA_017882905.1 Acidimicrobiia bacterium | reverse complement strand
CGACACGACGAGGCGATCGATGCCCGCCCGGTCGGCCGCCACGGCGCGATCGAGGAGGAACTGCCAGCTTCCCGGATCATCGGCCGCGTAGCTCGTGAGGCTGGTCGAGAGCTGCGGCACTGTCGGTTGCGACACGATGCGTTCCTCTGGTCGTCGGTGCCGGGCGGATTCGCCGGCCGACGCTCAGTCCAGCCCATCTGGATGTGTCGATGCACGATGATGCCGCGTTGCCCGCTCGGAGCGGGCGGAATCGGCAGCTATTCGAGCGGTTGGTGGCCCACGGCAGCGGGCTCTCGACCCGAGAGGAGCCACCCGGCGCTGATGGCGATGATGGGCAGCCCGACGAGGATCGTCGCAAGGTTCAGGTACGGCACGCGGGTGAGGGGATGGAGGTCGCGGCGATGCCACGCGACGAGGGCGACGTACGCGCCGCCCGTGCCGAGGAGCGCGCCGAGCAATGCGAGCGCTCCGGCCGTGGCGCCCGTGAGGGAGCGCCGCGCCATGCTGCTCGCTCCGGTGGCGGCGAGCGTGCGTAGATCGTTGGCGGTCTCGCTGCGGATCAGCCCGACCGTCATCGCGAGCACACCGAGGGCGAGGAGCAGACCGATCAGGGTTGCCCCGTCGCGCAGTCGCGCGTTCGAAGGTCGGCTCTGGTGCGTCTCGACCGTGAAGCCCGCGATCGCAGCCGCGTGTTGCGCCGCGCTGATCTGGATCGCCGTGAGCGGCCGCGGCGTCTCGATGAGCCAGGCGGCCTGAACCGCCTTCAGCCCGAAGTGCTGCAGTGCGTGCACGGTCACGAGCGTGGTCGGATCGGAGGTGTGCGACGCGTCGGTGGAGAAGCGGATGTGCTGGATCGTTGGATGCCACTGCTCCGGTCCGCGCCGCACCCCGGCCCCGTCGTCGCGGGGTGGCGCGTGCACCACGAGACCGTGCAGATCTGTGCGCGACGTGATGATGTCTGTGGTCTTCGCGATCTGATCCGCCTTGATCCCGTAGCGGTGCAAGACGGCGGGCGTCGCCACGTAGAGCGGGACCTGATCCGAGATCTGGAACCCACTTTGTGCACCGTTGCTGATGATCGTCACGCGACCGAGTGAAGCCGGTATCTGGATCAGGATCGCGCCCGGGGCGGCCGAACCGCCCACGACGCGACGGATCGATACCGAACCACCGCTCGCGTTCGGCGAAGCGTTCAGCTGCGCCGGATCGACCGAGACTGTCGGCGACGACGGGTTGATCGCAACGCTGAGTGGGAGCACGGTGTGCGCGTGGAGGGATGCCGCCAGCGCGGAGACCTTTGCCGCGAGCTTGGCGACATCGGCGGAGCTCATCACTTGGACGGCATTCGTGTCCTCGCCCAAGCCGGTCGCGGGTTCGAGGTATGCGATCGCCTGGTTCGCGGGAAGGTTCGTCGCCGCCTCGGGAACGGCGGCCGCGGCCGCGCTGATGGCGACGGTTGCCGCGATACCGAGCGCGAGGCTGATCGCGCCGAGCGCGGCTGCGGATCGAGCTTGATAGCGAGCGAGGTCACGAACGGCGAGTCGCACCATGATCGGCGCGCGACGCCCGAGCATCGCCAGCATGCGGATGAAGAGGGGGCCGAGGAACAGCATCCCGAACGTGGTGGCGATCGTGCCGCCGATGATGAGAGCCGGCTTCGGTGTGTCCTGGTGCGCGAACGCGAGGCATGCGACTCCGATCGCCAAGAACACGCCGCCGGCCCCTGCGAATCGGTGCGCGGGCTTCTGTGGTGACGGGCGTCCCGACAACGCCGCGACGATCGATGCTCGCGCCGCGGAACGTGCCGGCCACCATGCGGCCGCGATCGACGTGACGGTCGCGAGCACGATCGCGACCACGATGGCCCACCACGGCAGGTGGAACCGGGCGATGCGATGCTTCACGAGGTCTTCGAACTTCGGGGTGAGCGCAACCCACGCGACGAGGCCGGTGACGGCGCCCGTCACCGATCCGACCACGCCGACGACGGCGCCGTTCGCCACCATCGCGGAGCGAATGTGCCGATCCGTCGCGCCCAGCGCACCGAGCATGCCCAGTGCGCGGAGACGCCGTTGGGCCATCACGGTGAAGCCGGCCGCCGCGACAAGACCTACGAACAGCAACCCGATGGTCTCGAGCGCGAGCACCACTGTGGCCGCGAGCGTCGTGTCGAGGGTGCCGCGTGTGGCGACGCTCGTGGCGTGAACGGACGGCTGGAACGCGTTGACTGCGTGGTCGGATGCCTCGAACAGGATCGCCACTTGCGCGGGCGGATCGGCTTGTCCCGGCGCGACGAGTGCGAACTCGTCGTTGAGGTCGAGGGGGTTCTCGACGATGCCCACCAGTCGCCGGGCGTGGCCGTTCACGTCGAGATGACCACCGATGCGAACGCCGAAGGTCGTCGCCGCGCTCGCCGTCATCGCGACCTCGGCGCCGCCGTTCGGGAAGCGCCCAGAGACGAGTCGCAATGTCGGGCGCGAGTAGGTCCCCTCGGGGTCTTGCGCGCGTAGGTCGAGCCGGCTCGGCGATCCGGGAACGGGGATGCTCTGGTGATCGATTCGCTCGACGGTGCCGAACGCCTTGCGGGCGGCGGCGACGTCGGCGTTGTCGGGTCCCGAGAACGTCATCGAGCTGTTTGCGGTTCCGAACGTGGCGTCGCGCGGCTGCCCCGCGTTGTACGCGAGCGCGGTTCCGACCGTCGTTCCCGCGACTGCGAGCGCCACGAGTGCGAGCACCAAGATCTGTTGGCGCCACTCGCGGCGGAACAATCGCCATGACCACCGGAAGATCGCGCGTCGTGCCGGACCACTGCTCGATGGCGCGGCGATCACCTCGGCAGGCCGATCGTGCATCGTGAGGCTCACGACCTGGCGTCCGGTGTGAGCAGCGATTCCGGCCCCGGTGGCGGCATGGTCTGGTCGACGATGCGTCCGTCGCGCAGGAACACGACGCGATCTGCCCACGACGCGAGCTGCGCGTCGTGGGTGACGATGACACCGGCGACCCCCCGTTGGCAGGCGGCACGCACGAGTCGGATGACGCCTTCCGCGTTCACAGAGTCGAGCGCGCCGCTCGGTTCGTCGGCCAGCAGCAGGTGTCGGTCGCCCACGACCGCACGCGCGATCGCGACGCGTTGGCGTTCGCCGCCCGACAGCTCGTCGGGGAAGCGTGACGCGCGGTCGCTCATGCCGAGTTCTTCCAACGCTTGCATACCCGCGACGCGAGCGCGCTTCGCTCCCACGCCGTCGAGCTCCAACGGCAACGCGACGTTCTCGAGCGACGTGAGGCCGGCCAACAGGTTGAAGTCCTGGAACACGTAGCCGATCGAGCGGCGGCGCAACCGAGCCCGTTCGTTCCGGGACATCGACGCCAGAGACGTCCCTTCGACGATGACCTCGCCGGTGGTCGGCAGCTCGAGGCTCCCGGCGATCGTCAACAACGTGCTCTTGCCCGAACCGCTCGGTCCCATCACCGCCACGAGTACGCCGGCATCGACAGTGAGGCTGACGTTGCGCAGCGCGTGCACTTCGGTGGGGCCGACGCCGTACACCTTCGACACATCGCGCAGCTCGAGCGCGGTCACGGCCGTGCTCCCATGCGGCGGCGCAACCTCGGCGGCAGCAACGGGCTGCCTGTGACGACCGGCGGCGGATCGGCCGCGAGGCGCGCCAGACGCCCGTCGGCGGCGTCGAGCCAGCGGATCACCGCGTCGAGCCGGAACAGCTCGGCGTCGACCACGAGCAGGAAGCCCACCTCGTCGTCGGTGGCGTCATCCTTGAGGCGTGTCCACTGCTGCATCAGCTCGACCACGTAGCGGCGGTGCACCTGCACCACGTCGCGCACGTCGACGCCCGGCAGCGTGAGCGCGACGAGCACCTTGATCACGAGCTCGTCGCGCGGTGGCGAGGTCATGTCGGGTGGAGTGCGCAACCACTCGGCGAGCTCGGCGGCGCCATCGGCGGTGATGCGAAAGCCCTTCTGCGGGCCTTCCTCGCCCTCGTCGTCGGATTCGACGAGGCCGTCACGCTCGAGCCGTTGGAGCGTCGTGTACACCTGGCCGATGTTCAGCGGCCACACCTCGCCGGTTCGGGCTTCGAACTCCTGGCGGAGCTGGAGGCCGTACTTCGGTCCCTCGCTCAAGAGCGCGAGCAGCGCATGCCGCACGCTCACGATCGTCTCGAATCAGATAGCATACTGAGTATGATATCGCCTCGAACGCGGTTGTCGAGGGCCCGACCACAAGCCTGAGCGCCGCTCTCAAAGTGCGCGGCAGCGGTCAGGACTTCGCGTCGGACCAGCGCTCGATCAGGCTGATTTCTGCGATGAAGCGCACGCCACTCGTCGGTGCCCAACGGTGCGCGGTCTCGAGCAGGCAGTCGTCGAGCAGCTGGGCCAGAGCCGCACCGTTCTCGCGGGGCGCCTGGACGAGCAGCTCGTCGTGGAGGCAGAGCACGATCCGCGCACCGAGGGGTGCGCCACGCGCCCGAACGGTCACCGCCCAGGTCTTGAAGAGCTCGGCGGCCGCACCCTGGACGACCGCGTTGCGGCCGTAGCGACCGCGCGCCGCGCGGCGAGCGCGGACGTCGCGCTCGCTCAGGTTCTCGTCGTCGGCGGAGGTGCCCATCGGGATGAGACGGCCGCCATCGGTGCGCAGCTCGCGGCGGTGCTGTCCGGCCACATCGGCGTTGCGGAGGTAGGTCATCGCCACCGGGTAGGCAGCCTCGAGGCGCTGCAGTGCGCGTGCGCCATGGCCAGTCGTCTGGCCGTACATCGCGCCGAGCACCGCCACCTTGGCCGCGGCGCGGTCGATGCCGAGCTGGTGGGCGACGGGCGCGTAGAGATCGGCTTCGGTCGCGGCGGCGGCGAGAGCCTTGTCGCCCGACACGGCAGCGAGCACGCGAGGTTCGATCTGGCCGAGGTCGGCACGAGCGAAGACGTGGCCGTCTTCGGCGATCACGGCCCCGCGCATGTCGGCGGGCATGTTGTGCAGACCGGCCGACGCGGTCATACGGCCCGCCGCACCGTCGGACGCCGACCACGCGCCGCGCAGACGGCCGTCGTCGCGCAGGTTCTCGTCGAGCCATGTGTAGCCGTAGGTGGTGCTGACGCGTTCTGCTTTGCGCCAGAGCAGCAACGCGCCGATCAGCGGATGGGTGTCGCGAATCGCTTCGAGCCGCCACGCTCGCGTATCGGGAAGATCGACACCGATCGCGCGCAGCAGCGACTTCACCTGATCAGGGCTGCGCAGGTCGCACTCCATGCCGGAGGGCGCGTGGCGCAGCACCGCGTCGTCGCGTTGCGCACGCTGCGCGGCAGCATCGGTGTCCGATGTGGGTCGCGCACCGACGAGCTCGCCGATGAACGCTTCCGCGACCGCTCGGTCCATCGGCAACCCGTCGATCGACAGCTCGGCACACAGCAGCTCGGCGGCCGATTCCGTGCGGGCCGTCATCGCCGCGCGCGGCCGGTCGTGCAGTCCGGCGAGCCGAGCCTGTTGCATCTCGGCCGCGCGCCACGCGATCTCGGCCCAGCGCCCGACGGTCTCCAGCGTCGACGACCAGATGTCGGTCGGCCACTCGGGGCGCAGGTAGCCGTCGGCGCGGATCGGCTCGTCGGGCGACCCGTCGCCGTCGCCGGCGTGGCTGAACAGATCCAACGGTCCGGCACGCGGTGTGGCATCGAGGGCGAGGTCGTTGAGGTACGCCCACACCCGAGCCGGGTCGGCGCGCCAGCCACCCGCGAGCAATCGGTGCACGGCGGCGATGTCCCAGCTCGTCGCCACCCGCACGCCCGCCTCCACGAGCACGAGGGCGGTGGCGTTCGACCACATCACCCACCGAGGGCGCAGCTGCTCCTCGAGGTGTTGCACCACGGTCGTGGGGTCGTCGACGGCAGCGGGCACGCGCACGGTTCCGTGCCGCGTGACGAGTGCGACGCCGATCTCGGGCGCGATGGCGATGGCAACGAGGTCGCCGCGCGCCACGCCGTGTTCGCGCAGGCTCTGGAGCGCCTCGTCGCCTGTCAAAGCACCTCGATGGCGCCGAAGGCGCCGGCGGCGCGCAGGCGCGCGATGTCGTCGGTCGAGCAGTCGAGCAGCTCTCGGAGTACGGCCCCCGTGTGCTCGCCGATCGCCGGTGGCGCGCTCGTGGCGGTTTTGCGCTCGCCGTCGAAGCGAAATGGTGCGGTGAGCACCGCGCGCGGGCCGAGACCCGGCACGTCGATCTCGCATACGGCGTCTCGATGGCGCAGCTGGGGATGCACGAGCGCCTCGTCGATCCGCTGCACGCGCGACGCCGGGATCCCGATCGCGCCGAGCGCATCGAGCCACGCGGCGCTCGATCGCGTCATGAAGGCGCGTCGCACGAGCGCTTCGTAGTCGCCGCGATGCAACGTGCGATCGGCGCGCGTCGCGAAGCGCGGATCTGCCGCGAGTGCTTCGCAGCCGGGAACGGGCGCGAGCAGCTCGACGAGCCGGGCGTGGAAGTGCATGACCGATTGCACGAGCAAAGCGATGCCGTCGCTCGCCACGACGACGAGCGTGGTGGGCGCGGCAAGCGTTCGCTCGCGGTCGGCGACGAGCAGCCAACCGAGCAACGCTTCGAGCATGCTCACATCGACGTGGGCTCCCCGACCGGTGCGCGCCCGCGCCACGAGCGCGGCCAGCACGGCCTGCGCGGCAGTCGCGCCCGCGACGAGATCCGCGATCGGCAAGGGCACGGGGAGACCGAGCTCGCCGAGCTCGCCGGTGAGCTCGAGCACGCCGCCGAAGGCTTGGAGCGCGCCGTCGGTGGCGGCCTGGTCGGCGATGGGGCCGTCGGACCCGTAGCCGGTGATCGTGCAGTACACGAGGCCGCGCTGCAACGGCGCGAGATCGTCGTATGCCACGCCGAGGCGTCCGGTGACACCGGGCCGGAAGTTCTCGAGCAGCACGTCGGAGTGCGCCACGAGCTGACGCAGCACCGAGCGACCCGCGTCGCCCTTCAGATCGAGGGCCACGCCGCGACGGTCACGGTGCAACGCGAGATAGAAGTCGGACGGCGCGTCGCCGACCACGCGACCGCCGCCGGCGCGTGTGGGATCGCCGTGGGGCGGCTCGATGCGGATCACCTCCGCGCCGAGGTCGGCGAGGGTGCGAGCCGCGACCGGCCCCGACAGGAACGTCGTGAGGTCGAGGACGCGGATCCCGGCGAGCGGCCGGTCGACGTCGGATACCGAGGTCACGACGTTCTTGCGGGCCGGAGCGGGAGCACGCCGAACCCTAAGTCGCCTGCTCGGGCCGGTGCAGCAAGAACCGGTTGACTTCCATACTTAGGGTATGCATACTTCCGTACCGGGGGTATGTACGACACATACCAGGGGTATGGACGAGGGTGACGCGGCCGGAACGACGGCCGCTCGAGCCCTTGTCTCGCCATGCCCAGACCCAGACAGAACCTCAGAGGGGGAGACACCATGACCATCCGCTCGAGCCTTCGCACGGCGTCCGCCGTGGCGATCGGCGCCATCTTGTTCGGCCTCATCCCGACCGCCACGGCCACGGCCTCGTCGGCCAGCAACGACCTGGGCCGGCTGCGGGCTGCAACCGCAGCGTTCCACAGCATCAAGGCTGCCGAGGCGGCCCAGTACGGCAAGTTCAGCGACGTGAACGGCATCACCTGCATCGCCGATGTGGGCGCCAACGCGGCGATGGGCGTGCACTACGTGAACGGCACCCTCGTGGGTGACCCGACCGAAGACGTCACGAAGCCCGAAGCGCTGGTGTACGCACCAGGTAACGACGGCCATCTCCACCTCGCGGCCGTCGAGTACATCGTGGTGCAAGCTGCGTGGAAGGCGGCCGGGCACACAGCACCTCCGTCGCTGTTCGGCCAGACGTTCATGGCCTTCTCGGCCCCGAACCGCTACGGGCTGCCGCCGTTCTACGCGCTGCACGTGTGGGCATGGAAGACCAACCCGCGTGGCATGTTCAGCCCGTGGAACCCCAACGTGATCTGTCCGGCGTCGTAACCGTCGAGCGGAACCGTGCAGGAGGCCGGCGCACCCGGCGTCGGCCTCCTGTGCGGGTTGGGCAGCCAACGCCTGGTGGTGCGCAGCGACACGCCGATGCTGACCGTGGATGATCACGAGGCCCGTTGCTCGCTCGCACCGCACGCGCACGTCCGTTGTCGTCGCCGTCGCGATCGCGGCCGTGATCGGCACCGCGTCGATGTTCCTCTCATCGGGCATCGCCACGGCGGGCTCGTCACGCCCCGGCAGCGCACGGGGGCCGATCGTGCAGATCGGCCACGCGGCGTTGCAGCATCTCTGCGCTCCCGCGTCGCGAACCACCGTGGCATGCGACGCGCTCGTGCAGCTCGACGATCGCGGGCGCATCCCCGCGTCCGCGTCGGCGCCGAACGGGTTGGGCGCCGACGACATCGAACGTGCGTACCACGGTGACGTGAGCGCCGGCGGCGGCCACACGATCGCCGTGGTCGACGTGTTCGACGACGCGAACGCCGAGAGCGATCTTGCCGTGTATCGCGCGCAGTACGGCCTGGCGCCGTGCACGTCGACCACGGGCTGCTTCACCAAGATCAACGAGCACGGCGCGCCGTCGCCGCTTCCAACTTCGGGTGCAGGAACGGGTTGGCCGGCCGAGATCTCGCTCGATCTCCAGATGGCTTCGGCGGTGTGCCCGCTCTGCCATCTCGTGCTCGTGGAAGCGAGCTCGGCCGCGTGGCCCGACATCGAGTCGGCGGTCGACACCGCCGCGGCCCACGCCGACGTGGTGTCGAACAGCTACGGCGACAACGAGAGCGCGAGCGTTGCGGCCGCCGCGCAACCGCACTACGACCATCCGGGTGTCGTCATGGTCGCGAGCTCGGGCGACGGGGGCTTCGCGGCCGGACCGCAGCTTCCGGCCGCCTTCGCGAACGTGACGAGCGTGGGCGGAACCGTGCTCGCTCGCGACACCTCGGCGCGCGGCTACACCGAACAGGTGTGGGGCGGCACACGCAACGGCTGCAGCACGCTCGTGGCCAAGCCGAGCTACCAACATGACGCCGGTTGCGCGAACCGCACCATCGCCGACGTGGCAGCCGCAGCCACGAACATCGCCGTGTACGACTCGCTCGGCGCGAGTGGGTGGATCAACCTCAGCGGTACCAGCGCGGCGGCGCCGATCGTGGCCGGCATGTACGCACTCGCCGGCGACACCGCGAGCTACACCGATCCCGCACGCATCTACCAACAGTCGACCGCGCTCTACGACATCACCGCGGGCAGCAACGGCATGTGCGGCACGTACCTCTGCAACGGTGCAACCGGCTACGACGGACCGACGGGACTCGGCACTCCGAACGGCGCGGCGGCGTTCCTCGCGCCGCCCGCGCCGGTGGTCGCTTCGATCGGAAGTGCGTCGGCGTATGAAGGCGACGCGGGTGCGCGCGCGATCGACTTCGCGGTCACACTGAGCCGGCCGGCGACGACGCCCGTCACTGTGAGCTACGCGGTGGCGCGCCGCGCCGGCGATACGGCGACGGCCGGCGCCGATTTTGTCGCCGCCGCGGGAACGCTCCTGTTCACGCCGCAGGCGGGTGGTCTGACGTCCACCGTGTTGTACGTGACAGCGACGATCAAGGGCGACACGACGGTCGAGCCCGGCGAGACGTTCACCGCGGCGATCACGTCGGTGAGCGGAGCCACGCTCGGCCGCAGCGTGGCGCGCAGCACGATCGTGAACGACGACCCCGGCCGCGGCTTGCGCCTGAGCGTGAGCAACGCCGGCATCGTCGAGGGCAATGCAGTCGCGACACCCGGCACCGGAAACGGGCTGCGTATGCACGTGTCGCTCAGCCGTCCTGTGCCGGCCGGCCATGCGCCGATCGTCGTGCGCTACACGGTGACCGGCATCACCGCGACGGGAGGAAGCGGCCCCGGCGCGGGAGTCGACTTCGTGGCCGTGACCACACCGATCGCGTTGACGTTCACCGCCGGCCAGATCGACAAGGCGGTGACCGTGTCCGTGTTCGCCGACACGTTCGTGGAGCCCGACGAGACGCTCGAGCTCACGCTCGTGAGCGCCACCGGCGGCGCGACCATTTCGCACGCCGTCGGCATCGGCACGATCCGCAACGACGACTGACACCGCGGTCGTGGCCAACCCGTGTTCTTGCGCCCGGCGAAATCCGATTGACGCTCGCGATCGCAAACCGCATCCTTGTGTCTCCTATGGCCGCCACCCGTTCCGCCGAGATGTCGTACCGAGGCCGTGCTTCGGGCGGCGGCGCGCGGGCCGGCAGGTGCGGCGAGATGCCGGTGTCGCAACGCACACCGGAACGTCGCGATCGCGCCGTCACCGGGTCCGCCGCGAATCGCTGAGCCTCCGCTCGCGTTTCGGCTCCCGGCAGCATCGCGGCCACACTGCGTGCGCCCTTCGGCGCGCGTGCCGATCACAGGGAAGCGAACATGCCGACGACCATCAACCCCAAGCTCATCTCCTGGGCGACCGACATCGACGAGGCCACGATCCGTCAGGCTGAGAAGACGGCGCGCCTTCCGATCGTTGCCGGTCACGTCGCGCTCATGCCCGACGCGCACGTGGGCATCGGCGCGACCGTCGGTTCCGTGATCCCGACCACCGGCGCGATCATCCCGTCGGCGGTCGGTGTCGACATCGGTTGCGGCATGATCGCAGCCGAGCTCGACGTCACCGACGACCAGCTGCCCGACTCGCTCGAGCCGCTGCTCGGCCGCATCGAGTCGGCGATCCCGGCGGGTGTGGGCCAGGGCCACGACGCGGTGAGCGATCGTGCCGACACCTGGCTCAGCGCGCACCGCCCCGCAACCGACCTGGCCGCCGACCGCGTGCGCAAGGCGGCCCAGCAGTTCGGCACGCTCGGCTCGGGCAACCACTTCGTGGAGCTGTGTCTCGACGAGCGCGGCCGCGTGTGGGTGGTGCTGCACTCCGGGAGCCGCGGCATCGGCAACTTGCTCGCCACGATGCACATCAGCCGCGCGCGCAACCTCGCCAAGCAGCTGGAGCTGCGTCTCGAAGACCCCGACTTGGCGTACTTCATGGAGGGCACGCCAGAGTTCGAGGCGTACATCGGCGACATGCTCTGGGCGCAGGACTACGCGCGCGCGAACCGCGACGAGATGATGGACAACGCCATGCGTGAGGTGTTCGCGTTCCTCGGCTTCGGCCGCGAGACGCGCCGCATCAACTGCCACCACAACTTCACCGAGCGCGAGACCCACGCTGGTCACGAGCTGTGGATCACGCGCAAGGGTGCCATCAAGGCCGGTCTCGACGACCTCGCAGTGATCCCCGGTTCGATGGGTACTCGGAGCTACATCGTGCGGGGCAAGGCGAACGCGGCGAGCTTCTCGTCGTGCTCGCACGGAGCCGGTCGTCGCCACAGCCGTACGCAGGCGAAGAAGCTGTTCACCGTGGCGGATCTCGCCGAGCAGATGCAGGGCAAGGTGTGGCTCTCACACCGTGCCGGTGCGCTGGTCGACGAGATCCCGTCGGCGTACAAGGACATCGATCAGGTGATGGCAGATCAGGCCGACCTCGTGGAGGTGCTGCACACGTTGCGGCAGGTCCTGAACTACAAAGGCACGTGAGCCCGTGCTCGCGCCACGCGCCGATCGAGTTGGCAGATCGTTGGGAATAGTTCGATCACCGTCGAACGTTGCGAACGTTCGATGACTGTCGAACGAACGAACCAACGAGACTACGAACGGCGCTGGTGGACGCTGGGGGTGCTCTGCCTCAGCCTGGTGATGATCGTGGTCGCCAACGCCTCGCTCAACGTGGCCCTTCCCACCCTCGTGAACGACCTCCACGCCAGCGCGAGCTCGCTGCAGTGGATCGTCGATGCCTACAGCCTCGTGTTCGCCGGCCTGCTCCTCACGGCAGGTTCGCTCGGCGACCGCTACGGCCGGCGCCTGGCGCTGAACGGCGGCTTGATCATCTTCGGTGGGGCGTCGGGGCTGGCGGCCTTCGCGGGCTCATCGGCGCAGCTGATCGCGGCGCGCGCCGTGATGGGCGTCGGTGCCGCGCTCGTGATGCCGGCCACGCTGTCGGTGCTCGCCCACGTGTTCCCGCCCGCCGAACGGCGCCAGGCCATCGCCATCTGGGCCGGCTTCGCCGGGGTGGGTGCCGCGCTCGGCGGCGTCAGCAGCGGTTGGCTGCTCCAGCACTTCTGGTGGGGTTCGATCTTCCTCACGAACGTGGCCGTGGTGGCCGTGGCGCTGATCGCCGGTGCGATCCTCATCCCGAAGGCCAACGAAGACCACGAGCCGAGCCTCGACCTCGTCGGCGCGCTGCTCTCGATCGCGGGGCTCGGAACGCTCGTGTACGCCATCATCGAAGCGCCGGGACGCGGCTGGCTCGCGCCGGCGACGGTGGTGACGTTCGCCGTGGCCGCGTTGATCCTCGTGGGCTTCGCGGCCTGGGAGCTGCGCACGCCCGAGCCGATGCTCGATCTGCGCTTCTTCCGCAACCCGCAGTTCGCGGCTGCGACGAGCACGATCACGCTGGTGTTCTTCGTGATGTTCGGCATGATCTTCACGCTCACCCAGTACCTGCAGCTGGTGCTCGGCTACAGCCCGCTCGAAGCGGGAGTGCGGATGCTGCCGTGGGCGCTCGTGTACATGATCTCGACCCGGCGGTCGGCGCGCTTCGTCGAGCGGTTCGGCCAACGCGCCGTGGTCTCGTTCGGGCTGGTCGGCGTCGCCGCCGGCCTCGGTCTCATGGCGTTGAGCGGCCTGCGCTCCGACTACCCGGTGCTCGCGCTGTCGCTCGTGGTGAGCGCGGCCGGGATGGGCATGGTGACGGCTCCCTCGACCGGCGCCATCATCGTGTCGCTGCCGCTCAACAAGGCGGGCGTGGGCTCCGCCGTGAACGACACCACACGCGAGCTCGGTGGTGCGCTCGGTGTCGCCGTCATGGGCAGCCTCGTCGCATCGCTCTACCGCGGCGACCTGCCGACTTCGGCGCACGCCGCCTCGTCGTCGCTCGGAGCTGGCCTCGAGGCCGCGGCGAAGCTGCCCGGTCCGGCGGCCGCGTTGCTCGCGCACAGCGCTCGTGCCGCGTACGTGCATGCGTTCGACGTCACGATGGTGGTCGCGGTGGGTGTAGCGCTCGTCGCGTCGGTGCTCGTATCGTTCGTGCTGCGGCCGCGGGCTCTGGCCGTGGCCGAGACCGACGAGACGTTCGCCGCGGAGGCGGCCGCATGATGACCCGCAACCTCGCGATCGACGAGCTCGTTCCCACACGCGAAGAGCTCCAGCTCGGTGATGTGCTGCACGCGCTGTCGGATCCCGTTCGCCTGCAGATCGTGCGGACCCTGGCCGACGCCGATGCCGAAGTCGCGTGCGGTCAGTTCCCGCTCGCCGTCACGAAGGCGACCGTGAGCCATCACTTCAAGGTGCTGCGCGAAGCGGGCGTGCTGTTCAGTCGCTATGAGGGAACGCGCCGCTTCCATTCCCTGCGGCGCGCCGACCTCGATGCCCGCTTCCCTGATCTGCTCGACACGGTGCTGCGAGCAAGCCGCTCCTGAGCCGGCGAGCTCGGCGCGTCGTCGCTCTGATCGATGGCGCGCGCCGGCAGCCACACGAGCACACCGGCACACGCGATCGTGACCACCACGGCCGCGACGATCGACGCGAGGTGCAGCCCTCCGATGAAGCTCGCGTGGGCGGCGTCGAGGATCGTGGTGCGATAGGGGGCACCGGCCGTGGAGCGGGCTACATCGACGGCGCGGCCCACCGAGTCTCGTGCCGCCGTGAGCAACGGCGCCGGCACCTTGCCGCGCAGGCGTGCTGCGACGTTCGGGCCGAAGTGCGACGACAGGATCGAACCGAGCACGGCCACGCCGATCGCGCCGCCCACCTGGCGCGTGGTGTCGTTCATCGCGGAGCCCACACCCGACTTCTCGCGCGGGAGGGAACCCATGATCGATTCCGTGGCCGGAGACATGACGTTGCCCATGCCCACGCCCATGATCACGAGCACCACGACGACGTGCAGCGGACCTGATCCCGTACCGAACGTGACGATGCCGAGCAGCGACACCACTACGAGCATCAGCCCGAACGCCACGACCAGCTTGTTGCCGAAGCGCGCCACGAACCGCGGGCTCAAGAAGGCGAAGATCATCAGCGCGGCCGACTGTGGGATCAGGATCGATCCGGCCTTCAACGTGGAGTAACCGAGGACCGACTGCAGGTACTGCGTCAGCAAGAAGATCGTCCCGAACAGCGCGAGGAACACGAGCATGATCGCGGCGCTGGCCGCCGAGAACCTCGGGTTCTGGAAGAAGTGCAGATCGAGCATCGGGCTCGACGACTTCAGCTCCCACAAGAAGAAGCTCGCCAACAGGATCGAGCCGACCACGAATCCGGCCACGATCTCCGCCGACGTCCAACCGTGGCTCGGTGCCTCGATGATCGCCCACAACAAGACACCGAGACTCAGGATCGACAGTGCCGCACCGACCGGGTCGAGCCGCGGCGTGGTCTTGTCGGACGAGTCGGGCACGAAGATGTATCCGAGGACGAGCGCGGTCACCACGACCGGCACGTTCACGAGGAAGACCGACCCCCACCAGAAGTGGGTGAGCAACGCACCACCGGCCACCGGACCGATGCCGATACCGAGCGCCGACACCCCGGCCCACACGCCGATGGCCGCGGCGCGCTCCTTCGGCGATCGAAAGACGTTCGACAGGATCGAGAGCGTGCCCGGCATGATGCACGCGCCGCCGATGCCCATCATCGATCGGGTGGCGATCAGCACGCCGGCCGATGGTGCGAACGCCGACAGCAGCGACCCGGTGCCGAACACGATCAGACCGAATGTGAGGAACTTGTAGCGGCCGAACCGGTCACCCAGGCTGCCCATCGTGAGCAGCAAACCGGCGAACACGAGCGTGTACGCGTCGACGATCCACTGCAGTGCGCTGCCCGACGCGCCGAGCCCGCCGGTGGCCTTCGTGTGCGCCAACGTGGGCAGCGCCACGTTCAAGATGGTGTTGTCGAGACCGACCACCATCAGGCTGACGCACAAGACGGTCAGCGTCAGCCAACGCCGCCGGTGCGCGACCTCAGGGTTCTTCATCTCTGATCGCACACGCGGCCTTTCGTCGTCTGCAGCGTAGAAGGTGATCCTCCGCTACGGACCCGTCGTACCCAGCGTCGTGGTCGAGCTCACCGGTGTCGAGGTCGAGGTTGTCGACCGAGGTGGCCCGGAAGTCGTCGTCGAGCGAGGCGCTGACGTCGAGGTCGTCGTCGACGTCGATGTGGTGGGTGCTCGCGACGTCGAGGTGGTGGTGCGGCGCGTCGTAGTAGTCGTCGACCGCGTCGTGGGCGGGTGAGAGGTCGGGAGCGGTGCGACCGGCACGACCACTTGAGCTGGCGGCGCCGGGGGGCGCACGAGCACGTAGACCACCAGCGTGGACACGAACACGACCGCGGTCGCGGCGGTCGAACGCCGAACGTTGCCGATCTTCACTTCGACGGCGTCGATCGGCCGAAGTCGAGGTCGGAAGGCACGACGATGCCTTCCACCTGCAACGCGCCGGCGATGCGGGCCCGCAGCGCTCGACTGACGACGAACTGTTTGCCCGGAAGCGTGCGCGCGACGATACGGATGCTGAAGCTGTCGACCTCGATCCGCTCGATCCCCATGACGGTCGGCGCGTCGAGCATCAACGGTCGGAGCGACTCGTCGGCGTACACCTGCTGGCCGACGGCTTGCAGCGTGCTGTTCACGTGAGCGATGTCGGCAGTTGCGGGCAGCGGCACGTCGACGACGGCCCGCGCCCAGTCGCGTGACAGGTTCGTGACTTGATTGATCTGGCCGTTCGGGATGATCACGAACTCGCCATCGACCGTGCGCAGATTGGTGACACGGAGTGTGACGCCCTCGACCGTGCCGGTGACGCCCGTCGTCGCGCCGAGGCTCGAGATGCGGATGAGATCCCCGAACCCGTACTGCCGCTCGGTGATGATGAAGAAGCCGGCGAGCACGTCTTGCACGATTCGCTGTGCGCCGAAGCCGAGCGCGATGCCGGCGATCGTCGCCGGCGCGACGAGGGTGGTGACCGGAACGTTGAATCGCTCCAAGACGAGCACACCCGTGATGCAGTAGATCACGGCGAGCGACGACCACGTGATGACCTGCGTCACCGAGTGGCGATGCTTCGCAGCTTCGGAACGTACGAGCATGTCGCTGCTCTGGTCGTGAGCATCGATGCGGTCGGTGAGCTTGGCCTCGAACCATGTCGCGAAGCGCGTCAGGAGGACTGCGCCACTGACGAGCAGCACGATCTCGAGGCCGTTGCTGCGTGCCCACGTGCTGAAGTCGCTGAGTGACGTGACGGCCAAGACGGTGGCAGGGGTCATCGCCGTTCCGCTCCTGAGTGTCGGCGCGAGCCGGAGTGCTTCGCGGCCGAGTGCCGGGTCAACTGCGCGTGGTCGCGGTCAAGGGGACCGTCGCGCCATCGCGCCGTCGTGCACCGTATCGCCCGGGGCCCGAGGTCGTCGCACGGCGCCACGCCGCCGAGGCGGACTCGTAGCGCCCGTGACCCCGGGTATCGTCGAAGCCGATGAGCGCCACGCTGAGCCACCGGCATGGGCTCTGGAAGCACGCACATCACCACCATGGCCCACACCGCCACCGCGTGCTGCCGTTCCGTTCGCTCGACGCCGCAGATCACGAGCACGACCACGCGCCGGGGCCGGAACGCGCGCACGGGCATACGCACGGGCACGGGCACACGCACGGGAGAGTCGATCGCTCGATCGTGCGGTCGCGCGCCGGAGTGCGCGCGGTGGCGTGGAGTCTCGCCATCCTCGGCGTGACGACCGCGCTGCAAGCCGTGGTGTTCGTGCTGTCGGGTTCCGTGGCGCTGCTCGCCGATCTGATCCACAACGGCGGCGACGCGCTCACGGCCATCCCGCTCGCCATCGCGTTCCTCGCCCGCAGCGAGAAGGCGGAGCGCTGGGCCGGCTACGCAGTGGTGCTCACGATCTTCGTGTCTGCCGCCGTCGCGGCCGGTGAGTCGATCGATCGCCTGTTCCATCCGCACCAGCTCGACCACCTGCTTCCGCTTGCCGCGGCCGGGTTGGTCGGCTTCGCCGGCAACGAGCTCGCCGCGCAGATCCGACTGCGTGCCGGCGCTCGCCTCGACAGCCCGGCGCTCGTCGCCGACGGTCATCACGCCCGGGTCGACGGCTTCGTGTCGCTCGGTGTGGTGGCGTCGGCGGCCGTCGTCGGCGCGGGCGTGAAGCTCGCCGACCCGTTCATCGGCTTGGCGATCACGATCCTGATCTTGCGGATCACGGTGCAGGCGTGGCGCACCGTCACCGCCCCCGATGATGGTCGCCACGATCATCACGACGATGACAACGAGGATCACCACGATCACGACCACGACCACGGGTAAGCCCAAGGTGTCGGACGTCGAGGTTGACCGGACCAGTCGCGGCCGACGAGCACGGTGCGTCAAAGCCGGCGCAGCGGCACGCGAAGGGCCGAATGGCCGGACTGGCCGGGACTGGTGACCGATGCATCGTCACGCTCAACGCGCCACGCTCGAGCTACCGCACCGAAGCATCGGAGGGGTCATGACAATGGACACGGCGATCCGCGACCTGGTCGCGGCCCACGGCGAGCCGGCTGTCTCGATCGTGTGCCCACTCGATCGTGCTCGACCGGGCAACAGCCACGATCGCCTCGAGCTCACCGGGTTGCGCAAGGAAGCGGTGCGACGTGTACGCGATGCGTACGGTGACGACACGGCCGGGCTGCTCGACGCGCAGATCGCCAACGCACTCGATCGCTTCGACTTCGATCATCCGTCGAGCGGCATCGCGGTGTTTGCCGGCGACGCCCACGCCGTCGCCGTTCCGCTGACGCACCTCGGCGAAGCACGCGTCACCGTCGGCGAGCGGTTCTCGCTTCGCGAGGTGCTGGCGTCGAAGAACGACGCTGGCCCGTTCCTCGTGCTCGTGGTGACCCGAGACCGCGCCCGGGTCTTCTCCGGTGATGCACAGCATCTCACCGAGATCCACAGCGACGGCTTCCCGATGGACGTCGTCGCGCCGCGCGAAGCCGATACGCCTCATCGCGACTTCCCTCTCAGCGAGCACGAGGAGCACGAGGCGGTGCGCTTCGTGCTGCGGAGCGTGGTGCACGGTCTGCACGAGGCGAGTCGACAGACGCGGCTGCGCTCGCTGGTGCTCGTGGCCACGACGAGAGAGCTCGCCTACCTTGATGAGTTCCAGCTCGGCGACGTGACGGTCATCGGCCGCGTGCACGGGAGCCACATCGAAGCGAAGGCCGCCGAGATCGCCGCGCTCGTCGCGCCCGTGGTCGCCGCGCACAACGAAGCGCGCCACGTTGCGGCGTGTCGCGCGGCGCGCGAGGCACTCGGCGGATCAGCGATCGCCGACTTGGTGGCGGCGCGCGATGCAGCGCGTTCCGGGCGAGGCGACCACCTCGTGATCGAGGAGGTCGATCCGGCGGCCGCAGCTGCGAACGGTCTCGACTCGATCGGCGACGAGATCATCAACGAGGTGATCGCGCACGGCGGTGATGTGTGCTTCGTGGCCCCGGGCGCGCTTGGCGATGCCGGTCCGGTGGTGTTGACGGTGCGGTACTGACGATGGACGCGGGCGCGCCATTGCGCGCCAGTGCCGACGAAGAGCTCCTTTCAGGCCACGGGCTCGCCCGCCTTCCGCTCACCGAAGCGCACCGCATCGAGCGGATCGCCGGCGAGCTCGCCGAAGGCTTCGACGCGCTCCGCCACGTGGGCCGCGCCGTCTCGTTCTTCGGCTCGTCGCGCATCCCGCGCCGGCACCCGTACTACGCGCAGGCCCGCGAGGTGGCGCGTGCACTCGGGGCAGCCGGGTTCGCGGTGATCACGGGGGGCGGCGGAGGGCTCATGGAGGCCGCGAATCGCGGCGCTCGCGACGCCGGCGCCCGCTCCATTGGTCTCAACATCGCCATGCCGCGCGCCCAACGGCCGAACGCGTACCTCGACCTGAGCCTGCGTTTCGACCACTTCTTCGTACGCAAGCTCATGTTCGTGCGTTACGCGTCGGCCTTCGTGGCGCTGCCCGGCGGTATGGGCACGCTCGATGAGCTCTTCGAGGCGCTCACTCTCGTGGAGACCGACACCATCCGGCACTTTCCGGTGGTGCTCGTCGACTCCGACTTCTGGGCCGGACTCGACGGCTGGGTGCGCGGTCGCCTGCTCGCCGAGCGCACGGTCACTCGTTCCGCGATCTCATTGCTGCATGTGCTCGACGAACCCGACGACGTCGTTCGCGTGATCAAGCAGCACCACATCAAACAGGTTCGGGCTGCTGCGCCGTAGCCAACGGCCGTTCGAGGCGGCCGCCGCCGACGATCAGCGCGACGGTGAGCGCGGCCACGACGGCGCCGGAGATGACGAGCGGGATCCGACCGTTGCCGTGCCATGCGAGACCGGCCCACACGCCCGCGACGAGCGACCCGGCGCCGACGACGCCTTGGTACAGCCCGAGGCCGCTGCCGTGGTGCTCCGCGGGGAGCAGGTCAGTGATCCATGCCTTGCCCACACCGTCGGTGAGCGCCGTGAAGGCTCCGTACACGGCGAGCAGCGGCCAGACCCACGCCGACGTGGTCACCAGGCCGAGCCCCAGGTACGCGATCGCGAACACGCCGAGTCCGCCGGCGAACACGAAGCGACGCGGGACCCGATCCGAGAGCAGCCCAGCGGGATACGACAGCCCGGCGTAGCTGACGTTGTAGAGCACGTAGGCCAGCACGATCGCCGCGAAGCTGAGCCCGAGTGCCTTGGCTCGCAAGATCAGCAATGCATCACTGAAGTTCACGATCCCGAACAGGGTGAGGAACGTGAGCACGCGCCAGTACTGGCGCGGATACTCGCCGCGGAGCGTCACGCGAGCTGCTGACGGATCGCGCGCTGGTCGGGCCTTGCTCGACTCGCGCACGAACGCGATGAGGGCCACGCTGATGATGGCGGGAACGAATGCCACGTAGAACAGCGGCCGGATGTCGCGGCTGTGACCACCGAGCAGCTCGTAGACACCGAGCCCGATGAGCGGCCCGCACACGGCGCCCGAGGTGTCGGCCGCCCGATGGAAGCCGAACGCGCGTCCTCGGAGATGTTGTGGGGTGTCGTCGGCGATGAGGGCATCGCGCGGCGACGTGCGAATGCCCTTGCCCGTGCGGTCGATGAAGCGCGCCACGAGCACGACGGGCCACACCTGCGCCAAGCCGATGAGCGGCTTCGCCAGCGACGACAGCCCGTAGCCCACCGCGATGATCGGCCGGCGCGCGCGTACGTCGGCCAACCGGCCCGACACGAACTTCATCACCGACGACGCGGCTTCGGCGACACCTTCGATGGCGCCGACGGCGACGACCGGTGCACCCAGCACGCCGGTCAGGAACAGCGGCAGCACCGGATACAACATCTCTGACGCGGCGTCCTGGAAGAACGACACCCACGACAACACGATCACGTTGCGAGGCAGCCGGTCGGGGGCCGCGTCGTCTGCAGGTGTCACGGCGCGATTCTCATGGATCGAGCCGCAGTACTACACCCGCTCTACCGTCCGCGGTGGTGCACGGCGGACGGCCCGGCCGGTTCGCAAGCCGACCGGACCGTCCGCTCGCCACGTCACAGGTGCTGCACCGCGACCTTGGTCGACGCCGCAGCCTTGCGATCCACGGGCATCCGCACCTCGAGGATGCCGTCCTTGTACGTGGCCTTCACGTCGCCACTCTCCACGCCGGCCGGCAAGCTGACGCGCCGCAGGAAGTGCCCGTAACGGAACTCGCTGCGATAGCGGTCCTTGCTGTCCGTCTCCTTGTGCTCCTCGCGCTGCGCCTCGATGTGCAGCGTGTGGTCACTCACGTGGATGTCGAGGTCGCTGTCGGGGTCGAGGCCGGGCATCTCCGCGCGCACGATGTACGCGCCGTCGGTCTCGAACTCCTCCACCCTCAGCAAGCGGTCGTCGAAGCCCAGCGCCTCGAGCCGGGAGCCGAGCGACGGCCAGCCGATCCAGTCGAAGAGCCGGCGCGGCAGCACGCTCTCGCTCGCCACGACTTCGGCGTGCTTCGCGGTGCTCTGCTTCTTCTCGTTGGTAGTCATGTTCGCACCCTTCTTCGTCGCACTTGACGTGACCGTGACCGAGGTTCCGATTCCCGGCCGCCGATCTCGTCTCCATCGTTGGCGTTCGCGGTGGGCGTCGCCAGAGTCGAAGGGCCGAGCGCCCCGACTCGCCGACTCCAGCGCCCGTGACCAGGAGTCGCCGAACGACCTGTGTACGAGCACGCGCACATGGAGTCGTTGGTCCCGGCCGCGACCACCAACGGTCTCTGTTTCGGCTGCGGTGCCACGCCGCATGCTGACGCCTGATCCGCTGTCCCGAGGGAGCCCCGATGACCCTGACCCGACGTCACGATCGAGCAGCACCCGCTTCCCGCGAGCGAGGCGCGCAGGTGCTGGGCGACGAGATCAGGCGGTTCGGCGAAGTCGCCCGCTGTGAGCGATCGCTCCTCGCGGTGCATTCGCCGGAGCACGCGTTCTACCTCGGCATCGAGAGCGCCGCCCGAGAGCTGCTCGACCCCGAGATCGGGCCGCACCGCACCGACGGGTGGCTCGACCGCATGTCGCCCGGGTTCCGCGACGGGTACTTGCGGGCGGCGTGTGTGCTGATTGGCGCGCTGCAAACACCGGAGCAGGTGACGGGCCGTCTCGCGGTGCCCGAGCCGCCGCACGCGCCGGCACCCGAGCTGGTCGGGCACGTCCTCGTGCGCCGCTGACCGGGTTCAGGCGAGGTTGGCTCGGGCCGCCATCGCCCGCATCTTGCTCGGCACGAGCTCGCCATCGGCTCGGGCCCGTTGCAGTGCCGCCGACCACCACGCGAGGTCTTCGAGTGCGATCGTGAGGGCCACGTCGGTCATCGCATCGAGCGGGTCGCCCGCGGCATCGAATGCACGGGAGACGAAGGGAATCAGGACCGAGCTGCGCAAGGGCGCCATCTCCTCTTCGATCGCGATCAGCGCGAGGTGTTCGATCGCGCGTACGCCGGCGGCGATCCCTCCGCTGTAGGCGACGCCGGCGAGCGGCTTGTTGCGCAGTGCGTTGCTGATGAAGATGCTGTCGATGGCGTTCTTCAACACGCCGGGCACGCTGTGGTTGTACTCGGGCGTGATGATCAGATAGGCGTCGCCTTCGGCGATCTTGCGGTTCCATGCCTTCACGATCGGATCCGAGAACGTCGGGTCGTGGAGGTTGCCGATGGTTCCCGCGTGCTCCTGGAACATTGGGAGGGGCCAGTCGCGGAGGTCGATGACCTCGACCTCGAACCCCGGATGGCTCTCGGCGCGTCGCGTGACCCAGGGCGCCACGAGATCTGCATTACGGCTCTCGCGAGTCGAGCCGATGATGATCTGGAGGTGCATGGTCATGGTGGTCCTTCCCCGCCGATGTCGCCGGTCGCGCCGCGCTGAGGCGCATGCGTCGTTGTAGCCGACGCGTCCCGGCAGTCCACCGTCGTACATTCTCGGACATGGCCTACGACGACTATCAGTCGCTTCGCATCGCTGTCGCAAGCGGTATCGCGCACGTGACGATCGATCATCCGCCGATCAACCTGCTCGACCTCCCGCTGATCTTGGAGCTCGATCGATTCGGTCGTGAGGTCGAAGCCGATCCCGCGGTGCGCGTGGTGGTGCTCGACTCCGCCGATCAGGAGTTCTTCGTCGCGCATGCCGACGTGAACCTCATCAAGTCGCTGCCCACCGATGACACCACCCGCCACACCGAGCTCGGCCCGTTCTACGCGATGGTCGAGCGGTTCCGCACGATGCCGAAGGCCACGATCGCAGTGATCGAGGGGATCGCGCGAGGTGGCGGGAGCGAGCTGGCATTGTCGTTCGACATGCGCTTCGCCGCGATCGGGCGTGCGATCCTGGCGCAGCCCGAGGTGGTGGTGGGCATCATTCCCGGCGGAAGCGGCACGCAACGGTTGCCGCGTCTCGTCGGCCGTGGGCGCGCGCTCGAGGTCATCCTCGGTGGCGACGACATCGACGCGGTCACCGCGGCCGATTGGGGCTATGTGAATCGCGCGTTGCCCGCTGTCGAGCTCCGCCCGTTCGTCGAATCGCTCGCCGCGCGCATCGCTTCGTTCCCGGCCGACGCGATCGCTCGCGCCAAGATCGCAGTCGACGCGGCGTTGCCCGATCCGGTCGATGGTCTGCTCACCGAGGACCAGCAGTTCCGCGCGACTCTCGGCGGCCCAGAAGCGCACCAGCGCATGACGGCGTTCCTCGCTGCAGGAGGCCAGACACGCGCGGTCGAGCTACGTGGCTTCTCGACATCATGAGGGAGCGCTTCGGGCGGCTTCAGCGACCGGTCAACCGCTGCAGAGCGAGGCGGGAGCTCGGAACGTACCCGCGAGGGAGTACCAGCCGTTGACCCCGAGCGACGGGGTATCGCTGTAGAACCACGACGCGAACGCCAGCTCCTGCGGGTGATACACGACGCCATTCGGCATCGGCACGCTCATCGCCGTGCCCGTGAGCGGGTCGCCCACCTCGAGGTTCGACTGGCATGTGGCGACCTGCCCGGTGTGGCCCCACGGGGGCGTCGAGTTCGCCACCGTCGGATCGTCCATCCACTCACCGACTTCGTGCGCGAGCACACCCACGTCACCGGTACCGCTGAACGCGCCGGTCGAATCGAAGCTCGCGATCGCGAAGGTCTGGATGCCGTTGTCGTAGGGATTCGGGATCGCGGCGTGATAGCCGAGCGTGCAGCAGTTGCTCGGCACGGTGTCGTAGAAGACCACGTTGTAGACGAGGAAGATCGGGAACGTGGTCGACGAGACGCCTTCTTCGTGGAAGCGTGCGAGGTTCTGCAACAAGATCCCGTTGAAGGTGTTGATGTCGATCATCCCGAGCCGCCCGCACGGCTCGTCGACCTCGGTGCCGCTCACCGATAGCCGCAGCGTGGGCAGCCGCGAGTAGGCGAGCCGCACGTGGTAGTCGCGTGCGATGCCGTGTGGGTTCGTGAGTGACCAGAAGTTGGCGCGCTGGAAGATGTCGGCGAACTGGCCGCGGCCGAGCGCGGTTCCGCCTTCTTGGTATCGCCGGCTCGCGAAGATCGGCGACTCGCGCGTGCGCGACACCGCACTCGCGCCGTTGAGACACTGCGCGTCGCCGGTCGTGGGGTCGTACACGTGGCCGGTTCCCGTGAAGGTGATCGCGATCGGGATCACCTGCGTGGGGATCGTGCTCGAACGCGGCGCCGTCGGGTCGAACGGGTCGGTACCGACCATGGTGGCCGCGTAGCTGTTCGCGCCCGGCGTGAAGCTGTGGCTCCACATCGGGATCGTCGGGCCGGAGGCCGCGGCGAGCGCCGCGCGTGAACGTGCGGTCGCGGGTGGCTGCCATGACCGGATCGGAAAGCTGTGCTGCGGGCGAGATGCCGCCGAGCGCACCGCCCCGGCCGATGCCGGCAGGCCGCCACTGAACACTGCGACCGCGGTCGCGACCAGCACGCCAGGCACGACGGACCAACCTGCGTGGTGGCGCCGCGCCGAGGGAGCCTTCATCGGGCTGCCTCGTAGCAGGCGTTGATCAGGGAGTAGCTCCGCACGTCGCCTGCGAGCCCCATGTCCATTCGGTTCATCACGTAACCGAACGCCATGCCGGCATCGGGGTCGGCCCAGCCGAGCGAGCCACCCGCGCCGGCATGGCCGAACGAGTGCGGACCTCCGACGCTCAGCAGCGACGACGGCACGAAGAAGCCGAGCCCGAACTGCAGGTCGAGGTCGAGCAGCACGATGTTGGGTCCTGACGTTCGCTGCGTGGATGCGTCGCGCATCTGCGCCTCCGTGAGCAGCCGGACGCCGTCGACCTCGCCGATGCACGCGGCGTACATGCGGGCGAGCGAGCGCGCGTCGCAGATCCCGTTCGCCGCGGGGATCTCCGCCGCGTGCACCTTGCGGGTGTTGAACACGTTGCCGGCGGGCGGCTCCACATCGCCGATGCGCGTGAACGCTCCGTTGAGGGTCAGCGCCTTGCCGAGCATCGAGTCGGGGCCCATCAGCGCGTTGAGCGATGCGCGTGCGTCGTCGTCGAGCTGCGCGGTGACGCCGTCGGGGGCGGCACCACCTTCGGTCGATCCGATGTTGCCGATCAGCATCGCCACGCGCGGCTCGTGCTCCTCGGGGAGCCCGATGTGAAAGTCGAGCCCGAGCGGCTTGGCGACTTCGTCGCGGAAGTAGGTGCCCAAGCTCCGGCTGGTGATGCGGCGGACGAGCTCGCCGACGAGGTTGCCGTAGGTGACGGCGTGATATCCGTGCTTCGTGCCGGGCTCCCACGCCGGTGCTTGGCGCTCGAGGGCGTGGATGATCGGCTCCCACGCGAGCACATCGTCGAGCGACAGCTTCTCGTCGACCCACGCGAGTCCGGCTTGATGCGTGAGCAGGTACTCGACGGGCAGCGGCTCCTTGCCGGCCTGCGCGAACTCGGGCCAGTAGTCGGCGACCGGCGCGCGCAGATCGAGACGACCGGCTTGCACGAGCTGGTTCGCGCAGACAGCCGTGGCACCTTTGGTGGTGGAGTACACGAGCGCGAGCGCGTCCTCGTCCCAGGTACGTCCGGTGTCCTGGTCGGCGATGCCGCCCCAGAGGTCGACGACCTTCTCGCCGTCGCGGTACGCGGCGAACGCCGCGCCCACATCGCGTCCGGTAGCGAGGTTCGCCTCGAAGGCGACGCGGACGTTCTCGAACCCGGATGCGGTCCAACCGCCGATGGCCATGCCCAAGGTGGTACCACGAACCTCAGCCCGCGAGCACGTGCACTGGTCCTCCCGCAGGACCGCATTCGGTCGTCGGGGAGGAAGAAAGCACCAGGAAGACGGCCGGGCGACGGGCCTACGCTGGATCCGTGTTCGACGTGGACGAGTTCGTCGGCGACTGCCTGGGAGCCCGCCGCGAGAGCGAGCCGAGGCTGGCGATCCGTGACGTGCTGAACCGGGCCTTGGCCGATACCACCGCGGTCGCGGCCGCACTCCCGCCGGAGCGGGCCGGCCTCACGCGCCTGCACGTCTCCGACGAGCTCACCGTGCTCAAGGTCGTGTGGGGTCCGGGGATGACGCTCGGCCCTCACGACCACCGGATGTGGGCGACGATCGGGATCTACTCCGGCGGGGAGGAGAACGCGTTCTACCGCCGCGACGGCCGCACGTTGATCGACTCGGGTGGACGCTCGTTGCATCCCGGCGACATCTGTCTCCTGGGCGACGACGTGATCCACTCGGTGCACAACCCGACCACGGAGTTCGCCGGCGCGATTCACATCTACGGCGGAGACTTCTTCACGACGCCGCGCAGCGAATGGCGCGGCACCCCCTACGAGGAAGCGCCGTACGACGTGGCCCGAACGCTCGCGCAGTTCGAGGCGGCCAACTCCTGATCACGACGGCGCGAACGCCGCGTGGCTGTGGAGCAGCAGCGTGTGCAGTGCCGGGCTCTGCGTTGCACTCCACACGAGCGCGAGCACCGCGAGCGCGTCGACATCGGCGATCTCGAGCACGCGCAGCCTGTCGTCGTTGTTCAACGCCGCGGTCGTCTCGCTGAGCACAGCAATGCCGAGCCCACGGACGGCGAGGTCCATCACGGCACGCGGCGCGCTGGCTTCGAGCGCGATGTCGGCGTCGACGCCTTCGGCCGCGCACGCGCGATCGAAGACGGTGCGGATGCCAGTGCCGCTGGGAAGGCACACGACCGGGTGCGCGACGACGTCGCGGAGCGACGGTCGGCGACGCTTGGTGAGTGGGTGCCCGACGGGAACGGCGACGACCAATCGTTCCTGCACGATCGTGAACGCGTCGAGGTCCTCGGGCGGCGCGCCCGCCGCGCCGATCAGCGCCATGTCGGTGCTGCCGCGGCGTACTGCGTCGATCAGCCGGTCGGAGGTCTCTTCGTAGAGCGCGAGCTCCACACCAGGGTGCGCGGCGTGGAACGCGGCAAGGGCATCGAACAGCGCCACGACGGTGCACGCCGTGACCATCCCGATCACGAGCCGACCCCGGAGCAGGCCGTTCACGTCGTCGACGGCGTCGCGAGCGGCGTCGACGGCCGCGAGCGCGGCCCGCGCGTGCACGAGCGCGGCTTCGCCGGCTGTGGTGAGCGTGGCGACTCGTCCCGATCGGTCGATCAGGGTGGCGCCGAGATCACGTTCGAGCTGGCGGATCTGCGCGCTCACCCCGGACTGGCTGATGTTCACGCGCTCGGCCGCGCGCGTGAAGCTCGCTTCCTCGGCCACGGCCACGAAGTACTCGAGCTGCCTCAGTTCCATAT
>JADGOO010000160.1 GCA_017882905.1 Acidimicrobiia bacterium | reverse complement strand
GCGCACGAACCGCGGTCTGTTCGCGATCAACGAGCTCCCCGATCTCGCGGAGCGCATCCAGGTGGGTCTGCTCAACGTGCTCGAGGAGCGCGACGTGCAGATCCGCGGCTACAAGATCCAGCTGCCCCTCGACCTGGTGCTGTTCGCGTCGGCCAACCCCGAGGACTACACGAACCGCGGCCGGATCATCACGCCGCTGAAGGACCGCTTCGGCGCCCAGATCCGCACCCACTACCCGCTCGAGACCGCCACCGAAGTCGCGATCGTGATGCAAGAGGTGCGGCCGATGGAGGCGCCGGGCGTCAGCGTCCACGTGCCCGAGTTCATGACGGAGATCATCGCCGAGATCAGCCAGCAGGCTCGTCGCTCGCCGCACGTGAACCAGCGTTCCGGCGTGTCGGCCCGTCTGTCGATCACCAACTACGAGACGCTCGTGGCCAACGCGACGCGCCGGGCGCTCGTGAACGGTGAGCGCGATGTTGCGCCGCGTGTGAGCGACCTCGACGCGATCACCGCGTCGACCGCGGGAAAGATCGAGATCGAGACGATCGAGGACGGTCGCGAGGAGTACGTGCTCGACCGCATCGTGAAGGCGGCCACGCTCGAGGTCTTCCGGGCCCGCGTGAAGCCGGAGCACCTCGGTGCGGTGGTGGCGGCGTTCGAGAGCGGTCATGCCGTGCAGACCGGCGAAGACGTCCCGACCGCGCAGTACGTGGAGCAGCTGTCGTCGCTGCCGCTCGCGCCGATCCTCGCCGACCTCGGCGTGGGGGAGTCACCGGCCGCGATCGCCTCGGCGATGGAGTTCGTGCTCGAGGGCATGCACCTCACGAAGCGTCTGAACAAGGACGAGGTCGGCGGCCGAGCCCAATACCGCGGCCGAGGCTGACCCCCCGCTCAGGGGTGGGTCTGCGCGCGGATGAGCTGGCGGATCGTCTCGGCGGCCGGGCGCGGCTCGCGGTCACGGTCGAACAGACCGAACTGCACGTCGTAGCCGTAGGTCCACTCGTAGTTGTCGACGCCGGTCCAGAAGAACACGCCGCGCACGTCGGCGCCGTCGCCGATCGCCTCTTCCACGACCTCGAGCGACTCGCGCAGGTAGTCGTCGCGGCGCGGCTCGTCGTCGCTGCCGCGTGCCGTGCCCATCCCGAGCTCGCACACGAGCAGCGGACGACCGGGCAGCTCGTCGGCGAGGCGGTGCAGCACGATCGCGAGTCCCTCGGGCCACGGGACATTGCCCATCGGACCGACCCACTCGTCGCGCGGGTACGGCTTCAGTGTCCCGTCGCGATCCACGCCGTAGGCGTTGTAGTAGGAGAAGCCGATCAGGTCGCAGCACTCTCGCAGGTCGGGCACTTCGACTGCGGCTCGGCCGGGCAGCTCGAGGATGCCGTCGCGATCGGCCCGCATCCACGCACCCCACATCAGCTCGTCGAGCGTGCGGGTCTTGGCCTCGGCCGGCACGGAGTCGTCGACGGCGAACAGAGGCGACAAGTTGTGGATCGTGGCGACGGGCCGGCCGCCACCGCGCAGCTCGCGCCAGGCGTCTCGTTGTGCGAGCAGCATGCCGCGGTAGGTCTCGATGAACTGCTCAGGGTCGCGCCGGCCGGGTGGGAGCACGCCGAGTCGGTGTGACAGCACGGCGTAGGCGTAGGGCTCGTTGATCGGCTTCCAGCCTTCGACGAGGTCGCCGAACGTCTCCGCGCAGAACGCGACGTGACGCGGCCAGTAGTAGCCGCGTGCCTTGTCGTCGCGGAAGGCGCCCTCGTCGGCGAACCAGCCCGGCAGCGTGAAGTGGTGGAAGCACACCCACGGCGCCACACCCGCCGCACGGGCGGCTTCGAGCATCGCGCGGTAGTGCTCGATCGCGGCGTCGTCGCGCTTGCCGGGCGCGGGCTCGATGCGGGCCCATTCGATCGACAGGCGGTGGTGCGTGAGCCCGTGCGCCGCATAGAGCTCGAAGTCTTCGGCGTACTGCGTGGCGAACCCGTTGCCGTTGCCCGACGGAGGCGCGTGCCCGGTGCGTTCCCACTCCGACCAGTCGGCGGCCGGCGCGGCCCCTTCGGCCTGAGTCGACGACGCGCCCGTGCCCCAGTAGAAGCCTTTGGGGAACGTCATGTGATCACACCCAGACTGGATGGTCGGCGATCGCGAGGAGCTCGGTGTCGCCGCGCGAATCACCGTATGCCCACATCTCGAAGCCGTCGGGATCGAGGAGCATGCGCAGGCGGGTCACCTTCTCGGCTCGCCGGCAGTTGCTCCCGACGAGCGCCCCGGTGAGTCGTCGGTCGTCGCCGACCTCGAGCCGCGTGCAAGCGAGATGCTGCACGCCGAGGCGTTCGGCAGCCACGCTCAGGTACGGCTCCAGTGACGCCGACACGATGCACAGCGCGTGGCCGTGCGCGCGATGCCACTCGAGGCGAGCGCGCACGTCGGCCCGCATCCCGTTCTCGACCAACCGGTGCGCGTAGTGGCGCGCCACGTCGTGCACCTCGTCGACATCGAGGCCGGCGAGGGCCCGAGCGACCACGGCTGCCTTCGCCGCGTCGCGCGCGTGGTCGTGGCGTGCGGCGCGCAGCAACGGTCGGGCTTCGGCGAGGAACGCGCGTGCCGCGCGCGTGCCGCTCACGTGCACGAGGAAGCCGACCAGCGAGTCACGGCGCGTGAGCGTGCCATCGAAGTCGAACACCGCGAGCGCCGGGCGGTCCGTCCCGTTGGTGGTCATCGGGGCATGCGCCGCCACACGGCGCGCGGCAACAGCTGGAGCACGGGCGCCACGAAGCGCAGGATGGGCGGCGCCCACACCACGGTGCGCTGCGCGGCGATTCCCGCGACGATCTGGGCCGCGACCACGTCGGGTGTGGTCGAGAACGGCGCCGCGTCCATGCCTTCGGTCATGCGGGTGTGCACGAAGCCGGGGCGGACCACCATCACGTGCACGCCACTGCCGGCGAGCTCGTCGGCGAGCCCGTTGGCGAACGCGTCGAGCCCAGCCTTCGATGACCCGTACACGAAGTTCGCGCGGCGCGGTCGGAGCGCAGCGATCGACGACAGCACGGCGATCGTGCCGTGGCCCTGCTCTCGCATCCGTGCTGCGATCGGTACCAGCACCGAGACGGCACCGGTGAAGTTGGCGCGCACGACCTCGAGCGCGTGGGCCGCGTCGTGCAGCGCACGCTCTTGATCGCCGAGCACGCCGAACGCCACCAACACGAGGTCGAAATCGCCGTGCTCGCCCCAGACCCGCTTGACGAACGCGCCATGCCGGCGGGTGTCGAGTGCGTCGAACTCCACGGCGTCCACGGTGGCGCCGCGCTCCCGCAGCTGCTCGACGTCGGTCGCGGCGGCGTCGACGTCTCGCACGGCAAGCACGACACGACGCGTGCGCCGCGCGACGAGTGCCTGCACGGTGGCCAACGCCAGCTCGGAACGCCCACCGAGCACGAGCACTGACTGCACATCGCCCAACGCGTCACGCATGCTTTCGCCTTGTTCGCTTGCGGGGTTCCGCGCGCGGCGCGCGGTCGGTGATGCCGAGGCGGCGGGCGAGATCCGACTGCATGCGGCCGTGCGGATCCAACGACGCCTGCACGGCGCGCCACTCGTCGAGGCGCGGGTACATGGCGGTGAACAGGTCGGGAGCGACGCGCGAGTCCTTGGCGAGGTACACGCGGCCACCGACGTCGACGACCATCCGATCGAGCTCGTCGAGCATCTCGGCCAGCCCGTGGCGCGCGGCCGACACGTCGACCGCGAGCGTCCAGCCGGGCATCGGGAAGGAGAGCATGCCGTCGTTCGACGATTCGAAGCGCTTGAGCACCGCCACGAACGAAGCGGTGCGCGCGGCCGCGAGCTTTTCGAGCACGGCGCGCAGCACGGCTTCTTCGCCGTACGGCACGACAAACTGGTACTGCACGAAACCGCGCGCGCCGTACATGCGGTTCCAGCCGAGGATCGCGTCGAGGGGATGGAAGAACCCTTCGATCGTGTGGATCGCTCCGCGCTCGCAGCGCGGCGCCTTGCGGAACCACAGCTCGTTGAACGCGGCGACCGACAATGGGTTCAGGAGCTGCGTGGGCGCCCACGGCGGCGCAGGGATGTTGCGACTCGGGGCGTAGTGCAACGGTGCGTCGCTTCCGGCGGGGAGCTCGGCGACGGTGGTGTGGTTCCCGCGCTCGAGGATGGATCGTCCGAGGTGGCGGCCGCGCGCGAGGCAGTCGATCCACGCGACGCTGTAGCGGTACGCGCTGTCGCCATCGAGCATCCGTGTCATGCAGTCGTCGACGTCGACGCAGCGCTCGGTGTCGACCGTGATGCGCGCCGTCTCGATGTGGTGCAGCCGAAGCGTGGCGTCGGTGACGATGCCGGTGAGGCCCATACCGCCCGCGGTGGCCCAGAACAGCGACGGATCGGTCTCGGCGCTGATCGTGCGCACCTCGCCGTCGGGGGTGACGAGGGTGCAGCGGTCGACGAAGTCGGCGAACGAACCCTCGCGGTACTTGCCGTGGATGTCGGCGGCGATGCCTCCTCCCACGGTCACGTAGCGCGTGCCGGGGATCACCGTGGGGAACCAGCCGAGGGGGATCAGGAGGCGCATGAGCACGTCGAGGCTGGTGCCCGCCTCGCACGTGACCGTTCCCTTGTCGAGATCGAGCTCGAGCACGTGGTCGAGGGCAGTGCCGAGCACCACGTGGCCGCCGGCGTTCTGCGCAGCATCGCCGTAGCTGCGTCCGAGACCGCGCGCGACCACGCCGCGCATACCGAACTCGCCCATGCGCGCGCGGACGTCGTCGCTGGTACGCGGTCGCCACACGGTGGCGTGCGTGGGTGCGGTGCGCCCCCAACCGTGGAGCAGCTCGGCGCGCTCGTCGAAGGCGGCCGTCACGAGACGTAGACCGCGATCGCGAACACGACAGCCCAGAGCGCGCCGAACGCGAGGATGAACCGATCGCTCAGCACGAGCTCTTCGGGTGCGCCACCACCGCCGTGATCGAGCAGCAACGCATAACGAAGCACGCCGAGCACGAAGGGGATGATGGAGAGCTGGAACCAGGCGGCGTTGCCCGCGTGCTGCGACTTCTCGAACGCCCACAGGCAGTAGGCGAGGATCGCGACCGACGACGACACGGCGCGCACGTAGAGCAGGAAGCTCGCGGAGTAGCCCGCCAGCGCTCGGCGATGACCGGCGGCGGCAGAACCGAGCTCGGCCTTCTCGGCGCTGCGCTTCCCGGTGACCATGAACAGCGAGCCCGACGCGGCAACGATCAGGAACCACGTGGAGATCGGCACGTCGACCGCCGCGCCACCCGCGACCGCGCGCAGCACGAAGCCGGCCGCAACGAGCGCGAGGTCGAGCACCGGTTCGTGCTTCAACCATCCGCTGTACGTGAACGTGATGACGAGATAGCCCGCGACCACGAGCGCGAGCCGCCACGATGCCGCGAACGAGACGCCGATCGCAGCCGCGATCAACACGCTGCCGAAGATCTGGGCGGCGCGCACGCTGATCGCGCCGCTCGCCACCGGACGATTGCACTTCACGGGGTGCCTGCGGTCGGCCTCCACGTCGAGCGAGTCGTTCCAGGCGTACGTCCCCGCCGCCGCGGCGCAGAACGCCACGAACGCGACCAATGACTTGGCGAGCGCATCGCCGTGGTCGAGCACGCCCGCGGCGCCGGGCGCGGCGAACACCAGCACGTTCTTCGACCACTGCTTGGGCCGCGCGAGCCGGAGGTAGGCACGCCCGGCGTTCATCGGCGGCCGCGCGATCGCGAGGTCGGACTGAAGTTCCATGCGGCTCCCGCGTCGGCGGAGCGCTCAGGCTACCGGGCGTCTTTCAGAACTCGAGCGGCGCGCGCTCGACAACCGTGACCAGCTCGCCGAGTGTCGCAGTCTTGGTGCGCATCTCCCGCATCAGCAACACGATGATGATGCCGGCGGCCACGGCGCTGCTCACGAGGAAGGCCACCTCGGCCCGGGTGAACACGTCGCCGGGCACGAGCATCACGCCCAGGAAGGCGACCGCGCCGCACGCCCAGCCTGCGGTGAGCTTCGGGTAGGCGCGTAGGGCAATCAGGCCTTGGGCCAGGGTGAAGGCGATGATGTACGCGCCGGCCCCGGCGGCGAGCAGCGCCAGCTCACCGTTGCCGAGCGTCCACTTCGAGTGGAACACGAACTTGCCGGCGGTGCGGCCGATGGCGAGCGCGCCGAGCACGCCGATCGCGGCGATGGCCGACACGATCACGAGCAGGCGCATCAGGCCGCTGCGGAACTCGTCGTGGCGCCCCGATGCCGAGTGGGCCGACAGCTTCGGCAACAACGCGGCTTGCACGGCCTGGAACATGAGCAGCGGCACCCTCGCGATGAACATCGCGGTGATGAAGCCGGCGAGCAGCTTCTGCGGGCCGGCACCGTTGCTCACGATGAGCTGTGCGGCGAAGACCGGCGCGTACGACAGGAGCTGCGCGAGCACCGAGCTGCCGAGCAGCCAGGCGAGCGCGTTCGACAGCTCCGAGTAGGGAGCGTCGGGGCCGGGCTCGGCGAGCCCCTTTTGGCGGAACAGCGCCACGATGACGGCCGCGATCGGCGGCAGCACGAGCGCAAGGCCGAACAGGCCGGCCGATGCGTGGCCCGAGGCGACGACGGCGATCACCGCCAAGAGCCGCACGGTGCCTTCCGTGCCGTGCATGAGGCCGTAGTTGCGGAACCGGCCGTTGCCCGAGAGCGCGCCGCGGGCCAGGTACGCGGTGGCGTAGGTGACGAGCGCAGCCAGCAGCGCGATCACGAGCAGGCCTTGATCGTGCACGCCTTTGAACAGCTGGTGCGAGAAGAAGTCCGTGGTGAGCGCCACCACCACGATCGCGAGCCCCACCACGGCGGTGAGCAGGCCGCCGAGGCGCGCCGCCTTCCAGAGCACCGGTCCGCCTCCGACGCCGCGCTCTCGCCGTTCGGAGATAGCCCTGGCCACTTCTTGTTCGAGGGGCTGGAAGAAGCCCGGCGTCACGACGAAGGTGGTGATCCACAGCGCGTTGACGGCGTTGTACGGCGCGTCGGGGAGCTTCTTCTCGGCGAAGATCTGGTAGCCCCACGCCGCCAACGCGGCGAGCACGAGCCCGCCACCGACGGCGAACGTCCCCTCCGGAACGTTGGTGCGGGCGGCGTCCACCACGCGCCGGGCTCGCGATTGCATCGGCGCATGGTAAACCGGGCGCGTTGTGAAGACCCGTACGCTGCTCGTGTTGTGCGCGCTGTGTGCGTTCGCCATCCTCGCCGCCGGAACGCTCTTCGTCTTCGAGGTCCGCTGACGCGAGGTGCGGGCACCAGCGATCGGCGACGCGAAGAGAGGTGAGTCCGACGGCTGAGGAATTCGACCTGGTCGTGATGGGCGGCGGCCCGGGCGGCTACGCCGCGGCCCTCTACGGCGCATCGGCAGGCATGCGGATCGCCATGGTCGAGCAGGCCCGAGTGGGCGGCACCTGCCTCCACGTGGGCTGCATCCCCGCCAAGGAGCTGCTCGAGACGGCGACCGTGGTGCGCACCGTGCGCGGCGCCGCCGAGTTCGGCGTGACGGCCGGCGATCCCGCCCTCGACCTCGGCGTCACCCAGCAGCGCAAGCAGAAGGTCATCGACCGGCTCACCTCCGGCCTCGAGACGCTCCTGAAGGGCCGCAAGGTCACGGTCGTCGCCGGCACGGCGCGCCTCCTCGACGGCCGCACGCGCCTCGTCGGGGTCTCCGACGGCTCTGAGCTCAAGGGTCGCAACCTCGTGCTCGCCATGGGCTCGCTACCCCGCGCCCTGCCGTTGCCCGGCTTCGAGTTCGACGGCACCACGATCCTGTCGTCGGACCATGTGCTCCAGCTCGACCATGTGCCGGCCCGCGTCGCGGTGATCGGCGGCGGTGCCATTGGCTGTGAGTTCGCGTCGTTCCTCGCCGATGTGGGCAGCCAGGTGACGGTGCTCGAAGCCCTGCCGCAGCTGCTCACCGGTGTCGATTCGCAGGTCGCCCAGGTGGTCGGGCGAGCGTTCCAGAAGCGGGGGATCAAGGCCGAGGTCGGGGTCACCGTCGTCGCCGCCGAGCGCAGCGCTGATGGCGTCACCGTGCGCTACGAGAACAAGTCGGGCCCAGTCGAGCTGCCCGTCGACTGCGTTGTCGTGTCGGTGGGGCGCCGTCCCCGCAGTGAGGGCGCCAACCTCATCGAACAGGGCGTAGCCCTCGACGAGCGTGGCTTCGTGTCGGTCGACGGCCGCATGCGCACGAACCTCGCCGGCGTCTACGCCGTGGGCGACATCGTGGCGACGCCCCAGCTCGCGCATGTGGCGTTCGAGGAATCGATCGTCGCCGTCAAGGACATGTTGGGCGAAGAGCCCACCCCCATCGATTACGCCAAGGTGCCGTGGGGCATCTACTGCCATCCGGAGGTCGCGTTCTGCGGCCTCACCGAGGAACAGGCCAAGGCCAAGGGTTGCGAAGTGACCACATCGGTGCACCGCTTCATCGGCAACGGGCGCGCGCTGATCATCGGCGAGAGCGACGGGCTCGTGAAGATCGTGGCCGACAAGGCCACGGGCGTGATCCTCGGCGTGCACATCTGCGGCCCGTGGGCCACTGAGCTCATCGCCGAGGGCTATCTGTCGGTGAACTGGGAAGCGACCGGCGAGGATCTCGGTGCGCTGATCCATGCGCATCCGACGCTCTCGGAGCTGTTCGGCGAATCGGCCCTGGCGCTCACCGGCCGTTCGTTGCACGGCTAGGCGAGAAGCGAAGAGGAGGCGGAATGGACGTCGTGATGCCCCAGCTCGGTGAGACGGTCACCGAGGGCACGATCACGCGCTGGTTCAAGCAGGTCGGCGAGCAGGTCGCGGCCGATGAGCCGTTGTTCGAAGTCTCGACCGACAAGGTCGATTCCGAGGTGCCCGCGCCCGGTCCCGGCGTGGTGAGCGAGATCCTCGTACCCGAAGGCGAGACGGTCCCGGTGGGCACGCGTCTCGCGGTCATCGGCGGCGCCACGGCCGGCGCCACGACTGCTGCTGCAGCGGCGGCGCCAACGGCCGAGCCGGAGGCGGCCGCGCCCGCCCCGCAACCCGAGCCCGCCCCGCCCGCACCGGCGCCGCCCGCACCCGTCGCTCCCGCGCCGAGCACGCCCGCACCCGTCGCTCCCGCGCCGAGCACGCCGGCGCCGGTCGCTGAGGCACCCGCTCCTGCACCCGCGCCCAGTGACAACGGCGCGACCGTGCCGGCTGTCGCCGCGCCCGCCGCGCCGAGCGCGGGCGCCGGAGTGGTCGCGTCGCCGTTGGTGCGCCGGCTGCTCAATGAGTACGGTCTCGACGCCGGGTCGATCACCGGTACCGGAGACGGTGGCCGCATCACCCGCAACGACGTGCTCGCTGCGGTGCGGGCGCGCGGGGCCGGTGCGCCTGTCGCGTCTCTCGCGACAGTGTCCGCGCCCGCTCTTGCTGCGCCCGCACCGCAGCCCGCACGGCTACCGGCCACGCAGCCACTGCCTCCGGGTACCGGTGACGTGGTCGTGCCCTTCGACAACATCCGTCGTCGCACCGCCGAGCACGTGGTGCGGTCGAAGGCGACGAGCGCGCACGTGTACACCTCGATGGAGGTCGACTTCGAGCGCATCGAGCGGGTGCGCCGCGCCGCGGGCGCGTCGTGGAAGTCGCAGGAGGGCTTCTCGCTCACCTATCTCCCGTTCATCTGCCGGGCGTTCTCCGACGTGGTGCACGAGTACCCGAACGTGAACGCGAGCGTCGACGGCGACGCGCTCGTCGTGCACCGCGACATCCACCTCGGCATCGCGGTCGATCTCGACTTCCTCGGACTTGTCGCGCCCGTGGTCCGCAACGTCGACGGCAAGCGCCTGCGCCTGATCGCGCGTGAGATCCGCGACTTGGCGGCGCGCGCGAAGAGCCGTCAGCTCAAGCCCGATGAGGTGGTCGGTGGCACGTTCACCATCACCAACATGGGCCCGTTCGGCACGGCGATGACCCTGCCGATCATCAACCAGCCGCAGATCGCGATCCTGGCCTCCGACGGCGTGCACAAGAAGCCGGTCGTGATCGAAGGCCCTGACGGCGAAGACACGATCGCAGTGCACCATGTCGGCGTGCTCGCCCTTGCCTGGGACCACCGCGCGTTCGACGGCGCCTACGCGGCGTCGTTCCTGCGCGCCCTCAAGGACGTGCTCGAGACGCACGACTGGGAGGCCGAGCTCGCGTGACCGACGACCCAACCCGGGTCTTGCGGGCGCGCTGGCTCGGTCGGGTTGCGTACCGCGAGGCTGCCGTGTTGCAGCGCGCCATCCACGAGCGCAGCAACGACGACTACCTCTTGCTGCTCGAGCATCCGCACGTGTACACGCTCGGCTCGCGCGCGTCGGCCGAGCACATCCGCTTCGCCGATCCCGCTGAGGTGGGAGCCGAGCTCGTGCTGGCCGATCGTGGTGGCGACGTCACCTATCACGGCCCCGGGCAGCTCGTGGGCTATCCGATCGTGTCGCTGGCCGAGTGGCGCGCGGGTCAGCGCGACGTCGTTGCCTACGTTCGCTCTCTCGAGCAAGTGCTCATCGACGCGCTCGGCGACCTCGGCGTTGTCGCGGCGCGCAGCGCGGGCTATCCGGGCGTGTGGGTCGACACGCCGCGCGGCGAGGAAAAGATCGCCGCGATCGGCGTTCGGGTGGCCCGGGGTCGCACTCGCCACGGCTTCGCGTTGAACGTCGACACCGACCTCTCGATGTTCGATCACATCGTCCCGTGCGGGATCGCTGATCGTGGCGTGACCTCGCTGCGCGCGCTGCTGGGCGACAAGTGTCCGACCATGCGCGAGGTCGCCGACCGGGTCGTCGCCCGCTTCGCCTCGCAGCTCTCGATCACGAGCGTGGAGCGCAGCGACGTGGTGTGGCGCGTGCCGAACGACGACGCCGATCTGGCGCCGTTCAGTCGGGCCGCGGCGGCCGGCGAGGTGCCGGTTCGCCTGGTGGCGCGGCTGAACGAAGCGGGCGTGCACACCGACCCGACGCCGTCGCGCGAGCGACCGTCGTGGATGCGGGTCAAGGCCAAGATGGGTGCGGAGTTCGTCGACCTGAAGCGTCTGGTGCGTGACCTCGACTTGAACACCGTGTGCGAAGAGGCGGGCTGCCCGAACATCTACGAGTGCTGGTCGCAGCGCACCGCCACGTTCATGATCCTCGGCGAGCGATGCACGCGGGCGTGCGGGTTCTGCCTCGTGGATACCCGCAAGCCGGAGCCGGTCGACCACGACGAACCGCGCCGAGTGGCGGCTGCTGTCGCCCGCATGGGCCTCGAGCACGTGGTGATCACGTGCGTGGCGCGCGACGACCTCGCCGACGGCGGCGCGTCGGTGTTCGCCGACACGGTTGCCGCCATCCGCGCTGCCGCGCCGGGCACGGTCGTCGAGTTGCTCATCTCCGACTGCCGGGGCGAAGCCGATTCGCTCGCCGCGATCTTCGCGGCTCGCCCGGATGTGCTGAACCACAACCTCGAGACCGTCGCGCGCCTCCAGCGCGCGGCGCGGCCGTCGGCCGGGTACGCGCGTTCGCTGGCGGTGCTCGCGCGAGCGAAAGATGCCGGACTCGTCACGAAGTCGGGCTTGATCCTCGGCCTCGGCGAGACCGACGACGAGGTGCATGCCGCGCTGCGCGACCTGGCCGCCGTCGGTGTCGACATCGTGACGATCGGCCAGTACCTGCGGCCGACCGGACATCATCTGCCGGTGGCGCGCTGGTGGACGCCGGAGGAGTTCGCGGCCGTGGGCGAGCTCGCGCGGTCGCTCGGGTTCTCGCATGTGGAGTCAGGGCCGCTCGTGCGGTCGAGCTACCACGCCCGCGATGCGGCGGGTGGCGCGGCGGTGGCGGTTGCGGTGGGAGCGACGCGCCTCCCTGAGGCAGTGCGGTGAACCACGCACCGCGCGTCGGCCGTGTGCGCGCCGAGATGGAGCGCCGCGGCATCGACGTGCTCCTCCTGTCGGTCGGGCCCGACCTTCCGTACCTCACGGGCTACGAGGCGATGCCCCTCGAACGGCTCACGATGCTCGTGCTGCCGGCGCGGGGCGATGCCCGCCTCGTGGTGCCCCAGCTCGAAGCGCCCCGAGTGGATCGCGGCGAGGATCTCTTCGAGGTGGTTCCCTGGGCCGAGACCGACGATCCGGTCGATCGGGTGGTCGGACTGCTGGGCGGCGGATCCGCGAACCCGGTGGTCGCGATCGGTGATCACACCTGGGCGCGCTTCGTGCTCGCGCTCCAAGCCGAGCTGCCGCACGCGCAGTGGCGGCGCGCCCACGAGGTCACGTCGCCGGTGCGCGTCGTGAAGGATGCCGACGAGATCGCGGCGCTGCAGGCTGCCGCGTCGGCCGTCGACGCGGTGGCGGCCGAGATGCGCGAGCGCCCCTTTGCCGGCCGGCGCGAGATCGACGTGCACCGCGAGCTCGTCGACCGCATGCTCGAACACGGCCACCAGCGCGCGAACTTCGCGATCGTTGCCGCGGCCGCGAACGCCGCCAGCCCGCACCACGAGCCCGGCGAGCGCGTCATCGCCCAGGGCGACGTGGTGCTGTGCGACTTCGGCGGCACGATGGATGGCTACTGCTCCGACATCACGCGCATGTTCCATGTGGGCCCACCACCCGCTGAGGTGCGCGACGCGTACGAGCTGCTCGAGGCGGCCCAGGAGGCCGGCGTGCGCGCTGCGACGATCGGTGCGCCATGCTCGGCGGTCGACGCGGCGGCTCGTGACGTGATCGGCGCCGGTGGCCATGGTGAGCACTTCGTGCACCGCACCGGCCACGGCATCGGCACCGAAGCGCACGAGGACCCGTACATGGTCGCCGGTAATGAAGATGCGATCGTGGCCGGGCATGCTTTCAGCGTGGAGCCGGGCATCTACCTCACAGGGCGCTTCGGAATGAGGCTCGAAGACATCGTCGTCGCGACGACGGCCGGGCCGCGGCGGCTCAATGCTGCGCCGCGCGACCTCGCCGTGGTCGGATGAAGCTCGATCTCGGCACATTCCTGCTGCAGTGGGCCACGGGAGGGCTGAGCTTTCTGTGGGTGACCGCGCGACGGCGCGAGGTCGGTCTCGGCTACGGCTGGCTGCTGCGCAGCGTGTTCGGCGCGATCGCGGCCGGCGGCGCGGTCGCGTTGGTGCACGGCGGCCATTCCGTCGCCGGTGCGTTCGCGGCGGCGACCGCGTTGGGCGCGTTCGGCGCACTCGCCGTGTCGGTCCTGCGCCGCGCCGACGGGTTGGCTCGGGTGGCGCCGGCGATCGACGTGGTGGCACCGGCCATCGGTGCCGTCGGCCTGCTGGTGGCGGCGTCGTCGGCCGGTGGCGGCTACGCGCTCGCCGCGGCTCGGCTCGTGGTGGGCGCCGCGTTCCTCGGTTGTGTGAGCGACGCCATGCTCCTCGGGCACTGGTATCTCGTGCAACCAGGACTTCGTCGCGATGCGCTGATGCAGCTGGTGCACATGTGCTTGTGGCTCTGGCCGGTCGAGGTCGCCGTTCTTCTGCTGCCAACCGGCATGGTCTCGGTGATCGACGGCCACATCGACGACGGCTACAACGGATTGCTCGGCTGGGTGTGGATCGCCTGCGCGGTGTCGACCGTCGTGCTCGTATGGGTGACGCGCTTGGCGTTGCGGGAGCGCTACTACTCCGCGGTGATGTCGGCTACCGGTCTGCTGTACCTCGCGATCCTCACCGCGTTCGGCACCGATCTGGTGGCTCGTGCGCTGCTGTCGTGAACGAGTGCCGCGCGCGCTCGGTCAGCTCGTGATCTCGTAGATCCAGTAGTGCTCGTCGACCACGATGCCGTCGGTGAACGACGCCACGAAGCGCAGGTTCGCCGCCGTGCGCGCCTTGTTCGTGACGAGCACGGTGGGCTCTGACACGACGCGCGGCAACGGTCCCGTGGGCTGCAGACGGCCCGAATCCCACAGCACGAACGTGCCGCGGCGATGACCCTGCTCGAAGAAGAGCGGTCGGTCGAGATACGCCGCGAGCGCCGAACCCGCGAAGTCGGGGTCGACGACGATGGTGGTGCTCGGCTCGTAGTGCGCGTCGAGGTATGCGGCCGTCACCTTGGCGTCGCTGAAGCGGCCGTGGAAGTCGCGCGCCAGTGCGTACACACCCACCGCGGCCTGCAGGCCAAGCAGCGCGGTGAAGCCGATCGCCAGCAGCCGCTGCTCGCCACCGCGGTCGGGAGTGCGCGCGGCTTCGGCAGTGGTCATCGAGGCGCGCAGCCACAGCACGGCGATCAGGAGCACGAAGACGTGGCCCACGTAGCGCATCGTGGAGAACTCGTCGAGCTTCAAGTAGCTGAAGACCACGATCGCGGCAACGCCGGAGCACCACGCGACTGCGGCGCCCGGAGCGCGCCGCAACACCCACAGCACCGCGACGAACGCGACCACGCTGAGGCCCGCGGCGACGGTCGTGTGGCCGTCGGTCACGCTCGTGTTCCAGAACGCGTGCTGCAGCTTCGGTATCGGGAGCAGGGCGCGGCTCACCGCGGCGAGCGCACCGGCGGCCCGATGCGTGTCGAGTCCGGTGTGCCACTCGGCGAGGTTGCTCGTGCCGGGCGCCGGTCTGGCTTGCGCGTAGGCCACGGCGGCCACGAGGGCACCGCCCACGGCGCCGAGAACCAGACCGCGTCGCGGCCGCCCGCGCACCCAATCGTCGACGAGCAGCCCGGCGAGCAGAGCACCGGCCAGCAAGGTGCCGAACGCGCTCGTGAACGCCGTTGCGATGAGCAGGACCGCGAGAGCAGGCCACCGTCGCGCGCCGTCGGGCTGTCGCGCGGCGGCGACGGCAGCAGTGGCGAGCACCAACACGACGCCGAGGGTGTAGCTGCGCGAGAGCACGCCGTACTCGAACGCGACGAAGTAACCGGCCACATAGAGCGCCTTTTGCGGCCGGGAGAACGGCGCACGGAACACCACGATGGCAGCGCCGCTCACGGCGAGCAACCACTGGATGAGCTGTTCGAGACGCGTGGTGTGGGCGATGTGCGCGAAGGGCCAGAGCAGGGCGTACCAGAGGAACGGGTGGCCTTCGTAGCGCGTGTTGTGCAACAGATCGTGGGGGGTGGAGCTGGCCTTGGCGATCAGCCATGCCTGCAGCTCGTCACGCCACATCTCGTGGCGCGAGATCACCATCCCGACAACGACCGCGAACGCCACGACGAGCGCGACCTCGACGCGGCGGTTCCGGGTCGACGACATTCCGTGTCTGTCTAGCGACTTTCCCTACGCGGCGCTAGACAACGAAGTACTTGGCCTCGGGGTGCGACACGATGATCGCCGACGTGCTCTGCTCCGGCACGAGGTGGAACTCCTCGGTGAGGTTCACGCCGATGCGCTCGATGTCGAGCAGCTCGGCGACCTTCGTCTGCTCCTCGAGGTCGGGGCAGGCGGGGTACCCCCACGAGTAGCGGCTGCCCCGATACTGCTGGCGGAACAGGCCGGCCACCGTCGGGCCGTCTTCGGCCGCGAAGCCCCATTCCTCGCGGATCCGCCGGTGCCAGAGCTCGGCCAGGGCCTCGGCCATCTCGACGCCGAGGCCGTGGAGGAACAGGTAGTCCTGGTACTGGTCGGCGGCGAACAGCTCGCGCTCGCGCTCGCTCACCTTGGAGCCCATCGTCACCACATGGAAGGCCGCGTAGTCGGCCTCGCCGGAGTCGACGGGGCGGAAGAAGTCGGCGACGCACAGGAACCGATCCTTGTGCTGGCGTGGGAACCGGAAGCGCAGCCACTCGGATCGGCGGTCGTCGTCCTTCCACACCACGAGCTCGTCACCGAGGCTGTTCACCGGGTGGTAGCCCCATGCGACGGCAGGCACGAGGAGCTGTTCCTCCTTGGCCCGTTCGAGCTGATCGCGCAAGAACCCCCGTACGCGCACACGGAAGTCGTCGTCGCTCTCGCCGAGTGACTTGTCGGGCCGGAACTGCCACTGGTTGCGGAACAGTGCCGTCTCGTTCACGTAGTGCACGATGTCGTCGAGCGGGACGCCCTTCGCCACGCGCGAACCGACGAACGGCGGTGTGAACACGGTCGCATCGGCGGCCACGTCGCTACGGGCCGGCACTTCGACGTTCGCGGCTTCGGCGTCGGTGCGCTCACGGGTGCTGATCCGACCGGCGCCAACGGTGCGGCCGAAGTCGGGGTCCCATTCGCCCGCACGCTTCATCGACATCAACGTGTCCATGGTGTGCAGGCCCTCGAACGCGTCCTTGCCGTAGAAGACGCGGCCGTCGTACACCTTGCGGAGGTCGGCCTCCACATAAGTGCGGGTGAGTGCCGCGCCACCCAGCAGCACCGGTGTGCCGTCGGCGAGGCCACGCGCGTTCAGCTCCTCGAGGTTCTCGCGCATGATGATCGTGCTCTTCACGAGCAGGCCGCTCATGCCGATCGCGTCGGCGCCCACTTCGGTGGCCTTCTCGACCATCGTCGTGATCGGCACCTTGATGCCGAGGTTGTGCACCGTGTAGCCGTTGTTCGTGAGGATGATGTCGACGAGGTTCTTGCCGATGTCGTGGACGTCACCCTTCACCGTGGCGAGCACGACAGTTCCCTTGCCCGAACCGTCGGCCTTCTCCATGTGCGGCTCGAGGTGACCCACCGCGGCCTTCATCGTCTCCGCGCTCTGCAGCACGAACGGCAGCTGCATCTCGCCGCGACCGAACAGGTCGCCCACGACCTTCATGCCGTCGAGGAGCACGTCGTTCACGATCGCGAGCGCCGGCATGCTCTCGAGCTGCTCGTCGAGATCGGCGATGAGCCCGTCGCGGTTCCCGTCGATGATGCGGCGCTTCAGGCGCTCCTCGGTGGGCAGTGAACCGAGGTCTTCGCGCTCCACCGCGTTGGCCTCGACGCCTTCGAACAAGGCCATGAACGCCTGCAAAGGATCGTGACCCTGACTTCGGTTCCTGTCGTAGATGAGGTCGAGCGCAACTTCGCGCTGGTCTTCGGGGATGCGGTGCAACGGCATGATGCGCGCCGCGTGCACGATCGCAGCATCGAGGCCGGCCTGGGTGCACTCATGGAGGAACACCGAGTTGAGCACGTGGCGCGCTGCGGGCTTCAGGCCGAAGCTCACGTTCGACAGACCGAGCACCGTCGAGACACCGGGCAGCTCGGCCTTGATGCGTCGGATCGCTTCGATGGTCTCCATCGCGTCGCGGCGCAGGTCTTCGTCGCCGGTCGACAACGGGAAGGTGAGCGGATCGAAGATCAGGTCGGTGGCATCGAGGCCGTAGCGCTGCGTGGCGATGTCGTGCAGGCGGTGCGCCACGCGCACCTTCCAGTCGGCGTCGCGGGCCTGGCCCTCTTCGTCGATCGTGAGGCAGATGACTGCGGCGCCGTACTCCCGGGCCAGGCTGAACACGCGATCCATCCGCTTGCCCTCGCCGTCGCCCTCTTCGAGGTTCGCCGAGTTGAGGATCGCCTTGCCGCCGTGATGCTGCAGGCCTGCTTCGACCACTTGCGGCTCGGTCGAGTCGAACACGAGCGGCAGGCTCGCCTGCGTGGCGAACCGGCTCGCGATCTCTTCCATGTCGACGGTGCCGTCGCGACCCACGTAGTCGACGCACACGTCGAGCACGTGCGCGCCCTCGCGCACTTGCTCGCGAGCGAGACGAACACAGGTGTCCCAGTCGGCCGCGAGCATCGAGTCGCGGAACGCCCGTGAACCGTTGGCGTTGGTGCGTTCGCCGATCGCGAGGTACGCGAGCTCTTGACGGAACGGGACGTGCGAGTAGATCGAGCTGCAGCCCGGCTCGAAATCGGGTGTGCGCGGGATCGGGGCGCGGGTGCCGATGCGCTCGGCGACCGCGCGCAGGTGCGCGGGTGTGGTGCCGCAGCAGCCACCCACGATGTTGAGCCCGAACTCGTTGATGAAGCGCTCGTGGGCGTCGGCGAGGCTGTCGGGAGTGAGGTCGTAGTGCGTGTGGCCGTCGACCACGCTCGGCAGTCCGGCGTTGGGAAGGCACGACAGGAACGTGCGTGCGTGCTGGGCGAGGTAACGGAGGTGTTCGGTCATCTCCTCGGGACCGGTGGCGCAGTTCACGCCGATCACGTCGGGCTGCATCGCTTCGAGGGCCGTGAGCGCGGCGCCGATCTCCGTGCCGACGAGCATGCGACCGGTGGTCTCCATGGTGACCTGCACCATGAGGGGCACCTCACGACCCGCGGTGCGCATCGCGCGGCGCGCGCCGTTGATGGCCGCTTTGGCCTGCAGCAGGTCGTACACGGTCTCGATCAGCAGCACGTCGACGCCGCCGGCGAGCAGACCGTCGACCTGGGCTTCGTAGTCGCTGCGCAAGGTCGTGAACGGGATCTGACCGAGCGACGGCAGGCGCGTGCCGGGACCCATCGAGCCGATCACGAAGCGGGGCCGGCCGTCGGCTGCGAAACCCTGCGCGACCTCCTTGGCGATGCGCGCCGCGCGCTCGTTGATCTCGAAGGTGGCGTCGGCGATGCCGTACTCGTTGAGCACGAGGGGGAACGCGCCGAAGGTGGCCGTCTCCACCGCGTCGACGCCGGCTTCGAAGAACTCGCTGTGCATCTGCGCGACGAGATCGGGGCGCGTGAGCACGAGGTTCTCGTTGCAGCCTTCGAGGGCGGGGCCTCCGAAGTCGTCGGCGGTGAGGTCGTGGCCCTGCATCCACGTGCCGAAGGCACCGTCGAAGATCAGGACCCGGTCTCGGATTTCGGCGAGGAAGTCGGACATTCCGCCCCAGGCTACCGACCGGGGCGCGCGACAGCCGGTCCGGATACCGCCGCAGTGCCGGCGAGCCGAGAGGAGCCGGTCGGTAGGCTCGCCGCGCGGTGAAGGTGTACACGCGCACAGGTGACGACGGCACCACCGGCTTGTTCTACGGCGGCCGGGTGGCCAAGTCGTCGATCGGCCCCACGGCGTACGGCACGGTCGACGAAGCCGTGAGCGCCATCGGCGTGGCGCGCGCCGAGACCGAACCCGACGGCCAGCTCTTCACGTTGCTCGTCCGGCTGCAACGCGAGCTCTTCGTGGTGGGCGCCGAGCTCGCCACCGAACCCGGCAACCGCCACAAGCTCAACGACGGTGCCACTCGCGTGACCGCGGCGATGGTCGAAGCGCTCGAGCCGATCATCGACGACGTCACGGCCCGGTTCGACGCGCCCACGGAGTTCGTGCTCCCCGGCGAGGACCGTGTGGGTGCCGCGCTCGATCTCGCTCGCACCGTCGTACGGCGCGCCGAGCGCGACGCCGTCGAAGCGGTGCGTCTCGAATGGCTCGAAGCAGAGAGCCAAGTCGTCCCGTACCTGAACCGGCTCGCCGACCTCCTGTGGGTGCTCGCCCGCTGGCAGGAAGGCGATTCGCGCAAGATGCGCACCGGGCGCGTCTGAGCAGCCGGCGCCGTACGGCGCGGGCGCGCGGGAGCGTTCGACTGCCTCGGGCGCGCCGGTAGCCTCCGACTCGATGACGATCAAATGCACCCTCTCCGCCGTCGCGCCGGAACGAGCCCGCGCTGATCTGCTCGCCGTGCCGGTCTTCAAGGGGCGCCGCCCCGGTCCTGGTGCCGACGTGGTCAGCGGCGCGTTGCACGGCGCCGAAGCGGCCGGTTTCGAGGCCAAGCCCGGCGAAGTGCTCGTGGTCGGCGCACCGGAAGGCGTCAACGCGAAGGCGGTCGCCTTCGTGGGTCTCGGTGTTGCCGGCGACGTCGATCTCGAGACGTTGCGGCGCGCCGCCGCGGCGCTTGCTCGCAAGGCGCGATCGGTACGAACGGTCGCGACCACGTTGGCCGGCGCGGCACCCGCTTCGGTTGACGCGGCCGACGCGGCTGCCGCTGTGGCTGAGGGCGCGGCCCTCGGCGGCTACCAGTACCTGCGGTACAAGTCGGAAGCGAAGCGCTCGCAGCTGACGTCGCTCGCGCTGCTCGGCGCGGGTGGCGCGCGCGTGCAATCGGCCGTCGACGCGGCGATCACGATCGCCGACGCCACGTGTTGGGCACGCGACATGATCAACGAACCGGCCGGTGCGCAGTCACCGGCCGACTTCGCCGCCGCGGCCGAACGCCGCCTGCGCGGCAAGGGCGTGAAGGTCCAGCTCTGGCAGGGCGCCGAGCTCACCCGCCGCAAGCTGCAGGGCACGATCACGGTCGGCCAGGGATCCGTGCGCGGTCCGCGCTTCTTGCGCATGGAGTACGCACCGGCCGGCGCGCGCCACACGCTCGCACTCGTGGGCAAGGGCGTCGTCTTCGACTCCGGTGGCCTCTCGCTCAAGACGAGCACCGGCATGGAGCAGATGAAGACCGACATGTCGGGCGCGGCAGCCGTCGTTGCCGCGATGTCGATGCTGCAGGCCCTCGGCGTGCGCCATCGCGTGGTTGGCTACACGCCGCTCGTCGAGAACATGCCGAGCGGCAACGCCTATCGGCTCGGCGACGTGATCACCTACCGCAACGGCCGGACCGTCGAGGTGATGAACACCGATGCGGAAGGCCGGCTGATCCTCGCCGACGCGCTCGCCCTCGCCGACGACGAAGAGGCCGATGCCATCGTGGATCTGGCCACGCTCACCGGCGCGTGCATGGTGGCGCTCGGACCCGACATCGCCGGGCTCATGGGCAACAACGACGCGTGGAACGCGCAGGTGAAGGCGGCTGCCGACCGCGCCGGCGAGAAGGTGTGGGCCCTGCCGCTCCCCGACGGCTACCGCAAGATGATCGACAGCGAGATCGCCGACATCAAGAACACAGGCGGTCCGCACGGTGGCGCGCTCACCGCGGGGCTGTTCTTGCAGGAGTTCGTCGGCCGCACGCCGTGGGTGCACCTCGACATCGCCGGCCCGGCGCGCGCCAACAGCGACGACGGCTATCTCGTGCGCGGCGGAACGGGCTTCGGTGTGCGCACGCTCGCCGAGCTCACGCAATCGTTCCGCCGCCCGCGCTGACGACGTCGCGCTGCGAGCAGGCTCGGGCGCACTGACCTTGTCAGTTCTCAGCCGTCGTCGCTGTCAGCCGAGAGTGCGAGGCACGCGAAGTAGCCGTCGAACTGGATGCGTTGCGGCGCAGAGAAAGCTGGTGTGAGCCGTGCGATGCACGCCGACCGGATCTCGGCTTCGGGCGTGCCTGCCCTCAGTGCGAACGCGACGTTCGTCTCGGTCATTGCGTAGTCGACATAGGCATCGAGGTCGAGGGTGAGCTCGACCGTGAAGGTGTCGGCCGTGACGAGCTCGAGCGACCCGCGCGCGAGCATCGTCGGATCGATCCCGCGGCGTCCTGTTGCCGGTCGTGGCCAGCGAGCGATGTGCGCGCGGTACCACGCCTCGATCTCGTCGGAATCGGCACTGCGGCGGCCGAAGTCGTGGTCGTACACAACCAGCATGCCGTCGCGTGTCATGACCCGAGCGGCTTCGGCGAGACACACGTCGAGGTCGCCGTAGTTGAGCGAGCCGACCGCCGTGACGAGCTCGATCGATCGAGAAGCGATCGGAAGCTGCTCGGCGCTGCGACGATGAACTCGGCGTCGCGGCACACAGCCGGTGCGCGCCGAACCATCTCCCGGGCCGGATCGATACCGATGCAGTGATCGGCGATTCGCAGCAGCGCTCGGGTCGAGAGTCCGGCCCCGCAACCTACGTCGAGTGCACGGCGAACGGGCGCGACGATCCTCAACCGGGCTGAGACCAGATCGACCACGAGCGGATGTACCGACGGTCGCGTGGTTGCGTATCCGGTGGCGATCCTGGCGCCGTCGAACACGTTGTCAGCCGGCATCGCGCCACCGTAGCGATCGATCGTTACGCTTGCCGGTCGTGGTGGACGACGGCCGGCGGCACGTCGAGTTCGAGGCGTGCTTCAACTTCCGCGACATCGGTGGCTACGAGACGATCGATGGGCGCACGGTCCGCTGGGGCGCAGTGTTCCGCTCGGGCTCGCTGCATCGCCTGACCGCGGTCGACCTCGAGCGCACCGCGCGCCTCGGTGTGCGGACCGTGATCGACTTGCGCACCGCCGAAGAGCTCGAGAGGGACGGCCGCTTCGCACGGCACCACGACGTCGCCTTTCACCACGTTCCGTTCGAGGAGCCGGCGCACGATCTCGAAGCGCAGCACCGCGCGCTCGAGGCGCCGCCTCCCGGCGAGACCTACGTGACGATGGCGACGTTCGGCTGCAACGCGGTCGCGGCCGCGTTGCGGGTGATCGCCGAGGCCGACCAACCCGTAGTGGTGCACTGCCTCGCGGGCAAGGACCGCACCGGCATCGTGACCGCGCTCGTCTTGGCGAGCCTCGGTGTCCCCGACCACGCGATCGCCGCCGACTACCACCTGAGCGAACGGGCGCTCGGCCCCTCGATCGCCTGGGCGGAACGGAACGATGCTCAATGGGCGTCGGTGATGGCCGAGCTTCCGCCCTGGGTGCTTGGCGCGCCGCCGTCGGCGATGGAAGCGTTCCTCGGTGCGCTCCGCGACCGTCACGGCTCGATCGACGGGTACCTCCGCGACGCGGGTGTGGGAGCGGACGTGGTCGACCAGCTTCGGGCGCGGCTGTTGCACCCTTGACGGCGTCGCCGCGGCGACGGCCCGTCAGCGCTCGGCGCCGGGGTCGAGCACGCGCTGCATCAACACGAGGTCGAGCCAGGTGCCGAACTTGCGCCCGACCTCGGGCATGCGGGCAACCTCCACGAATCCGAGCCGTTCGTGAAACGCGATCGACGCAGTGTTCGCACTGTCGATCGCGCCCACCATCACGTGCACACCGTTGGCGAGCGCGCGCGTCGTGAGCTCGGCGAGCAACCTGCGCCCGACACCACGACCCCACTGATCTTCCCGCACGTGGATCGTGTGCTCCACCGTGTAGCGGTAGCCCGGCCACTTGCCCGCGCCGCGGAAATCGCCGTACGCCGCGAACCCGACCACGTCGCCGCCGTCGTCGGCCACGAGCACCGGATACCCCTGCTGGCTCTGACGCGCGAACCAGGCGGCCCGCTCATCGGCCGTCTGTTCGGTCTCGGTCCACGCCGTCGTGGTGGTGAGCACGAGCGCGTTGTACAAGCCGCGAATCGCGTCGAGATCGCTCACGCCGGCGTCGCGCACGATCACGAGCCGATCCTACGATCGCCGACGCGAACGGTCGCGCCGTGCCCGTCAGGCCACGGCGACGACGGTCGTACCGAGACCCGCCCAGTCCCAGAGCAACGACGCTTCGGCTTCCGTCATGCGGATGCAACCGTGCGACATCGGTGTACCGAGCTGCGAATCGGCTTCGATCGGTGAGCCGTCGGGATTGCGCGGGATCGCATGGAAGCCGATCCACCCACCGTTCGCCGTCAGGTAGAAGCGCTGCATGTGATTGAGGCTGAGCGAACCGACGTACGTGATCGCGCTGCGGGAGAGGATGTGGTACGTACCGAGTGGCGGTGTTCCGGTGCGCCCCGAGACGAGCCACGAGTGCGACACGACGCCGTTGGCTTCCACCAGCCACACGCGCTGCTGCGCGTTCGAGTAGACGATGCGCTGGCCGCTACCCGATCCCGGAGGCAGCGGCGGGCCGGCCGGAACTTGCGGTATCCAGTAGCCGTCGCCGTTCGGTGTGCGCGCGATGCCGATGGCCGTCATCGACGCGATCACGGAGCTGCCGTAGCTCTTCGCCGTTCCGGTCGTGTACACGTGACCGTCGCGACTCACGATCGTGTATCCCTTGCCGTCCGGGCTCGCGGTGAACGCGGCCGCGGGCTGGCCGAACGTGGGGTGCGCGGGCGCGGCGGTCGCATCGCCGAACCGGTAGATGGTCCCGTCGGCCGTGAGGATCGCGTAGCCCTGACCCGAGCGCGACGGTGCGAAGTCGACCACTCCACCAGTTGGCAACAGGGCCGCGGAACCGAAGAAGTGCGCGTCGCCGAACGTGAACACACCACCGTCGGCGGCCGCGAGCCAGTAGCCCTGCCCGCTCGGCGTGGCCGACATCGCGACGATCGGCGACCAGAGGTGGATCGCGCCGGTCGAGCCGAAGAAGCGCGCGTCGCCATAGGTGAAGATGCCGCCGTCCGACGCGGTCAGCCAGTAGCCGTTCCCGCTCGGCGTGGCGGCGATCGCGACCACCGGCGCGTTGAGGTGCAGGTTGCCGGCCGAGCCGTAGAAGCGCGCCGCGCCGTGTCCGAACACGCCGCCGTCTGCTGCGGCCAGCCAATAGCCCTGCTGCTTGGGGTGTGCAGCGATGTCGACCACTGGTTGCGCGAGGGTGCCGGTGAGGTCGGGCCACGCCGTGGCCGCCCCGCGCTCCGCCACGACCGGCGCCGGGGCCGATCCGGCGGCGGCGCTCGGTGGAGCCGATGCCGCTCCGCCGACGAGTGCGAGCGGGGCCACCATCAGCCCAACTCCCACGATCCTGGCCACCAAGCGCAGGCGCATGGCAAGAAGATCGGCACCCGTGGCGCGAACCTGTGCGGGGCGGATGCAGGATTCGGCGTTGTCTCAGTGCGACACGACGTCAGTGCGACACGAAGGAGCCGTCCTTCAGCACTGCGTGCGGCAGGCACTGGTCGTCGTACTCGGCGATCACGATCTCGGCCCCTTCACCACACGCCGGGCAGCTCGGGTCACGGCGCACCTTGAACGTGCGGAAGCTCTGCTCCAGCGCGTCGTAGGCGAGCAGGCGGCCGCGCAGCGGGTCGCCGAGGTCGAGGAGGATCTTGATCGCCTCGAGCGCCTGGATCGAACCGATGATGCCGGGCAGCACGCCGAGCACGCCCGCTTCGGCACAGCTCGGCGCCAGCTCCGGTGGCGGCGGCTCGGGCAGCAAGCAGCGGTAGCACGGGCCGTTGTACGGATCGAAGACCGTGACCTGACCCTCGAAGCGGAAGATCGAGCCGTGCACCACGGGGATGTGCTTCAGCAACGACGCGTCGTTGAGCAGGTACCGCGTGGGGAAGTTGTCGGTGCCGTCGACCACCACGTCGTAACCCTCGATGATGTCGAGGATGTTGTCGGCACCGAAGCGCACGTCGTAGGTGACGACGTTCACGTCGGGATTGATCGCGGTGAGCGTCTTCTTCGCCGAGTCGACCTTGCGTTCGCCGACGCGCTCCATGTTGTGGAGGATCTGGCGCTGCAGGTTCGACGCGTCGACGACGTCCATGTCGACGATGCCGAGCGTTCCCACACCAGCGGCCGCGAGGTAGAGCGCAGCTGGCGAGCCGAGGCCGCCGGCGCCGAGCAGCAACACCTTCGAGGCGAGCAGCTTCTGTTGGCCGGAATCGCCGATCTCGGGGAGCAGGAGGTGGCGGTGGTAGCGATTGCGCTGCTCGGGCGTGAGCACCGCAGGCGTGATCCACGGCCGGCCCTGGTCTTTCCAACGGCCGAAGCCGCCGGCGAGCGAGACGACGTCGTGGTAGCCGAGGTCTTGGAGCGTCTTGGCGGCGAAGGCGCTGCGCATCCCGCCCGCGCAGTACACGACCACCGGGGTCTCGCGGTCGGTGATCTTGTTCTCGACCTGGCTCTCGAGATGGCCGCGCGGGATGAAGACCGAGCCCGGGATCATGCCCTGCTCGTACTCGTCGAGCTCGCGCACGTCGAGGAACGTGGCCTGGCCGAGGCGCGTCTCGGCTTCGGTGGCGTCGATCTCGGTGATCTGCGACTTGGCTTGGTTGAGCAGCTCTCGGTAGCTCGGCATACGAGTGAAATCCTACCCGATCGGTCGGAAATTCCCAAGGCCGCGCCCGAGGCGCTTTCTTCCTCCCCGGAGACCGAATGGGGTCCTCCAGGAGGACCAGTGCGCGCTCAAGACGGGTGGCGGTCGTTGGCCAGGCCGGCCCAGAACGCGAGCACCCCGTCGAGCATCTTCGACGCGCCCGCCAGGAAGCGGTCTTCGTCGAAGTCGGCCATGGCGTACGCGGCGCTCAGCTCGTCGCTCGTGTGGGCCGCGTGCTGGTCCTCGACACGGTCGTGCCAGGTCCAAAACGACAGCGGGATCGCCAACCGCTCCCGGTCCCGCACCTGCTCGAGGCCGCCGATGAGCTCCTTCCAGAAGCCCGCCGCCGCCCAGTGCTCCACGGCGTACGACGCGCCCTCCGCCGTCACCGGGTCTTCCGAGCCGTAGAGGCGCATGAGCTCGTCGCAGAAGAAGAGCGTGGGCGCCGTCGCGAGGCGGCGCTTGCCGAGGTCGTTGAAGCCGAGCCCGATCGGCGCGGCGAACCGGAGCAGCCACTCGAAGTGCGCAGCCTGGAACCGGAAGCGCCCGCCCTCGACCGTGCCTTCGGTCGCGACGAGCTCGGAGTCCGGTGCGGCGGGCTCGTCGTCGTCATGCGCCTTCTGCGGTTTGAACACCACGCCGAGCTCGTTGAGCAGGATCTCCTTGCCGGCGCGATACGTGGCGAGATCGGCCGCGTTGAGCACCTTGCGGAGCTGCGCGACCACGAACTCGTGGCTGAACACCGAGAACTGCACCGTGAGGTGGCGCACGTCGTCGAGCGTCGCCCCGCCCGTCGCGAACCATGGGGTGTACGGGTTGGCCACCACGACCGGGTGTCGGCCGACCATCTCGTCGACCCGTTGGCGGAACACGGACGCTTGCTCCGATGCCATGAGGGCCATGGTCACCACCTCCGTGCGGCTCGCGGCGTCAATGGTCTGCCTACCCCAGGATGCACCCAGGCCAAGCGCGGGCGCTTGTAGTGCTCGACGCATGGGCACAACTGAGCTGATGACCACCGCGCCGGCACCCGCACAGCCCGTACAGCTGCACGGCTGGGATTGCATCGAGTTCTGGGTGGGCAACGCCCGCGCCTTCGCCGGTTTCTTGATGAGCGGCTTCGGCTTCACGGCGACCGCGTACGCGGGCCCCGAGACCGGCGCGCCCGGTGTGGCGAGCTACGTGCTGGAACAAGGAACCATCCGATTCGTGGTGACCTCCGCGCAACAAGGCGACCACCCGATCGCCGAGCACGTGCTGCGCCATGGCGACGGCGTGCACGATCTCGCGTGGGTTGTCGACGACGCCGCGGCCGCGTTCCATGCTGCCGTCGAGCGCGGGGCGCGCCCGCTGCGCGCACCGTGGATCGAACACGACGACCGCGGCGCGCTCGAGCTCGCACAGATCGCCACGTACGGCGAGACGCGCCACACGTTCGTGAACCGCGGCCGCTGGACGGGCGCCACGCTCGCGCCGCACTACACCACCGACGATCTTCCGCCCGCGCCGCTCGGGCCGCCGGTCGGGCTCGAGCGCATCGATCACGTGGTCGGCAACGTGGCGCGCGGCGAGCTCACGCGCTGGGTCGAGTTCTACGAGCGCGTGCTCGGCTTCGGGCAGCTGCGCCACTTCGACGACGACCAGATCCGTACCGAGTACTCGGCATTGATGTCGACGGTGGTCACCGACGGCAGCGAGATCGTCATGCCGCTCAACGAACCCGCCGACGGCCTGCGCCGCAGCCAGATCCAGGAGTACCTCGACACGTACGTGGGTGCGGGTGTGCAGCACCTGGCGTTGCGCACGAACGACGTGATCGCGGCGGTCGAGGCGATGCGGGCGCGTGGCGTTCGCTTCATGAGCGTGCCCGACGACTACTACAAGAGCGCACGAGCGCGAGTCGGCAATGTGGATCTGCCGTGGGACGAGCTGCAACGTCTCGGCGTGCTCGTCGACCGAGAGCCCGACGGCGTGCTGTTGCAGATCTTCACCGAGACCCTCAGCGATCGGCCCACCGTGTTCTTCGAGATCATCGAACGACGCGGCGCGGCTGGGTTCGGCGAAGGCAACTTCAAGGCGCTGTTCGAGGCGATCGAACGCGAGCAGGCCCGCCGCGGCAACCTGTGATGGAGTACGACGATCGGGCGCACGATCCGAACGACGCGACGCTTCGCTCGTGGCTCGATGTTCCGAGCGGCTCCGACTTCCCGGTGCAGTCGTTGGCGTTCGGAGTGGTCGCGCCGCGGCGGACGAACGCCGCGCCGCGCGGCGCGGTTGCGATCGGCGATCATGTGCTCGATCTCGCGGTGGCGCAGCGCGTCGGGTTACTCGACGGTTGCGACCTGGGCGGCGAGGAGTTCGCGGCCGGCGCCCTCAACGCGTTCCTCGCGCTCGGACCGCGTGTGTGGCGGTCCGTGCGGCGCCGAGTGTCGTGGCTGTTGACGCGCGCCGAGGGGACAACGCGCGACGCGGCGGTCGCGTGCCTTGCTCCGCGGGCCGACGTCGACGCGCGGCTGCCGATCGAGGTCGCCGACTACACCGACTTCTACTCGTCGCGTCATCACGCCGAGAACCTCGGGCGGATCCTGCGGCCCGGCTCGCCACCGTTGTTGCCCAACTGGCCGTACCTGCCCGTCGGCTACCACGGCCGGGCCGGAACGGTCGTGGTCTCGGGCACGCCGGTGCACCGGCCGCGCGGCCTCGTTGCCGACCCGGAGCGCGACGGCCGGCCGGTGCTGCGCGCGTCACGGCGACTCGACGTGGAGGTGGAGCTCGGCTTCGTCGTCGGCGCGGCGTCGCCGACCGCGACGCCGCTGCGGCCCGATGCTGCGCTCGACCACGTGTTCGGCGCGCTCATCGTGAACGACTGGAGCGCCCGCGACATCCAGGCGTTCGAGTACCAGCCGCTCGGGCCGTTCCTCGGCAAGTCGTTCGCCACGTCGGTCTCGCCCTGGCTCATACCGCTCGAAGCGCTCGCGCCCGCGTTCGTGGCGCCGCCTCCGCCGGAGGTCGAGCGCGATCCCTATCTCGTTGCCGAGCGCGACTTCGCGCTCCCGGTCGAGCTCACGCTGTCGCTCGCGGCGGCAGGCAGCGAGCTGTCGACACTCGCACGCGTCGATGCGCGCCACCTTTCGTTCACGTTCGCAGCACAGCTGGCGCACCTCACGGTGAACGGCGCAGGCGTGCGCACCGGCGACCTGTATGCGTCGGGCACCATCTCCGGGCCCGAGCGGGGCGCGTGTGGCAGCCTGATCGAGCTGACCGACAACGGCACTGCACCGCTGCACGTCGGGGGAGCGGAACGCGCCTTCCTCGAAGACGGCGACCGCGTGGTGATCAGCGCGGAGTGCACGCGACCCGACGGCGTGCGGATCGGATTCGGCTCGGTCGAAGGCACGATCGTGGCCGCGGAGGAGGGCTGATGGTGCACTACCGAAGCGTGGGTGCGGTGCCGCGCCGGCGGCACACACTCGCCGAGACCAAGGGTCACCGCTTGCACGAAGAGCTGATGGGCGAGGAAGGCTTCTCCGGTGCGTCGAGCCTCGTGTACCACTTGCATTCGCCGAGCTCACTCGTGGCGATCGAGGCCGTCGACGCGCCGATCGACGAGTCGTTCGCCGCGCCCGGTGATGGCCTGCGCCCGCGGCATCTGCGTACCGGGTTGCTCGCCGCCGATGGAGACCCGGTGGCCGGAAGAGTCGCGCTCGCGGGCAACGACGACGTGGTGCTGGCGTACGTGCGTGCGCACCGGTCGAGTCCCCTGTTCCGCGACGCCGTCGGTGACGAGCTCGTCTACGTGCAGGCCGGCGTCGCCGTGCTCGAGTCGACGTTCGGCGCGCTCGAGCTGAGTGCGGGCGACTACGTGGTGATCCCCGCGTCGACCACGCACCAATGGACGGTCGAGGCAACGCCGGCAGCGCCGTTCGAAGCGCTCGTGTTGATGGCCCGAGGCCACATCCAGCCGCCGAGTCGCTACCGCAATCGCGACGGCCAGTTCGTGGAGGCCACGCCGTACAACGAACGTGACCTGCGCGCGCCGACCGTGCCGATGGAAGGCGACGCGCGCGACGTGCCCGTGCTCGTTCGCCACCGCGGCGGTTGGTCGCGCCACGTGCATGCGCACCACCCGTTCGACGTCGTGGGCTGGGACGGTTGCGTCTATCCGTACGCGTTCTCGATCCACGACTTCGCGCCGATCGTGGGGATGCTCCACCAGCCGCCGCCGGTGCACCAGACGTTCGAAGGCCCCGGCTTCGTCGTGTGCAGCTTCGTGCCGCGCCCGTACGACTTCCATCCCGACGCCGTGAAGGTGCCGTACCACCATGCCAACGTCGACAGCGACGAGGTGCTCTTCTACAGCGCCGGCGATTTCATGTCGCGCGCCGGTTCGGGCGTCGCTCTCGGTTCGCTCACGGTGCACCCGGCCGGGTTCGTACACGGCCCACAGCCCGGAAGCTACGAACGCAGCATCGACGCCACGCGCACCGAGGAGCTCGCAGTGATGCTCGACACGTTCAAGCCCCTACGGCTCGCCGCGGCGGCCGGCACCATCGACGATCCCGACTACTGGCGCTCCTGGAGCCGCTGAACCAGCGCGGGGAGGATCTCGCCGAGCGGAGCGTGGCTCACTGCGTCGGCGTAGTCGTCGAACGGTGTGTCCTGCGCGTTGAAGATCACGAGTCGCGCGCCGCGGCGTGCGGCGAACTCGGGCAGCGCCGCAGCCGGGTACACGCCGAGCGATGTGCCGAGCGCGAGGAAGACATCGGCGCGCAACGCGGCTTGTTGCGCGCGCTCAAGGTCGGCGGCTACGAGGTTCTCACCGAAGCTGATCGTGGCCGACTTCAAGATGTCGCCGCACTCCGGGCATTCGGGGTCTTCCTCGCCGGCGCGCACGCGATCGAGCGCGACCTGCATGTCGGCGCGCCAGTCGCAGCCCAGGCACTTGACCTCGCGGACGTTGCCGTGGATCTCGATGACCCGAGCCGGATCAGAACCGGCGGCGTGGTGGAGCCCGTCGACGTTCTGGGTGACGAGCGTGTCGAACGCCGGTCCGAGGCGCTGCTCGATGGCGACGAGGGCGCGGTGGCCCTCGTTGGGCTCGGCGGTGAAGTACTTGCCTTCGACACGGTTGCGCCACGCTTGCACGCGCACCTCGCGAGAACCCATGTAGTGCTCGAGGTTCGCGGTCTTCTCGGCGGCCGGGTTCTTCGTCCATACGCCGTCGGGACCCCGAAAGTCGGGGATGCCCGACTCGGTGGAGATGCCGGCGCCGGTGAGCACCACGACGTGGCGCGCGTCGGCCAGCCATTGTGCGATCGTGTCGAGCGGTCCGTCGCCCGGGTCGAGGTCGGCTTCCGTCACAGGTGCGAACGGTACCGGTGGCGTGCGCGCGCCACGGTCAGCGCGCCGTCCAGTCGGGCTGCCCGACTGCGTGCACGCGCGTCGTGCGGCCGTGCACGGCAACGTCGCGCAGCTGGAGCAGGAACGCGGCCGTCGGCGGGTTGATCCACTCGCCGAGCACCGGCATTCGCAGGATCGTGGCGCCGCCCGAAGGGTGCGCCTGCGCGTGCGGCGCGTCGGGATGATCGAGCTCCGCGAGCGGCACCAGCCAGGCCTCGTGCACTTCGTCGGGTGCGGGTGCGAGCGCCACCGGCTCGTCGCTCCAGAGCACCACCGGCGTGACCACGTGGTCGGTGCGCGTCGAGAAGTCGTCGAGGCAGCCGAGCGTGGCGCTGCGATCGAGGAGCACTCCGATCTCTTCGTGCAGCTCGCGCCGGGCCGCGTCGACGGCGTCTTCGCCCGCATCGACGCCACCGCCGGGCAACGCGTATTGGCCCGCGCCGCGGCGCAACGTCCAGGCCCGTTGCGTGAACGCGTAGTGGGTGACCCCGTCGATCGGAGCGAGCAGGAGTGCCACTGCCGCGCGCCGCGCGGGCCCCTCGATCACGTGGCGTTCGTGGGCAGCGAGGTTCGCAGTGATGCGGGCCCGCAGCGCGGCGTCGTGCCGATACGGCGTCGGTGACTCGGTCGCCGTCATCGTGGCGCGACGTTAGGCGGGTGCTGCTCGCCATGAGTGTGAGGCCGGGCCGGGCGTGGAGGGTTCACGCCCGGCCCGGCAAGTCGCCGCGCCGGGGACGGGTGCGGAGCCGGAGACGGCACGGCGAGAAGATCGTGTCGGGTCGGTCGAGTCGGGTCGGTCAGGCTGACGACGTCAGCTCCGTGACGGCCCGCGCCGCTTGGAGGTGACGGTCGCGCGCCCACGTGACCGCGTCGCGCGCCAGGCGGGTGGGCACGCCCATGCGCGCGAGCCCACGCTCGGCGCAGTCGGTGTCGTCGCCCTCTTCGAGCAGGCACAATGCGAGTCGTCGTGCGCGCATGCGGGCGAGGTCGTCGATCGGGCGATTGAGCTGCGCCTCGGCCCATTCATGATGCGCCGAGCGCACCACGTCGGGTAGGCGCCGCAGGTGCTTCGAGTGGATGGGCGGCAGGTGGGTGCGTGCCCGTACGCCGCCTGCGTCGTCGAGGGCCACGAACTTGAAGCTGTCGAGGCGGCGCAGCGCGCGGGTGAGCATGGCGGTGGCCGAGGGTGGCTTGTCGCCGAGGCCGAGCGATGCGGAGAGCTCGACGAACTCGACGGTGAAGCCGTCGGGGCGGCGGTCGAGGCCGTCGGCGAGCCGCCGGGCGAGCGCGACTGCCGTGGGGCCGAGCACGGGAAGCCAGAACGCCTCGACGTACCAGCCCCGTGCGTCGTGGCCCACCGCCTCCACCACGGGGTCGAACCATCGGGTCACGCAGAGGTGTTCGTGCATGAATGGAACCATGCCATACAGCGTGAGATCATGTCAAGTTGTCTAAGAGTGGCAACGAGGCGGACAGGCGCAGACCAGGCTGGCATCGGTTGGTGCGCTCGCCGAGGCGGTTCGTACCCTTGTGCCCATGGCCTCGATCGACGACTGGCGTGCCATTGCGGCCAAGGAGCTCGGGGGCAATGACCCGGCGACGCTCACCTGGGCCACTCCCGAGGGGCTCGCGGTCAAGCCGCTCTACACGGCCGACGACCTCGAGGGCCTCGAGACGGTGGGACAGCTACCGGGCTTCGAGCCGTTCGTGCGCGGCCCGCGCGCCACGATGTACGCGAACCGTCCGTGGACGATCCGCCAGTACGCGGGCTTCTCGACGGCCGAAGAGTCGAACGCCTTCTACCGGGCGAACCTCGCGGCGGGGCAGATGGGACTGTCGGTGGCCTTCGACCTCGCCACGCACCGCGGCTACGACAGCGACCACCCGCGAGTCGTCGGCGACGTGGGCAAGGCCGGCGTCGCGATCGACTCCGTGGAAGACATGAAGATCCTCTTCGACGGCATCCCGCTCGACCGCATGAGTGTGTCGATGACGATGAACGGAGCGGT
>JADGOO010000023.1 GCA_017882905.1 Acidimicrobiia bacterium | reverse complement strand
GTGCGGCGGCGGTGAGATGAGACCCACACCGGGCGTGGAGTGCCGCGTGTTCGCGATCCACGGGTACACCTTGTGGCCCGGCAGCTCGCCGCCCTCGCCCGGCTTGGCGCCCTGGGCCATCTTGATCTGCAGGTCGTCGGCGTTCACGAGGTACTCGCTGGTCACGCCGAACCGGCCGCTCGCAACCTGCTTGATCGCGCTGCGCCGCAGGTCGCCGTTCGCGTCGGGCTGGAACCGGTCGGCGTCCTCGCCGCCCTCACCCGTGTTCGATCGGCCACCGAGGCGGTTCATGGCGATGGCGAGCGTCTCGTGCGCTTCCTTGCTGATCGAGCCGTAGCTCATCGCGCCCGTCGAGAACCGCTTGACGATCTCGCTCACCGGCTCGACCTCGTCGATCGGCACCGGAGGCCGCACACCGTCTTTGAACGCGAACAGGCCGCGCAACGTCGCGAGCCGCTTGGCCTGGTCGTCGACGAGCCGCGAGTACTGCTTGAAGACGTCGTAGCGACCGGCGCGCGTGCTGTGCTGCAGCTTGAACACCGTGTCGGGGTTGAACAGGTGGTACTCGCCTTCGCGACGCCACTGGTATTCGCCGCCCACCTGCAGCTCACGGTGCGCGAGCTCCTCAGGCCGATCCGGGAACGCGAACCGATGGCGAGCCGCGACCTCAGCGGCGATCACGTCGAGGCCCACACCTTCGATACGGGTAGCGGTACCCGTGAAGTACTCGTCGACGAGCTCCTTGCGCAGCCCCACCGCCTCGAAGATCTGCGCGCCGGTGTAGGAGGCGACCGTCGAGATCCCCATCTTCGACATCACCTTGAGGACGGCCTTGCCCGTGGCCTTCACGTACTGCTTCACGGCCTTGCGCTCGTTGACGCCCGTGATAACGCCCTGGCGGACGAGGTCGCGGATCGTGTCGAAGGCGAGGTACGGGTTGATGGCGCCGGCGCCGTAGCCGATCAGGAGGCAGAAGTGATGGGCTTCGAGCGCCTCGCCGGTCTCGATCACGAGCCCGACGCGCGTGCGTGTCTTCTCACGCACGAGGTGGTGGTGCACGGCCGCGGTGGCGAGCAGCGCGGGAATCGGCGCAAGGTCGGCCGTGCCGTAGCGATCCGACAGGATGAGGATGTTGGCGCCGTCGGCGATCGCGGCGCTCGCTTCGCGGCGCATCTCGTCGAGGGAATCGCGCAGGCCGTCGCCGCCGCGCGCCACGTCGAACAACGCGCGGATCGTCACCGGCTTGAAGCCGAGATCCGGCATGTCCTTGTCGATGTAGCGCAGCTTGGCGAGCTCGTCGTTGTCGATCACCGGATAGGGCACGACGATCTGGCGACACGACTGCGCGGTGGGTTCGAGCAGATTGCCCTCCGCACCGATCGTCGACGCGAGCGATGTGACGAGCACCTCGAAGTTCGCGTCGAGCGGCGGGTTCGTGACCTGCGCGAACAGCTGTTTGAAGTAGTCGTAGAGCTTGCGCGGCCGGTCGGACAGCACGGGCAGCGGCGTGTCGGTGCCCATGGAGCCGAGCGACTCCACACCGTTCTTGGCCATCGGGGCCACGATGAGCCGGAGGTCTTCGAGGGTGTAGCCGAACAGGCGCTGTTCCTGCACGGCGGTGCCGTGCACCGGCACGAGCGCGTATTGCGAGGGCAGGTCGTCGAGGTGCACGAGGCCGTCGTCGAGCCACTGCTGGTAGGGCAGCGCCGCCGCGAGCGTCGACTTGATCTCGTCGTCGGGGATCATGCGGCCCTGCGTGGTGTCGACGAGGAAGACCTTGCCCGGCTCGAGCCGGCCCTTCTCGACCACCTTCTCGGGCGGCACATCGAGCACGCCCACTTCGCTCGCCATGATCACGAGGCCGTCGTCGGTGACCCAGTAGCGGCTCGGGCGCAGACCGTTGCGGTCGAGCACCGCGCCGATCACAGTGCCGTCGGTGAACGCGATGCTCGCCGGGCCGTCCCACGGCTCCATGAGGCACGAGTGGTACCGGTAGAACGCCTTGCGCTCCCGGTCCATGCTCTCGTGGTTCTCCCACGCCTCGGGGATCATCATCAAGATGGCGTGATGCAGCGGGCGGCCCGCGAGATGCAGCATCTCGAGCGCCTCGTCGAAGCGTGCGGTGTCGCTCGCGCCCGGCGTGCACACCGGGTACGCGCGCTCGAGATCACCGGGGATCGTCGAGGTGTGCATCACACCCTCGCGGGCACGCATCCAGTTCTGGTTGCCCTGCACGGTGTTGATCTCACCGTTGTGCGCGACGACCCGATACGGGTGCGCGAGCGGCCAGCTCGGGAAGGTGTTCGTGGAGAAGCGCGAGTGCAGGAGCACGATCGCGCTCTCCAACCGCTCGTCTTGCAGGTCGAGGTAGAACTCGCGCACCTGACGACTCGTGAGCATGCCCTTGTACACGAGCGTGCGGCACGACAACGACGGGAAGTACACGCCCACCTCGTGCTCGATGCGCTTGCGCGCGCACCAGATGTGCCGCTCGAGCTCGATGCCGCTGAGCTCGTCCTTGGCCGCGAACAGCTGGCGGAAGTGCGGCATGGCCCGTTGCGCAGTGGCGCCCGGTACCGCCGCGTCGACGGGGACGTCGCGCCAGCCGAGCACGGTGAAGCCCTCGTCGGCGAGGATCTTCTCGACACCGCTCAGCTCGAGGGCCCGTTCCTCGTCGCTGTCGCGCGCGACGAACGCGATGCCGCTCACGTAGCTGCCCGCCGGCGGAAGGTCGAAGTCGACGCTGGCGCGCAGGAACGCGTCGGGCATCTGGATGAGCACGCCGGCGCCGTCGCCCGTGTCGGCCTCGGCGCCCGCGGCACCGCGGTGGTCGAGGTTGCAGAGGCTCTGGAACGCCATCTCAACCAGGGCGCGGCTCGCACGACCGTGCATGTCGACGACGAAGCCGACGCCGCAGCTGTCGTGCTCGAAGCGAGGGTCGTAGAGGCCGTGCGCGGTGGGGAGATCGCGCAGGTACCGCGGGCGGTTGGTGTCGCGCTCGGTCATCGGTGCTGATGTCCTCGGGCTCGAAACGGGTCTGTGCAGGTACAGGCTCAGGCCCGCGGGCTGGACATCATTGGCCGGCCGGCGGTGAGGGATCCAGTGTAATGCCGCGACCTTCCACAGTCACACTCGATTCAGTCCCCCGAAACCTCCCCGCCCACCGACCTGCGTGACGATCCGGCCGTGACGGTCGGATCGTCACGCCTACTCAGCAGGGTTGCTCGACGACCGACTCGGTGATCGGCGGCACGTTGCCGGTGGCGGGCCCGGGGGCGGGCGCCGACGATGCCGCTGCCGACCGGCCGGCGAGCGCGTCGAGCAGTGCCTGCGCGCCGGGCGCGAGCCGCAGACCGGATTGCGAGCCGAGCATCTCGTTCGACGTCGGCAACGTGAGCAGGTCGAGCGCTCGATCGCCCCGGAACGCAGCGACCAGTGCGAGTGCGTCGCTCGCCCGGAAGCCGTCGTCGACGATCACGTGCGCGAACAGCTGCGCGAGCAGGGGCGCCGGATCCACACCTGCCTTGTGCTCGGCCGCGGCCAGCATCTGGCGCAGCGCGAGCTGTTGGCGGCGCATGCGGCCGAAGTCGGCGGCCGGATCGTCGATCCAGCTCCCGTCGCTCGCCTGCCACTGAGTATGGCGCGACCGCACGAGCGACAGCGCCGCGGAGCCGTCGAGGGTCTGGCAGCCTGCAACTTCATCGAGGCCCGAGTACCGGTCGCGCTCGCGGCGCGGGAAGTCGACGCGGATGCCACCGACATCGTCGACGAGCGCGGCATAGTCGGCGAACCGCACCTCCATCACGTGCTGGATCGGCACGTGCAGACTCTGCTGGATCGTGCTCACGAGCAGTGGCAGGTTGTCCGAGTAGGCGCTGTTGATCTTGTTCACGCCGTATCCGGGGATGTCGACGAAGAGGTCACGTGGGATCGAGACCGACAGCACGTGCTTGGTGCTCGGATCGAGACGCACGACGATGATCGTGTCGGAGCGTTGCCCGAGCACCGTGGGGTCGCCGACCCGCTCATCGCTGCCCACGAGCAGGAAGTTCTCCGGCCCGCCCGCCGGAACCGGAGCCGACGTCGTGATCGTGACCACGTGCTGCGGCTTCACGGCGTCGATGCGGCGGCGTTCGAACACATAGGCACCGCCGACTGCGATCGCGAGGGCGGCCGCCGCAGCCACGAAGCGGCGGGCGAGGTGCCGCTGCGCCACCGGGGCGGGCGCCGTCATCTCGCCGGCCGCGACGCGGGCGAGCTCGCGCGCTTCGGGGCTCGGCGCGGGAGCGTCCGCTCGGATCTGGGCGAGGATGTCGAGCTCGTTCATGCCGGCTCTCCTTCGATGTCGAGCGCGACGAGCGGGGCGAGCTCGCGGCGCAGCCGGGTGCGGGCACGGTTGAGGCGCGAGCGAACGGTCCCGACCGGCACGGCGAGCGCGACCGCGATCTCCTCGTAGGTGAGGTCGGCCCACGCGAACAGCAGCAGCGCGTCGCGCTCGCTCGGCCGCAAGGTGGCCAGGGCGAGTGCCACCGCGCGCTCGTCGTCGCGTGGCGCGGGGTCGATGAAGGCCGGGTCGGCGCCAGAGCGCGCGTACGCCCGCCACATCGCCGCCTCGCGCCGACGGTGCCGGCGCATCACGTTCGTGGCGATGCCGAACAGCCACGGCCGCACGGCGCCGCGTCGCGGATCGAACCGTGCTGCGCCCGCGACCGCCTCCGCGAACACGTGAGCCGCGAGGTCGTCCGCCGCGCCCGAGCCGAGGCGCCGGCCGATGAAGCGGTGAATCGCGTCGAAGTGCTGCTCGAAGGCGACGCCAAGATCGAGGGGCTCGATGCGATCCATCATCCCCCACTTGCCGCGAGCTCCGCCGGAAGTTCGCGTGCGCTTTCGACAGCCCAGCCGAGAAGCTCGCCGTCGTCGGTTCTGGTGAGCAGAAGGGTCGTTGAGCAACCCATCTGCTCAAGCAAGCTCCGGCCGGCGCTCCGAACTGGCCATCTAACCCGAGCCGGCGACCGGGTGGCGCTCGGCCTTGCGGGCGTGGGGCAGCTCGACGACCCGGGGCGACGTCACCGGGTCCGGGCGGCGCGGCGAGCCGTGGCGGGGCGCCACGTCGCGGCGCCGCATCTGCAGCTCGTCCCAGATCGACTCGTAGGCCTGGCTCGCGGCGCAGCTCGGGGCGAAGCGCACCACCGGTGCGAGCGCCACGCCCATGCGCTCCACGTCGGCCGAGTACGGCACGGGCGCGGAGAGCGTCTCGGGCCGGGTGAGCTGCACCGACTCGATCAGCTCACGATGCAGCCGGCGGCGTCGGTCGGCGAGCGAGAAGAACGGGTACACGGCCGGCGCGCGCCCACCGAGCTCGCGGATGCGCACGTGGAGCGCTTCGAGCGTGCGCACCGACAGCGGCGACGGCACGAGCGGCACTGCCAGCGTGTCGGCGAACATGATGATGCCGTCGGTGAGCTCCGAAAGGCCGGGCGGGCAGTCGAGGATGACCTCGTCGTACCAGTCGCCGACGGCGTCGAGGGTGTTGCGCAGCCAGAACGGGTCGGGAAGCGACGCGTCGAGCCCATCGCCGGCGACCATCCACGCCGGCGGCGCGGGCAGCACGTCGAGACGCGGGATCTCCGTGGCGCGGGCGCGGCCGTCGGCCGGACTGTCGATCTGCGCGTCGCTCACCCGCAAGATGAACGCGGCTGCGCCCTGCGGGTCGAGATCGATGAGCAACGTGCGTGCGCCGCCGCGCGCCGCAAGGTACGAGAGGTTCACGGCCGCGGTCGTCTTGCCGACGCCGCCCTTGACCGCAGAGATCCCGAGAACGCGCACGATGCACCGACCGAAGGATCGCCGCCCGTGGAGCGCTCCGGTCGTGGAGCCTCCGGTCGATCCGGGTCGGAGACTAAGTGACGCTCTTGGTCACCCCCCGATCGACAGGCGCCACGCCACACATGTCACGCGAGCGGTGGGCGCCGTTGACTCCAGTCGCACACCGCTTCGAGCTGCGCGGCGACGCGCAGCACCAGATCATCACGTGCGTAGGCACCGACGAGCTGAACGCCGATCGGCAGCCCTTCGTCGTTCATGTGCACCGGCAGCGACACCGCGGGCTGGCCCGTGAGATTGAACGGAGCGACGAACTGGGTGACGGCGGCGGCGCGCACCATCGCGTCGACGCCCGCCAGCTCGAGCGGGGCCATCGCGCCGAGCGGGAAGGGCGGCTCGCCGAGCGTGGGCGTGACGAGCAGGTCGTATCCCGTCTCGGGACCGTTCGGACCGGCCCAGAAGGCCGCGGCGCGCCGGGCCCACGCCTGCGCGGCTTCGACGGCCTCCTGGTAGTCGACGGCGCTCAGCGCCGCGCCGAACTCGGCCATCACCGCGTTCTGCGGCTCGAGCTCGTCGAGAGTGATCGGCCGTCCGATCTTCGCGCTCCAGCGCGCGATGTCGCGTGCGATCGCGGCCGGGAAGATCACGCCCTGCGCATTGCCGATCGCCGGGTCGTCGAGCGCGGTGAGCTCCACTTCCTCCACCGTGTGGCCGAGCGTCTCGAGGAACGTCGCGGTGCGCTGGGCCGCCTCGACACAATCGGGGTGGGTCGGCGGCAGCTCGCCACGACCTCGGGTGCGGAGCCCGATCTTCAGCCGGCGCGTCTCCGTGGCGAGCTCGGCGAGCCACGGACGCTGCGGCGGCGGCGCGAAGTAGGGGTCGCCGGGTTCGGGGCCGGCGACGGCGTCGAGGATCCCGGCGGCGTCGCGCACCGAGCGCACGAGCACGAACTCGTGGGTCGTCATCGCCCAGTACTCGCCGAAGCTCGGCGCGAGCGACGTGCGCGCCCGAGTGGGCTTGAGGCCGACCAGCCCGTTGCACGACGACGGGATGCGGATCGACCCGCCCATGTCGTTGCCGTGCGCGACCGCGACGAGCCGCGCCGCCACCGCTGCCCCGGAGCCGCCGCTCGAACCGCCCGGCGTGCGGGTGAGGTCCCACGGATTGTGGGTCGCGCCGTAGGCGAGCGGCTCGGTGGTGACCATCGTCGCGAGCTCGGGCAGGTTCGTCTTGCCGCAGATCACGAAGCCCGCGGCACGGAACCGGCGGGCAAGTGCCGCGTCGTCGCGCTCGGTCCAGCCGACATCCTTGAGCACGCGCATCCCGCAGTGGAAGGGGTCGCCCGCCGTGTGGCATACGCCGTCTTTGACCAGCATCGGGACGCCGGTGAACGGACCACTCGGCAATCCGTCGCGCACCGCGGCGCGCGCCTTGTCGTCGAGGCGGTGGATGACCGCGTTCAGGGCCGGGTTGCGCGCCTCGATGCGCTCGAGTGTGGCGTCGAGGAGCTCGGCGGGCGCGACCTCCTTGCGGGTCACGAGCGCGGCTTGCGCCGTTGCGTCGAGATCGAGCACGTCGTCGAGCATGCGGGAATGCTCCCAGCAACCAGGTCGACGAGGCGAGTTCGCCGCGGGAACCGGACGCCGCCACGTACGGTTCCCGCGGCACGGCCGCTCAGGTCGCGACGACCGCTCCCTGCATCCCTTGGCTGACGTGGAAGGTGCAGTGGAACTGTGCGGAACCGGAGCCCGGTACCGTGACCGTGACCGCCGTGGTGGCGCCGGGCGCGAGGGTCTTGTCGACGCCGAGCGCTGCGCTCGTGAACGTGTGCGTCTGCTTGCCCTCGTTGTGCAACGTGATCTTCAACGTGCTCCCGCCCTTGGCGGTGATGAACGTGGGTTCGAAATAGAAGTCGTCGACCGAGATGGCGATGCTGCCGCCACTCGCCGCTTTCGTCCCCTTGTCGGTGACGGTTCCGCTGAGCTTGACCGGCGCCGATCCGCCCGCCGCTTTGCTGCTACTGCTGCTGCACGCGCCCAGCAACAACAGCGCCACACCGATCGCCGCCACTGCTGCGGTTGTCCTCGACCTGCGCATCGTGTCTCCTGTGCTCGTGTCCGGACGGTCGGCGACCGGCCTGTCGACCATTCCTTGCAGCACGATTACGCAGCGATTACAGGCTGAGTTCACCGGTGCCGCAGAAAAATGTCAAGAAAACCGACGCCGAATCCGCGCGCGCGGCACGCGCGCGTGCAAGGATGCGGCCGCTGACGACCATTATTTGGAGGCAAGAACTGTGAACCGAAGCCAACTGGCGACCGCCCTCGCCGAGCGCCTCGAAGTGAAGCCGCGGGAAGGCCGCGAGATCCTCGACACTGTCGTGGGAGTGATCACCGACACCGTGACAACCGGTGAGGTGGTGACCATCTCGGGCTTCGCAAAGTTCGCCCGGCGTGATCTCGGTCCGCGCATGGTGCGCAACCCGGCGACCGGCGAGATGCTCAAGAAGGGTGCGACCCGCAAGGTGCGCATCACCCCGCTCAAGGCGTTCAAGGACACCGTGATGTCGGGCAAGGTTGCGAAGAAGGCCCCCGCCAAGAAGGCGGCTCCGGCCAAGAAGGTTGCCGCGAAGAAGGCCCCCGCCAAGAAGGCGGCTCCGGCCAAGAAGGCTGCCGCGAAGAAGGCACCGGTCAAGAAGGCTGCGGCCAAGAAGGCCCCCGCCAAGAAGGCCGTGAAGAAGACCGCGAAGCGCCGCTAGCCGGCACTCGCTCCGTACTCGCAGCGCCCCGCTTCGGCGGGGCGCTGTCGCGTCCGGAGGCGCGCCTGTTGATGCAGCGTCCGGAGGCGCGCCTGTTGATGCAGCGTCCGGAGGCGCGCCAGTTGATGCAGCGCGTCAGGCCGGGTCGTCGTCGTGGGCGAGGAGGTGGCGCCGCACCAAGACGATCGAATCGCGGGGATCGTCGGGATCGAGTCGCATGACGATCGGTTCGGTGAACGGCTCGCCGGGCTCGGTGTACTCCACGATCACTGCGGGCTGTTCCCGCTTCGTGGGTTCGAGCACGTTGCCGAGACCGCTCATCGCCGCGGCGAGCGCCGAACCCGTTGCGCTTGCGTAGAAGCGGCGGATCGGCGGTGGCCGTCGGGCCAGACGCTCCCCGTCGTCGATGTCCGCTTCGTCGATTTCGGCCTCGTCGAGCTCATCGGAGTGACGGTCGTCGACCACGGCTCCAGGGTAGGCCCCTTGGCGCGATGCTCCGTCGGCGCTATCGTGACCACATGGCGAACGTGCGTTCGCATCCGGTCGCCCGGCCGTTCCGTGCGGGGACGGCGTGCTGGCAGGCCTCACTGGGCGGCCCCGCCACCGGCCCCGTGTCGTGCACGGGCTTCGTGCGCGCCGACCTGGGCCGCGGCGCGTGGCTCGACCGCGGCGATGCGTGGGCGCCGGATCCCGACGAGCTGTTCGCGGTGCTGGCCGACGCGGCACCGTGGCGGGCCCGGACCGTCACGATGTACGGCAACCTGCTCGACGAGCCGCGGCTCGTCGCCGAGTTCGACGGCGCCGACGATCGTCGCCTGCCGCCGCGCGTGAGCGAGCTGGCCGCGGCGCTCGCCGATCACTACGGCCGGCGGTTCGACGTGGTGACTGCGGCGCTCTACCGCGACGGCCGAGACAGCGTCGCCTGGCATGGCGACCGGATCGCGCGCCATATCGACGAACCTGTGGTCGCCGTGGTGTCGCTCGGCGCGCCGCGACGATTCCTGCTCCGGCCGCTCGGCGGCGGCGCGTCGTTGGCGTTCACGCCCCGAGGGGGCGACGTGTTCGTGATGGGTGGCTCGTGCCAGCGCACATGGCAGCACTCCGTGCCGAAGTGTCGAGCCGCGGGCCCGCGCATCAGCTTGATGTTCCGCGACGTGATCCAATGATCCGACGGCTGCCGGTCGGATCAGCCGAGGTCGTGCACGCGTAGTGCGATCGGACGGGGCGCTTCCACTGCGAGCGCACCAACGTGGTCGACGCCGAGGTCGAGGTCGAGCACCGACCAGCCGGCCGGTGGCCGCGTGAGCAGGCCGCCGCGCACCCCCACGCCGATCGCCTTCAAGTACGCCTCGACGCGCGTCCAGTGCTGCAGGAACGCGCGGTCGGCGTCGGCGGCGCGACGCCACTCGGCGAGCTCGGTGTCGTGCATCGTGCGGCGGGCGAGATGGTCCACGAGCGGCCGGCGCCGCACGATCTCCACGTCCACACCCACGCGCACGGGCGCGGCGACGAGCAGCGAACAGCCCCGCGTGTGGCTCACGTTGGTGTGGCGATCACTCGTCGAGGGCGTGGGCGACGCGGGCTCGGAATGCGCAAGCCCGGCCGCGGCCAAGAGGTCGGCACCGCGCTGCTCCCGCCCGGCCCGCCACATGGTCACAGTCACGATCACCGGCTGCGCCTGGGCCATGGTCAGTGGCCGATGAGTCGCTCGGTGATCGTGCGCCCGGTGGGGGCCCGGCCGGTGCGGACCGCATGCGCATCGATGCGCTGCGCGCCGCGCTGTGCGGCGCGCACCGCCAACCAGCGCAACGGCTCCGGCTCCCAGGCCCGGCTCGTGTGGTTCACGAACGGCAGCGTGCGGAGCGGCGAGTCGGTGCCGGTGATCAAGTCGGCGACGGTGCGCCCGAGCAGGTTCGTGGCGGCCACGCCTTCACCGGTGTAGCCCCGAGCGGTCGCAATGCCGGTGCGCGGATCGAACGACGCGGTAGGCATGAAGTCGCGCGGTACGCCGAGACAGCCACCCCAGGCGTGCGTGACCTTCACACCGTCGAGTGCCGGGAACCATTCCACGAGTGCGCGGCGCAGGCGATCGTGGGTGGCGGCGTCGTGATCGAAGCTGCCCTCGATGCGGGAGCCGTAGTGGTACGGCGCGCCACGACCGCCGAACAGGATGCGGCCGTCGGCCGTGCGCGCGAGATAGTCGACCGTGATCGCCCGCGAGTTCGTCACCATCCGATGCGTCCAGCCGATCTCGGTGAGCAGCGACTCCGGCAACGGCTCGGTGAGCACGATGAGCGAGTACACGGGCAGGATGGCGCGGCGCAGACCGGGAAGTCGTGCGAGGTACCCCTCGCCGCAGAGCACCACGGCGTCGGCGGTCACGTCACCCCGTTCGGTGTGCAGCACGGCCGGTCGGCCGGCGGTGAAGCCGGTGGCGCGCGTGCGCTCGTGGATGACCGCCCCACGGCGTTCGACGGCGCGGGCGAGCCCGCGCACGAGCCGCCCCGGATGCAGCGAAGCGGTCGCGTCGTGATGCAGCGCGCCTTGCACACCCTCGATGCGCAACGCGGCCTGGGTCTCGTCGCGGTCGAGGCGACGATGGAAGTCGGAGAGACCCAACTCGGCGTACGTGTGCTCGATCGCGTCGAGCGCCGGGAGCTGGTGCGGCCCGATGGCCACGAGCAGCTCGCCGTCGCGCTGGTAGTGCGCGTCGACACCTTCGGCGGCGCAGAACCGGCCGATCTCGTCGACGGTGTCGACCATCGCCGCGTGCACTGCACGCGCCGAGTCGGGCCCGAACCGGCGGGCGAGCACATCAGGGCCAGCTCCGAAGCCGCTCGTGCACCAGCTGCCGTTGCGGCCCGACGCGCCGAACCCGGCGATCTCCGATTCGATGATCACCACCCGGCGCGACGGGTCGCGCTCGAGCAGCGAGTACGCCGTCCACAGCCCGCTGAAGCCCGCGCCGAGGATGACGACGTCGGCACGGGTCGCGCCGTCGAGCGGCTCGCGCGGGGTGAGGTCGTCGCCGCACGACTCGAGCCACCAGCTCAACGCCTCATACCCAGCCACGCGGCGACTCTACGTTTCGGTTGCGTCGCGCGCCGCGAGGCGAGCGAGCGCCGCACGCGCCCGGACCGGGTCGGTCATGCGGTACATCGGCGGCAGCGAGGCCGACAGCGACGCGCCGTAGCGCTTGGTGACGAGCCGCGGGTCGAGCACGGCGACCATGCCCCGATCGTCATCGCGGCGCACCAGGCGCCCCACGCCCTGCGCGAGCTGGCGTGCCGCACGCGGCAGGTCGTAGGTGACGAACGGGTCATGGCCTTTGGCCGCGGCCTGGTCGCGACGGGCGAGCGCGAGTGGGTCGTCGGGGCGTTGGAACGGCAGCTTGTCGATGAGCACGAGCGTGACCGCCGGTCCGGCGACGTCGATGCCTTGCCACAACCCGAGGCTGCCCACCAGGCACGACGTCTCGTCGGCCGCGAACTCCTCCATGAGCCGGGCACGCGGCAGGTCGTCGGGTGCGAGCACGTGCACGTCGGGAAGCGCGGCGCTGAGGGCTTCGCGCAGCGCGCGGGCGGCGGCGAGCGAGGTACACAACCCCAAGGTGCGACCGCCCGCGGCGCGCACGAGCTCGACGGCTTCGGCGAGCCACGCGGCTTCGTATTTCGGTGTGCGGGGTTCGGGGAGGTGCGCGGCGACGTAGAGGATCGCCTGCTTGCGGTAGTCGAACGGACTGCCCACATCGAGCGACCGGTAGTGGGTCGGGTGCGCCGGCGGGCGTTCGAACGTGGCCGCATCTGCGGTGATCGCTCCCCCATCGTCGGGTTCGCGCTCGCTGCCCGGCCCCGGCGGCTCGTCGTCGAGGTCGTGGTCGAGGAACGCGGCCGCGAGCTCGTCGCGCAGGCCGAGGCGCCAGGCAAGGTGGCTGAAGTCGTCGCCGAGCGCAAGGGTGGCCGAGGTGAGCACGGCCGTGCGCTTGGCGAAGAGCTGCTCGAGCAGCTGCACGCCGACATCGATGCGGGCCACCCTCAACACCGGCGGTTCGCGACGCTCCACCCACACGGCATCGCGATCCGCCTTCGCGCCGAGCACGTAGGTGATGTCTTCGCGCGTCGAATCGAGGAGCCGCACGACGCGTTGCTTTCGCTGCGTGTCGTCGGAATCGGCAACATCGACCTTGGCGATCGTTTCGCGCAGGGCCGCGACCTCCTCGTTGATGCCGCTGAGTGCGCCGCGCACACCGGTGGCATCGAGGTCGAGGCGGCTCTCGTTGCGGCACTCGTTGAGCAACATTCCGAGTCGCATCGAGCGTTCGACGAGCCGCCCCGCGGGATCGTCGCCGCTCTCCGACGTCAGGAACGAGCGCACCTGGGCGGCCACGCGCGTGAAGCGCCCCGGACCGAGGTCAACGCCGAACGCGTCGGAGCAGATCTCTTCGAGCGTGTGGCCTTCGTCGATGACCACGTAGGAGTGCGGCGGCAGCACGTTGCCGGCCGACGCCAGATGCTGCGCGTACAAGGCGGCGTTGACGACGACGATCTGCGCACTGTGCGCACGGTCGCGGGCCGCCTCGGCGAAGCACGTGTCGCCGTGCTTGCAGCGGACACGCCCCGGGCACTCCCGCGAGTCCATGCTCAGCACGTCCCAGAGCGGATCGGGGACCGTGACCGGGATCTCGGCCCGGTCGCCGGTGTCGGTGTCGTCGAGCCACTCGGTGACGGCGCTCAGCACGTCGTCGTCGGCGCGGATGCCCGTGAGCGTGGCCGCCCGGTCGGCCAGGAGCTCGGCCTGGCGGGCACGGCACAGGTAGTTCGAGCGTCCCTTCAGCTGCACCGCCGTGAACGTGACTCCTTGCGGCGCGAGCGCGGCGGCGAGGAACGGGAGGTCCTTGCGCGCCAGCTGTTCCTGGAGGGCGCGCGTAGCGGTGACCACCACGACGCGTTCGCCGGTGACGATCGCCGGAACGAGATAAGCGAGGCTCTTGCCGGTGCCGGTGCCCGCCTGCACCAAGAGGTGCTCCCGGTCGGTGAACGCCTCCGAGACGGCGGTGGCCATCTGCAGCTGCCCGTCGCGCACGACGCCGCCCGGCAGTGAATCGACCGCGGCATGCAGCAGGTCGAGGGCTCGAGCCGTGGGCGCGGCCCGACCGTCGACTTGCGCCATCGGCCGAGTGTACGAGCCGCTCCTCGCTGGCCGGCGCGAGGCGTTCGGCGAACCGCGCAGAGCCGGGACGCGCCCCGGTCAGGCGGTCGGCGCCTCGTGCAGCGCGGCCGTGGCGAGCGAGAAGAGCGGTGCGGTGAGGAGCAGCTCCGGACGCGGGTCGCTCCCGTGCCAGTCGTAGGCGGCGATCTGCTCGGCGCTGCGCCGCCCCGACGCCGCCCGCACGAACTCGAAGCGACTCAGGCCGATCGTGGCCACCGGATCGCCGTTGCCCACCACCACATCGCCGGCCTCTGTTCGCAGCTCGAGCGCCGCGTCCCGACCGGCGCCCGCCACGAGCACGAGCCACGCAAACGACTGCACGACCGCGTCGGTGTCGTGCGCACCGCACGCGCCCAGACCGTGGCGCAGATCGTGTTCGTGCGTGGTCGCGTCATAGATCATCTGGCCGAGCGTGGCGGGCGGGAACGCGCTCATCATCGGCTCGACGAGCGCCGAATCGACGTCCCACGCGTCGAGCATCTCCCCGACGGAGGTGTCACGGCGGGCATCAACTTGTGCTTGCGTCCACGCGTCGGAGGCCACGCCGTCGAGGCGCCCGGCGAGGATGTCGGACGGCACGCCCACGAGATGCGCGAGCACGTCGTGCACACTCCATGCCGGTGTCGGCGCGCACGGCGCGTCGAGTGTGCCCGCCGCGGCCGCTTCCACGATCACGCGCACACGAGCGCGGATGCCGCGGTAGGCCGCGGCCCGTTCGTCGGCGCTCGCGTCTTCAAGCTGCATGAGCATCGATTGCTTCCTCCGATTGCAGGCGGCGCGTCGCCGAGAACAGAGCGAGCACCACGGCCCACACGGCACCGACCAGGAGCAGGTTGCTCACCGACCATTGTGCGACCGGGCCGAGCACGAGCCCGGCAAGGCCCACCGAGCCGCCGAAGCCCATGATCCAAAGCGCCATCACGCGGCCGCGCACGTCGTCGCTGATGTGCTGCTGCAACACGGTCGAGAGCGACGTGACCACCACGAAGTAGGCGTAGCCGAGCGGGATCACCACGAAGTACGCCGCGACCGGACCGCGCAGGAGCGCGAACACGGCGAGCGACGCTGCGAACGCGAACAATCCGGGTCGCACCAGCGCGGCCTTGTCGCGGCGGGCGAACACGGACCCCACGCTCATCGCGCCCGCGGCGGCCCCGAGGCCAAACAGGCCGTAGAGCACGCCGTACGGATCCGACTTGGGGTCGATGCCGAGGTTCACCTGGGCGTGCGTGGCCATGAACGAGATGAAGTTCAGCGAGATGAACGACATCGTCCACAAGATGAACAGCACTCGGCGCACCAGCGGATCTCGCCAGGCCAGCCGGAACCCCGAAGCGAACCGGTTCCACACCCCACCGGCCACGTTGGCGTTCACGCGCCGCGGGTAGCTCGCTGCGACCAGCGAGTAGACGGCGAAGAGGTACGTGAGCGCGTTCACGAAGAACACGAGCGCCGGACCGCTCTGTGTGAACAGCACCTGGCCGATGATCGGACCGATCACGCGCGACATGTTCATCTGGAACGAGAACAGCGACACCGCACCCGAGAGATCTTCCTTGGGAACCAACGACGGTGCGATCGCACTCATCCCCGGACCGCCCAGCGCGTTGGCGACACCGATCGCGAGCATGCACGCAAAGATCGTCCACGGCGACGGATGCTTGGCCAGCGCAACGCCCGCCAGCACGATCGACCCGACGAGCTGCGCGCATTGCATGGTGATGAGGTACTTACGGCGGTCGACGGTGTCGGCGAGCATGCCACTCAGGTTCGAGAGCAACAGCAACGGTCCGAGCTGCGCGAACGAGACCACACCCACCCAGCGGGCGTCGTGGGTGAGCGTCTGGACGTAGGCCGCGACGATGATGTTCTGCATCCACGTGCCGATGTTCGATGCGAACAGCCCACCCCAGAAGATCCGGAAGTTGCGGTGGCGTAGGGCGGCACGGGCGGTGCCCCGTTCGAACGCGACATCCCCGTCTTCGAACGCTTCGGCGACGGCTTCGCTCTCGGAGTCGAGGGCGGCGCGCGCGTCGGACATCGGTCGCTCACGATAGGCGTCGAAGAGGAGGCGGCTTAGAGTCGATCCCGTGGGACGCGACCTCGTGGTGATCGGCGGAGGCATCGTCGGAGCCGCGGCGGCATGGCACGCCACCCGGCGGGGTGCCGACGTGTTGCTCATCGACGCCCGCGCGCCCGGACGCGCTACCGATGCGGGCGCCGGCATCGTGTCGCCCGAGACCGACCTGCGCGATCGCACGCCCACGCACATGCTCTCGGCCGCGGCACGCGTCTTCTATCCCGAGATGATCTCGGCGCTCGAGGCGGCCGGGTTCTCCGACACGGGCTACGCGCGCTGCGGCAAGCTCGTCGTGGCCCGCAACGACGAGCAGGCCGGTTGGATTGCTCCCTACCTTGGCGCGCTCCGAGACCCGGAGCGGGCCGCGGCGCCCGCCGACGCTGCGTCGCTGCGCGAGATCTCACCCGCGGAAGCGCGCCGGCTGTTCCCACCGCTCGGCGAGGTGACCGGCGCGTTCGTGAGTGACGGTGGCGCCCGCGTCGACGGCCGCCGCCTCGTACGGGCGCTCCTCGCCGCGGCCACCGACAACGGGCTCGACATCGAGGTCGCGACCGTCGCGTCGCTCGCCGACGTGCCCGATGCTCGCGCGGTCGTGGTGGCAGGTGGCGCGTGGTCTCCCGCGCTGCTCCCCGAGCTCGACATCGTGCCGCAACGCGGCCAGATCCTGCACCTGGCGATCGACGACGCGAGCTGCGAACGGTGGCCCGTGGTGTCGCCACTCGCCCACAACTACCTGCTCGCGTTCGACGGGCGGGTGGTGTGCGGCGCGACACGAGAAGACGCGGCGGGCTTCGCCGCCGAGATCACCGCGGCGGGCCAGGCCGAAGTGCTGAACGATGCGCTCGCCGTGGCTCCCGGGCTTGCGCGCGCTCGGGTACTCGAGTGGCGCGTGGGATTGCGGCCGGTCGCGCGGCGCGGCTGGCCCTATCTCGGTGCCGTTTCCGACCGACCCGGCGTGTTCGTCGCCTCGGGTCACGGTGCGTCGGGTCTCACCTACGGCCCGTGGAGCGCGGCCGCCGTGGTCGACGCCGCGCTCGGCGTCGCGCTCCACCCCGACCTCAGGGCCTTCGCCCCGTAGCCGCTCGGCAGGCCGTTCAGAGCGGGGTTTCGCCAATGATGTAGTCGGCGCGCAGTCTCGCGATCTCGTCGGGCGGCACGCCGATCTCGGCGAGCACCTCATCGTTGTGCTCGCCCAACGTGGGGGCGGGCCGTCGTGCGTACCGGCGCGGACCGGCCGTGCTGTGCAGCGGCCACGTGGGGAACTGCTGCTCGCCTGCCACCGAGTGCTTCAACCGTTCGAAGAATCCGCGCGCGCGCATCTGTGGATCATCGAGCGCGGCGTAACCGGGAGTCGCAGGCACGGCCGGGATCCCTTGGGCGATCAGCTCCGACGCCGCGGCTTCCTTCGTGCGGGTTGCGCACCACGCCGCGCGCTGCGACTCATCGATCGGGTCGCGTTCGCGCGCCACGGCCACCCACTCGTTGTCGCCGCCGGCGCAGCGGTACACACCACCCGCGCCGCGCCGGCCACCGACGTCGCCGGTGAGCTGGTAGCGCAGCACCTGATCGGCGGTGATCGCCACGGCCACGTCGACCATCGGCATCTCGACGAGCTGACCCTCGCCGGTCGCGTCGCGGTGGGCGATCGCCGCGACGACGGCGAGCGAGGCATGCGCACCGACCATCGGATCGACGACACCTCCGGCGATGATCGGAGGGCCGCCCTCGTAGCCGGTCGACCACGCCATACCCGACAACTGCTCCATGGTCTGCGCGAAGCCGGGCCGGTCGCGCCACGGTCCGGTGAGCCCGAACGCCGGGAGGCGCAACATGATGAGGTCGGGCCGCACGCCGCGCAACGCCTCGTAGTCGAGTCCCCACTCCTCCATCACCCGAGGCGTGAAGTTCTCGCACACCACATCGCACGTGGCCACGAGTCGTCGCACGAGCTGCACACCCTCGGGCCGAGTGCAGTCGATCGTGATGCCGCGCTTGTCGAGGTTCGCGGCGTGGAACACGGGCGAAGCCTCGTGGGCGTCGGGCTCGCCGTGCTTCGTGGAACCGGCGAGACGCATGCCGTCGGGCCGCTGCACCGACTCGACCTTGATCACGTCGGCGCCCATCGCGGCGAGCCATGCCGTGGCCGCCGGACCGGCCCAGAACGCCGTGAAGTCGAGCACTCGTGTGCCCGCGAGTGGGAGCTCCACATCGCCGATCGAGTCGTCGACGACGCCGCGTTCGCGCGGCGTCCACGCCGGCGCGCCGGCCGCCGGTTCCGGCGCAGGTGTCATCGTTCGGTCGGCCACGCCGTGCAGGCGGAACGGTGCACGCGGGCGCAGCAGCTCCTCGCGGCCCGGTTGCGGCACGAACACTTCCCGCTCACGCAGGTGTGGGAAGTCGAGCAACGTTCGCCCGTTGCCCACGATCGCGACCGGTACACGATTCGCTTCGCACGCCGCTTCCACCTCGACCGCGGTATGGGCCAGCGACCATCCGTGCAGTGCGGTGTGCACGTCGTCGGCGCGCTGGAACCGGCCGAGCATCGTGTAGAGGTCCTTGTCGTCGGCGAGATCGTCTCGCCCGGCGGCGTGGAGCAGACCCTTCCACTGGGCGATCGTGTTCGTGGTGATGCCCACGTAGTCACCGTCGCCACACGGCTCGTTACCCGGGATCATCACGAAGCGGAGCGCCCGCGCCGCTCCGCCCGGGAAGTGAGCGAACAACGTCGGGAACGTGAGCATCGTGAGCTGCATCGCCTCGAGCGTCGACACGTCGAGTCGTTCTGGACGGCGGGTGCGTGATGCACGCCGCCACGCCGTGGCCGCGCCCAGCGCGCCGAACGCGCCGGCCACGTACTCCCCGATGCGCCCTGCCACCGTGAGCGGAGCATCGGTCATGTGGCCGTGGCCGAGGAGGGCACCGCTGCGCGCCTGGAGCAGCTCCTCGGTGAGACCCACCGAGTTGAGTGCATCGTCGGGACCACCGAAGCCGAGCGCGCTGATGCACACCGAGACGAGCGGGCCCCGCACGCCGTCCGTATCGGCGCGGTCGAGCGGCATCGCCGTGATCACGACGTCGGCGAGCGACGTGAGCGCCGCCGCGGCATCGGGCTTCACGCTGTGTTGCGACGTGCGGAGGTAGTCGCGGTGCGCACGCGCCACGGGATCGAGCGCGCCGATGTCGGCGGCGTCTTCCACGCACACGGTGTCGGCACCGAGGTCGGTGAGGAGCTTCGCGCAGTACGCGCCGGCGAGCGTGTGCGAGCGATCGATGACCCGCAGATCGTCGTAGATCACGATGCCGCACCCACCGCGAACATGGGCACGCGCACCGAACGGCCGGGCACTGTGGCGAAGGTGAGGTCGCGAAACTCCACGTGCACCGGCGCATTCGCGGTGAGCACGGCGGGATCGGCCACGTCGACCAGGTACGTGCAGAGCCGGACGGCTGGATCTTCGTCGAGGGCCACCAATGCCGTCACGAACGGAACCATCGATTCGAACGCGGGGAGGAACGCACGCTGCACGATCACCCACGTGAACAGGGTGGCCCGACCGCTCACCGCCACCCACTCGATCTCGCCCGACCCGCATTCCGGACACGTTGGCGCGGGGTACCAGACGTAGGTGCCGCACGCCGTGCAACGCGGGATCTCGAGCGCGTCGCGCGCAGCGGCGGCGAAGAAGGGTGCGGTCAAGGGATCGTGCACGTCGGGCAGCGGGAAGTCGTCGCGAGTGATCGCCATGTTCAGCTCCGCGTGAGCACGAGCGTGCTCGCCATATGGCCCGTGTAGCCGCCGTACACGGCCACCTCGCACTCGGGGACCTGCGCGCCCGCAACGCCCCGAAGCTGTTTGACGCACTCGATCACGTGCGCGATCCCGAGCACGTACGCGTGCGAGAGGAGGCCACCGTGCGTGTTGTACGGAAGCCGTCCCGAATCGAAGCGCAGCGCCCCCGACTCCGCGAACGGCCCCGACTCGCCCTTCGCGCAGAAGCCCATGTCTTCCACCTGCATCAACGACACGATGGTGAACGGGTCGTAGCAGGTGAGCACATCGACGTCGTCGTTGGTGATCCCCGCCATCGCGAACGCGCCGGGCGTGCTGAACACTTGCGGCGTGCTCGTGAACGCCCGCTGTTGCGCCCAATGCCCGCCGCTCCCGGAGTACCCCTCCCCCACGCCACGCACGACCGCCGGGACGCGCGCGAGATCACGGGCCCGCTCGAGGCTCGTCGTCACGTAGGCCGCGCCCCCATCGGAGATCGGGCACGAGTCGTAGAGGCACAACGGGTCGGCGAGCATCGGCGCACCGAGGTACTGCTCGAGCGAGAGCGTCTTGTCGCGGAACACCGCCGACGGCGTGCGATTCGCGTGCTCGCGCAACGTGATGGCGACGGCGCCGAACTGCTCGCGCGTGGTGCCGAACTCGAGCATGTGGCGTCGCATGATCGACGCGAAGTACACCGGCTGGGGGAAGAAGCCGAACGGCACTTCGAGGTTCTGCTTCAACGACTGCTGCGCGTGCACCTCACCAGGGCCGCCCGTCATCGACGACCGTTGCGTGGCCCACGCCACGGGGAACACGTTCAGCACGTGGCGGGCCTCGCCGCGGGCGATCGCGCCGGCGGCAAGGTACGGCGCGGTTCCGGCCCACGCCATGCCACCGCCCCATGGCGAGCTCCACATATCGTGGTCGGTGCCGAAATGCGCGTGGAACTCGGCCACGCCGAAGTCGGCGAAGGCGCCGGAGAAAGTGAGCCCGTCGACGTCGCGCGGCTCGAGGCCCGCGTCGGCGATGGCCCGCTCCGCGGCCTCGGCACCGATCTGCGCGGCCGTACGACCACTCGCTTTGGTGTAGTCGGTCTCGCCGATCCCGACGATCGCGACTTCGCCGTTCACGTCGTCGAGCTCGGCGGCGTGACCCCAATCAGCCGCTGTCGTCATGTGCCGCGGACCGTAGCGACATCGGGCGGCCTTTGTCAGGTCGTGCGCCCGAGAAGAGACGCGTCGTTGAGATGCTCAGACGATGGTGGCGCGTGCGAACGCCGGCTGACCGGCGGCGAGCAGGCACGTCGCATGGCCGTACGTGACGAGATCCGCCGTGACCGTTCCGGGCCGCAGCACCACGCGCGAGCCCGGCGCGCCGGTGACTCGATAGCGGACCTTGATCGGGCCCGACGTGAACGGCACCCCGCCACTGATCACCACGGGGCCTTTCGTGACGAGCTCGGTGTGCGTCAGCGCGGTGGCACCGCTCGCCCGCACCGGGAGCGAACCGTGCAGCACCGTGACGGTGAGCGGGTACGTGGTGGTCGACATGATGCCGGTGGCCACGAACGTGCTCCCCGAGTGGACGGTCGCCGGAACATGGCCGGCCACGTTGATCACCACCGTGTAGACGAGGCCGGGCAGACCCGTCACGGTGCACGCGTAGCTGTAGTCGACGCCCGCCGGCGCAGCACCTCGAGCGCCGTGCCCAGCGCCGTACGCACCACTCGGCGCGACGCCGAGCGCCACGACCAGTGCTACTGCCCCAACCAGTCCTGCCCGCCGCATGTCGCCCCCGATGTCATGCCGTCCGCGCCGAACTGTACGACCGCTCGTCGCCGCTGTCGAGGGTGGATCTGACGGAGCGTCAGATCGACCGCTACCGTCGGCCGCATGGCGATGCCCACCGACATCGGCGTGATCGACCTCATGATCGGCTTCCCGATCGACGACCGCCGCGAGCACTACAAGTTCATGATGCAGGGACTGCGCGACAAGGAATCGAAGGAAGACTTCGAGTTCCCGGCGCAGTACATGTTCAAGCAGCCGCCGCACTTCGACGAGCACGCCGACAAGGTCGACCATCTCGTGGAGCTGATGGACCTCTTCGGGATCGCCAAGGGCATGGTCGGCGTCGCGAACCGCGCTTCGGGCGACCTCGGCACCCAAGCCGTGAAGCGCCACCCCGATCGCTTCTTCGGATCGCTGGAAGTCGACCCGAACCGAGGCATGGACGCCGTGCGCGATCTGCAGCGAGCGCACGACGAGCTCGGCATCAAGGCCGCCACGGCCTTCCCGGCCGGCCTCTACCCGCAGGTGCCGATCAACGACAAGAAGTTCTTCCCGATCTACGCCAAGTGCGTGGAGCTCGACATCCCCATCTGCGTGTGCGCAGGGGTGCCGGGGCCGCGACTTCCGTTCGCGCCGCAGTACGTGGGCCTCATCGACGAGGTGTGCTGGTACTTCCCCGAGCTGAAGTTCGTCACTCGCCACGGTTGCGAGCCGTGGGCCGACCTCGCCGCCAAGCTGCTGTTGAAGTGGCCGAACCTCTACTACTCGACGTCGGCCTTCGCCCCGAAGTACTACCCAGAAGCGATCATCAACTTCGCGAACACACGCGGTGCCGACAAGGTGATGTACGCCGGGTACTTCCCGATGGGCCTGTCGCTCGAGCGCATCTTCAGTGAGATGCCGAGCGTGCCGTTCCGCGACAACGTGTGGCCGAAGTTCCTGCGCGACAACGCCACGCGCGTGTTCAAGCTCGACCAGGCTTCCTGACGTGAGCCGCGAAGCATTCGAAGCCGCGCGCGCCGACGGCGTGATCGACACGTTCCTCGCCATGCCCGCACCGCGGGAAGAGCAGGCGAAGAAGTACGACAACATCCGGGCCATCTCCCACGACGCGGAGACGCAGTCGATGGAGATGCCCGCGCAGTACATGTTCAAGGACGTTCCGCACTACGACGAGCTCGACGACTCCGTCGCCGAGGTGCTGCGCCTGATGGACAACCACAACATCCGCATGATGGTGCCGGGATTGCAGGAAGGCGCCGGGCGGCGGGCGTGCAAGGAGCAACCCGACCGGTTCCGCGGCATGTTCAACGTGGATCCGAACGAAGGCATGGACGCGGTGCGAGCGCTCACCAAGGCCGTGAAGGAGCACGGGGCGATCGCCGCGCACACGTGGGGCGCGGGCCTGAACCCGCAGGTGCCGAACGACGACAAGAAGATGTACCCGATCTACGCCAAGTGCGTGGAGCTCGACATCCCGATCTTCTTGTACGGCGGCGTACCCGGGCCGCGCATCCCGTTCGCGCCGCTCGACGTGGCCACGTTCGACGAGATCTGCTGGTTCTTCCCCGAGCTGCGCATCGTGGTGCGCCATGGCGGCGAGCCGTGGACGGCGCTCATGTGCAAGATGCTGCTGAAGTGGCCGAACCTCTACTACTCCACGTCGGCGTTCGCACCGAAGCACTACCCGAAGGACATCATCGAGTTCGCCAACAAGCGCGGCGCCGACAAGATGATCTACGCGGGCTACTACTCCGCCGGCCTGCACCTCGACCGGATCTTCAGCGAGCTGCCCGACGTGCCGTTCCGCGACCACGTGTGGCCGAAGTTCCTGCGCGAGAACGCGCAGCGAGTCTTCAACCTCCACTGACCCCACTCAACCGGCGTTGCGGATACGTCAGGGTGACGTATCCGCAACGCCGGTTGGAGGGATGGAGCAGTCAGCCGAGGCACGCTGGGTCGATCGGGCGCACTTCGATCCCCTTACCGACGATGCCGAGGTAGAGCCGCTGCCCGTCGCTCGCGTACGACTCGATCACGTCGCCGCTCGGCATCGACATCGCGGCGCGCACCGAGCCGAGCTCGGGGTCGACGCATGTGATCTCGTTCGTGGTGCCCGCCAGGGTGACGAGCACCAGCCCATGGTCCACTCGCACCTGCATGGTGTTCGCGCCGCTCAGCGAGTGGCCGGCCTGCAGGAGCGAGGGCAGGTAGCGCTGCAGGTGCGCCTGCGTGCCGCTCGGCTGCGCCAGCCACACACCGTTGTCGCCCGCGGCGATCAGGCCCGGACCGGGGCCACCGTCGACGACCTTGGCCGGCACGATCACGTGCGCATCGACGGCCGACAGCACGCTCAACAACACGCGTTGCTGCGAGTCGAACTGCTCCACGTAGAGCCGTTGGCCGCCCGGGTCGACCGCGATGTCGACGATCGGAGCGCCGCCCATCGAGTGCGTCGGACCCACATCGAGCGACCCGTGCACGAGCACGGCACGCGTCAGCGTGTGGTCGCCGGCGATCCACACCGCGGCGCCACCCGAGCCTGCGATCGCGATGGGACCGTCCGCCACGGGGAACTGCGACTTGATCCCGAGCGTGATGCCGTCGAAGGCCGTGACGGTGCCGGGCGCGGTCCGCGACGGGCGACTACCGGCAAGGACCAGCGTCGTCGTGCCGTCGCTGGTCGACGCGTTGATCCAGGCGACGTGATCGTGCGACACGTCCGACCTCTCGAGCACGATGCCCGTCGCCGGGTCGAGGTGCACGAGCTCCGCCGACGGCTGGCGGCGCAGCGCCCAGACGCCGTCGCCGGTGGTCACGATCGATCCCCACGTGCCCGTCGTCTCACGGAGCGCCGTCGACGTGGTGGTCGGCACGTCGCAACAGGGCACCGTGCCCACTGACGTCGTGCTGTCGTTCACCGACACCTTCGGCGTCGACACGGTGGTCGCCGCGGGAGCGCCCTTGCCGCCGCCGTCACGGCCCGCGATGGCGATCGTTCCGCCGACCGCCAGCAACGCCACAGCCGCGACTGCGCCGAGGGCGGCGCGACGGCGCCGGGCGATGTGACGTTCGCCGCGCGCCCGCGCCTCGCTCGCGGCCACCGGCACACCAGCGCGCTCCACGTAGGCGCGCAGCTGCTCGTTGATCTCGTCAGGTTCGGGCATCATCGACCTCCAAAGCGGCGCGCAGCTTCGTGAGCGCGCGTTCCACGTGGTTCTGCACGGTGGTGACGGCGATGCCGGTGAGCTCGGCGACCTCTCGCAGCTGCCAGCCGTAGCCGTGCACGAGCACGACCGCGACTCGCTGCGAGTCGGTCAGGGACTCGAGTGCGCCCGGGAGGGCCGGCTCGACCCACGGCAGCTCGACGGCCGCCGTTGCCGGGAACCGCACCGGGCGCCGGGCCATGCGCCGGGTGCGCGACTGGCCCACCCGGTAGAGGAAGCCGGCGGGGTTCTCCATCGCTCGCACTCGATCCCACCGCTCCCATGCGTACGCCAGCGCTTCGGCCACTGCCTCAGTCCCCCGTTCCGGTCCGTACGCGGCCGTGAACGCGCGCCGAAGTCGCGGCTCGTGCTCTCGCACGAACCGGTCGAACGACTCGTCGTCGGGCCGTTTTCGCATCACCACCCTTCGAAACCATCGAAGCCGCCGCCGTTACCACCCCGACGAGAAGATTCTCAGGCGCCGAGCACGCCACGGATCTCGGCCACCGCATCGAGCGCCGACTCCCGCACCGTGTAGCTCGTGATGCCGAGTCGCTCACGATGGCGCTCGACCTCCTCGGCGATCTGCGCCGCCGTGCCGATCAGCACGAACGGTGCGCCGAGCACGGCGTCGACATCGAGCCCGTCGATGGTCTCGGCGAGGCGTGCTGCAGCACCACGTGCGTCGTCGGTGATCTCGACGTGTTGCACGAGCACATCGATCTGCACGTCGCGATCGTCGGCGACGAGCTCGTCACGCACCAGGTCGAAGTGCGCGGCGATGTCGGCTGCACTCCAGAGCACATCGTGCCGGTGACCGTCGGGTCGGGTGCGACCGAGCCCGGAGACGGCCACGATCTCCGCGTGGGCCGCCGCCCACGCGAGCAAGCGCGAGTTGTTGCCGCCCACCAGCATCGGCACCGGCTCCTGCACCGGGCGGGGCGCGTCGAGGCGCGCACCGTGGAGGCCGGGCGCATCGACGGTGGCGCCGGCGAGCAAGGCCCGCAGCGCACTGGCGGCATCGATGCACGCTTCCACGCGCGCCCGGGCCTCAGGTCGTTCGCGACCGAGCATCGCCCATTCGGCGGGAGTGTGCCCGGCCCCGATTCCGGCGATGGCGCGTCCGCCGGAGACGACGTCGAGCGTCGCCACGTCGACGGCGGTGTGCAGCACATCGCGCACCCCGAGGTTGAGCACGTAGCTGCCGAGCCGCACGCGCTCGGTGACCGCGGCAGCGGCCGCGAGCGCCACGAACGGCGCCGCGGTGCTCCCGGGATGATCGGCGGCGAGCAGCGCGCCGTAGTCCTCGCGATCGACGCGTTGCGCCAACGCGCGCCACGACGCACCGTCGACCGGCCGGCCTTGCACGTTCCATGTGATCGTGGCGCGCGTGTGCTCCAAGCGGCGCGCACGCTAGGCCCCGTAGGCTCCCGCACCATGGCCGGACCGCTCGCAGGCGTCCGTGTGCTCGAGATCCCGAACATCGGGCCGTTGCAGCACGCGGGCATGATCCTCTCCGATCTCGGCGCCGAGGTGCTGCGCCTCGATCGCAAGACGCACGTCGACGCGAACAGTGGCCTGCAAGGCCCGTACACCGCTCGCTCGATCCTCGACCGCGGCCGGCTGAGCGCCGGCATCGACTTGAAGCAACCGGGCGCTGCACCGATCGTGCTCCAGCTCGCCGAACACGCCGACGTGATGGTGGAAGGCTTCCGGCCCGGCGTGGCCGAGCGGCTCGGGATCGGGCCCGACGCGGCGCTCGATCGCAACCCGCGTCTCGTGTACGGCCGCATGACCGGCTGGGGCCAGACCGGACCGATGGCCAACGAGGTGGGCCACGACATCAACTACATCGCGCTCACCGGCGTGCTCGACATGATCGGCGCCGCAGGTGGTCCACCTGTGCCACCGCTCAACCTCATCGGCGACTTCGGCGGTGGCTCGATGCTGCTCGTGGTGGGGGTGCTCGCGGCGCTGGTCGAGCGGGCCACGAGCGGGCGCGGCCAGGTGGTCGACGCGGCGATGATCGACGGCACCGCGCTGCTCATGGCGCCGTTCATCGGCGCGGCGACCGGTGGCGGCTGGGGACCGCGCGGCACGAACGTGCTCGATGGTGGCGCGCACTTCTACGGCGTGTACGCGTGCGCCGACGGTGAGTACGTGTCGGTCGCCGCGATGGAGCCGCAGTTCTACGCCGCGTTCTGCGAACGACTCGGCCTCACTGATCTCGATCCGGCGCAGCAGTTCGACCGCGCGCAATGGCCGGCGCTCAAGGACCGGGTTGCCGCGGTGATCGCCACCCGGACCCGCCCCGAATGGATCGAGCACATGCAGGGCTACGAGGTGTGCTTCGCGCCGGTGCTCGCACCGCGTGACGCGCTCGCGAACGACCATCATGTGGCCCGTCACACGTTCGTCACCGTCGACGCCGTCGATCAGCCGGCGCCGGCGCCCCGCTTCTCGCGGACGCCGGCCGCGGTGCAGCACTCGGCCCACCGTGCGGGCGCCGATACCGACGACGCGCTCATGCGCTGGGGCCTGGACCCCGACGCGGTCGCCGCGGCCCGCGCCGCAGGCGCAATCGCCTAGACCTGCGCCGCAGGCGCAATCACATCAACCCGCGTTGCTGAGGAGCGCAGTCCGACGGAGCGGGGGCGGCGGTAGCCTGGATCCGTGTTCTTCATCTTCGGCTTCCGCAACCGGGTCGGCGATCACGGCGCAGCCGTGGCGGCCACGTGCCCGCGCTGCCACAACTCCGTGGTGCTGCACCATCTGCACACGCGCCGCTGGTTCACGTTGTTCTTCATCCCGGTGATCCCGTTGGGTCTCGGTCAGCGCCTGCTCGTGTGCCCCATCTGTCGCTGGTCGCGCGACGTGCCGAAGCAAGCCGAGCCGCTCACAGCGGAGATGACGGAGATCACGAAGCAGTGGCAGGCCGGCAGCCTCGCGAACGATGACTACACGAAGCGCGTCGAGGCTTACTGGGCGTTCTCGTCGCCGGCCACGGGTTCTGCGTCGAGCGACGTCGAAGCGGGCTGAGGCGCGCCGCTCCGGTAGAGCAACACCGCATCGGGGTCGCAGCCCAGCTGCACCGTCTCGCCCGGCGTGACTGCGTCATCGGTGACAACGGCCACCGGTGGACCACTGCCGAGCCGCACGCGCGCCACGGTGCGGCCGCCGCGGAACGTCGCATCCAGGATCGTGCCGACGAGCGTGGGCATCGAGTCGCGCCGCGCGTGCGCGTCGGGCCGCGCGATTGAGAGCGCGTCGCTGCGCAGCACCACGCGCACGGCGCCGGGCGCCGCGCCGCTCGGTACGGGAACGTCGCCCCACGGCGTAGCCACATCGCGGTGCCCATCGAGAAGCGATGCGCCGCCGACGATCCCGTCGACTGCATCGCCGTGGCCCACGAAGCGCGCCGTCCACTCGTCGGCAGGAGCGCGCCACAGATCGGCGGGCGACGACTGCTGCACGATGCGCCCGGCGCGCAGCACGGCCACGCTCGACGCGAGCGCGAATGCTTCGTCGTGATCGTGGGTGACGACCAGCGCGGGGACGCCGGTGCGGGCGAGGAGCGCGCGCACGTCGGCGACGAGCTGCTCGCGGCGGAGCCGATCGAGCGCGCCGAACGGTTCGTCGAACAGCATCAGTCGCGGACGCGGCGCGAGCGCCCGCGCCAGGGCCACGCGCTGCTGTTCGCCTCCGGAGAGCGTGTCGATCCGTCGGGATTGGTAGCCGTCGAGACCCACGGCGTCGAGCAGCTCGCCAACACGGGAGCGGCGCGCCGCACGATCCACACCCTGGCGTTCGAGGCCGTAGGCCACGTTGCCGGCGACGTCGCGGTGCGGGAAGAGTGCGTGGTCCTGGAACATGAGACCGAAGTTGCGGCGGTGCGTGGGGACCGCTGCGAGATCCTGACCGTCGAGCTGCATCGCACCGGCTGCGATCGGTGTGAGCCCTGCCACCGCGCGCAGGAGCGTGGTCTTGCCCGCGCCGCTCGGCCCGAGCACCGCCACTGTCTCCCCGGCACCGATGTCGAGATCCACGCCGCACACGACCGGCCGACCGCCCAGCTCCACTTCGACGGCGCGCAGTGTGAGCGTCACAACGTTCCCTCGAGCCGTTCGCCCGCGAGCATGATCACGGTGACGGCCGCGGCCAGCACGGCGGCGAGCGCGTAGGCCGATTGCACGTTCGCCGTGCCGGGCCGTCCGAGGAGCTGGTAGATGGCGAGCGGCGCGGTCGGCGCGCCGGCCCGAGCGATGAATGCCGTGGCCCCGAACTCGCCGAGTGAGATCGCCGCGGCGAAGCCGGCCGCGGTCACGAACGCTCGCCGCGCAATGGGTAGGTCGACGGTGCGCCGCACGGTGCGGGGCGGCGCACCGAGCACGGCGGCCGCTTCACGCGTCTTCGGGTCGATGCCGCGGAGCGCCGGAACCACGAGCCGCACCACGAACGGTATGGCCACCGTGGCGTGCGCGAGCGGCACGATCCACCACGAGGCGCGCAGGTCGATGGGCCGGTCGAGCGCGATGAGGAAGCCGTAACCCACGCTCACCGCCGACACACCGAGGGGCAGGAGCACGACTGCGTCGAGCACCGGCACGCGGCGCCGCGGCCCGGCGAGCGCGAAGCTCGCCGCGCCACCCACCGCGAGCGCGATGGCCGTAGCAACGGCGGCAACCGCGAGCGAATGGCGCAGGGCGTCGAGTGGCGACGTGCCGAGCACATCCGACGTTGCGCCCAGCGTGCGGTAGCCCGCGAAGGATGCCGACACAGAACGGGCGACGAGCGTGCAGAACGGCACCGCCACGAGCGCAGCCGCGGGCACCAACGCGACTGCGATCGCCACCCGGTCTGCCGCGCCATCGGGGCGCCGCCGGGCCGCAGCCGATCGGATCGCGAAGCGCGCACCGCGCCGCTCCGCCCGCCCCGCGACGGCCAAGGTGAGCAGCACCGCGAGCAGCTGCACGACCACGAGCGCGCCGGCTCGGTCGAGGGCGAGCTGCTGTGTGGTGAGCCGGTAGATCTGGGTCTCGATCGTGTTCCGGCTGATGCCGCCGAGGGTGAGCACGACGCCGAAGCTCGTGAAGCAGAACAGGTACACGATCGCGGCCGCCGCAACCAGTGGGCGGATGAGCGCCGGCAACGTGACCGTGCGCAGCACCGTGAACGACGAGGCGCCGAGCGCACGGGCGGCGTCTTCGGCGCGCGGGTCGAGCCGGCTCCACGACGCACCCACCACCCGAACCACGACCGCGATGTTGAAACAGGCGTGGGCCAACACGATCGCCGTCAGCGACGGCACCAGGGTCCAGCTCGCGAGCGGCCCGCCCGGCCCGAGCAGCGCCTCCCACGCCGCGGCCATCACGATCGTGGGCAGCACGAACGGCACGAGCGACAGCGCGCGCGCGACGCGCGCGCCGCGCCATTGCCACCGATGCAGCGCCCAGGCGGCCGGCAGACCGACCGCGAGGGTCACGACCGTGGAGAGCGCGGCCTGCGCGATCGTGAACACCACCACGTGGCGCGTCGCGGCGTTCGCGACCACGTCGACCATCGGCCCGAGCTGCACGTGGCCGCGCGGCACAAGCCCACGGCCGAGGATGGCAACGAGCGGCCAGACGAGGAACCATCCCACGTAGGCCAACGGCAGCGCGCCGAGCAGGATGCCGGCACCGGATCCGCGGCCGGGTGAGAGCGGCGCGCCACCAGCGAGATCAGGTGGTGTGGGAACGCGACGCCTCAACCGGCGACGATCGACGTCCACGCGGCGATCCAACCGTCGCGGCCGTGGGTGATGTCGGCGGGCGGCACGCTGAGCGGGTGCGGGGCGAGCTCGGCCGATGTCTGGAACACCTTCGGGAGCGCGACGTCGCGGCGGACCGGCCAGACGAACATCTGCAACGGCATGTCGCCTTGGAAGCGCGCCGAGAGCATGAACTCCACCAGCTGTTGCGCGGCGGCGGCGTGTGCTGCGTGCGCGAGCACCCCGGCGAACTCGTACTGGCGGAAGCAGCCGTCGAGCACGACACCAACCGACGACTTCGTCTTCGGCGGGTTGGCGAACACGATGTCGGCCGGCGGACTCGACGCGTACGACACCACGATCGGACGCGTGCCCTTGGCGCCGCCCGCGGTGAAGTCGCCGTCGTAGGCGGTGTCCCAGCTGTCGACCGCGAGCACACCGTTTGACTTCAGCGCACGCCAGTAGGGCTGCCAGCCGCTCTCGCCGTAGCGCACGATCGTGGCCAGCAAGAAGGCGAAGCCGGGCGATGAAGTCGCGGGGTTCTCGACGACGGTGAGGTTCTTGTACGCCGCTCGCGTGAGGTCGGCGAGCGTGCTCGGCGGCGCAACCTGGTGCCTCGCGAACCAGTCGATGTCGTAGTTGAGGCACACGTCGCCGAAGTCGATGGGCAGCACGTCGTGCGAGTACGCCGCGAACGCGCGCTGCGCCTCGGGCAGCAGCTCCGACGCACCCTGATAGCTGCGGCGCTCGAAGAGGCCCGCATCGACGGCGCGCGTCAGGAAGGTGTTGTCGACGCCGAACAGCGCGTCGGCTTGCGGATGGTCGCGCGTGAGGATCGCCTGGTTCACCATCGTGCCCGCATCGCCGCTCTTCAGCACGCGCACCTTGATCCCGGTCTCGGCCGTGAACGCGGCGAGGACCGGCTTCGACACCGCGAACGCGTCGTGCGTGAGCAGGGTGACCGTGGTGCCCTTCGTGGTGGTCGTGGCGGTCGTGGCGGTCGACGAGCCCGAGCTTCCGCACGCGGCCGCGGCGGAACCGGCAACAACGAGCACCGCCACCGCTCGCTGCAGGTTCATCGCGCCATCTCCCGACCCGGTTGCACCACGAGCAACGAGCCCGACTCGATCGACACCGATGCGTGTGGAGCAACCAGCTCGTTGCTCACTCCTCGCGTGGTGACCGCGTCGAGGTCGTCGCCATCGAGCGCGAAGCGCAACCCCTTCGTGTGCACGCCCCTCGCGGGCCCGCCGACGGCCAGCAACGTCACGAAGTCGCCCGGTTCGCCGGCAAGCTCACGCGCCGCCGCCGCCGGCACGACCGTGACGAACGCGTCGTCCACGTAGGCGTGCACGTCGAGGCCCGCGTAGCGGGGATGCGCGAGGAGCAACATCGTCGCGAGCAGGTGGTCGAGACGTCCGGCGCGACCGTCGAGCACGGTCACGTGCGTGGCGCCCTCGGCACGAGCCGCGTCGAGCGCGAGCTCGAGATCCGTGGCGTCCTTGTCGCGTGGGTGCGCCTCGATGCGCGCGCCGCGTTCGGTTGCCCGCGCGAGCGCTTCGGGGCGCACCGAGTCGAGGTCGCCCACGATCACATCGACCGGCCAATCGAGCGCCAGTGCGACGTGCAGCCCGGCGTCGGCCGCGATCACGATGTCGACGGGCGGAAGGTTCCGGGGCCGGCACGGCGCAGCTGCCGCGCTCAACACCACCGCGTGCACGATCCGTGCCACCACTCACTCCCTTCGCCGGCATTACCCGGTGCAGGTTCGAGGGGTCGGTGGCGGATCGGCCACCCTCTCAGCCCGGCTCCCCGAGCTCCCCCGTCTATAGGTTCACAGCGAGGGTAGCCCGAGGTCCGGGTGAGGTTGCTAGTTCTGTAGTGCGAAGCCGGAGATGCCCGACGTCGTGAGCGACGGCATCCCGAGCGGGCGGGCGTCGCCGAACGACAGCACCGCACCGCTCTGCATGAGGATCCAGTAGCCCGCGCCGCTCGGCGTTACGAGCATGTGCGACGCCGCGCCCATGCCGCACCCGGCCGCGTTGCCGTAGAGGTGCGCGTCACCGAAGGCGTACACCGTGCCGTCATCACGCAGCGTGTAGTAGCCACGGCCGCTGACGGTCCGCTTCAGCTCGATCATCGGACGGGTCGAAGGCGGCGTGCCGTACAGGTGCGCGTCGCCGAACGTGTGCACGGTTCCGTTCTGTTCGAGCAACCAGTAGCCCTGCGCGCTGCGGGTGCTCTCGATGCCGACCACCTTCGTCTTCAGGTGCTGGCCCCCGAGCGAACCGAAGAAGCGCGCGCTTCCGAAGGTGAACACGCCACCGTCGTACGCGGCCAGCCAGTAGCCCTGCCCGTCGGGCATCGCCGCGAAGTCGTTCACGGGCGCCCACAGCGCCACGCCTCCGAGCGAGCCCTTGAAGCGGGCACTACCGAAGCTGAACACACCGCCGTCGTAGCCGAGCATCCAGTACCCGTGATGGTCGGGCGTCGACTCTGCGCTGACGATCGGGCCGCGCAGGTGCAGGTTCGCCACGTTGCCGTAGTTCGGCGCGGTGCCGTAGGCGTATGCCGCACCGTTGCTGCCGATGACCCAGTAGCCGGTACCAGAGGTGCGGCCCGAGCCACCCGTGTAGAAGGGCAGGCACGACATGTTGAAGCCGTTGTACGACAGCGCGCCGGCGTACATGCCGAGGATGTACGCGCCGTAGTTGGGCGCGGACGCCCATACGAGCGGGCTCTGCTGACCGCCGAAGCGCTCCCAGTACGGCGCGATGCCGATACGACCGCTCGGCGGCCGGATCAGCATCGGCATGTTGACGGAGGCCGGATCGGCGTAGCCGCGCAACAGCTGGATCTGATACTGCACGCCGATCGTCGGCGTGGCGAAGCACCGCGAGGGCGCCGTCTCCGCCGCGCACGTCGTTCCGTGCGCGCGGTTGTTGAACGCGAAGAGACCCGCGTAGTTGTTGAACGTTGCGGGGATCTGACCATTCGACGGGAACGAGAGCCAGCCGGTCTCGAGCATCGACTGCGTGAAGGCGATGTCGCCGCGCACGTTGTACGCGCGACCCTCGTCGATGAAGATCTGCGCGAGCGCCTGCACGTCGTTGTGCAACGCAGGCAAGTTCGCGGCCCCACTGTGGTTGTGGTGATACCACGCGGCGAGCTGGGCGGCGCTGAGCAGGCTCGGACCCATCACTGGCGTCTGCGTCGTCGGCGATGCAGCATGCAGCGGCAATGCCGCGATCGGGAGCGCGACGCTGAGGGTCGTGACAGTCAGCGCGGCGACCGCACGCCGGCCATTGCGGGTCAGGTGGCGGAGCATGCAACACCTCTATCGGACTCGGTGGCGGCGGCTTGAGCCGCGACCTTCTAAGGGTTCACCAAAAGAACCCCTGCTCCACCTGCGCCGCGCACCCTAGACACGATCGTTGGCGAGCGAAAGGGTGCGGTCGCACCAGGTCTGCGAATGTTGGTCAGTCGTTGGTGCGAGCGAGAGCCTGCGCCTTGGCCGCGCGGTAATCGGGCTTTCCGTTCGCGTGCCGCGGTACTTCGTCGACCAGGATCACTTCGCGTGGGACCTTGTACCCGGCGACGCGCTGACGGGCAGCCGCCGCAAGGTCTTCGACGCTCGGACGCGCGTCGCCCCGAGGTTGCACGAGCGCGCACACACGTTCGCCCCAGCGAACGTCGGGAACGCCGACGACGAGAACATCGAACACGTCAGGATGTGCCTTAAGGGCCTGTTCGACCTCTTCGGGAAAGATCTTCTCTCCGCCCGAGTTGATCGACACCGATCCACGGCCGAGCAGCGTGATGCGACCGTCGGCCTCGACGCGCGCGTTGTCGCCGGGTATCGACCAGCGCCGACCTTCAGGGTCGACGACGAACGTCTCCGCCGTCTTCTGCGGATCCTTGTAGTAGCCGAGCGGGATGTTGCCGCCGCGCGCGACACGGCCGATCTTTCCACTCCCTGGCTCCACCGGACGCAGATCGTCGTCGAGCACCACCGAATCGAGTGACGCGTTGACGGTGGTGATGCCTTCCTTCTGGTCGTCGCCCGCGGTCACGAGGCGGTAGCCGTTCATGCCCGTCTCGCTCGACCCGATGGCGTCCATCATCATCGTGTGCTCGGGCAGGATCTTGCGGAAGTAGTCCTTGAGCGATTGCGAGAAGACGGCCGCCGTGCTCCCGAACGAGAAGAGGCACGAGAGGTCGAGCTCGTCCTTCATCTCCTCGTACGTGTCGGCCAGCGGGCGCGCCATCGCGTCGCCGATGAAGCCGACCACGTTCACGCGCAGATCGTTGATGAGCCGCCAGCACTCGCGCGCGTCGAACTTGCGCATCAGCACGGAGGTGTTGCCCTCGAACGCGGCCCGCATCGCGCCGAACTGCCCGGCGCCGTGCATCAACGGCGCGGTCTGCAACATCACGATGCCCTGCGGCACGCTCGGATCGATCTTCTCACTGAGCGCGTACGGCGACGTGACCTTCTCGTTCGTGAACACGTCGACGCCGCCGCCGAGCGCGTAGAACACGTCTTCCATCCGCCACTGCACACCCTTCGGCATCCCGGTGGTGCCACCGGTGTAGAGGAGGTAGATGTCGTCGTCGCTGCGCTCGGAGAAGTCGCGCTCCGGTGACTGTGCGGCGAGCGCGCTCTCGTAGGAGACGGCGTCGGCAATCAGATGATCGGCGCCCGAGTCGTCGTCGAGGCGAAGGAGCGTGCGCAGCGCCGGCTGCGCATCGCGCGCCTTGGCTACGAGCGGCTCGTACTCCGACTCGTAGACGAGCGCCACCAGATCCGAGTTGTCGAAGAGGTAGCGGAGCTCGTCTTCGACATAGCGGAAGTTCACGTTCACGATCGAGCAGCGGATCTTGTAGATCGCGAACATCGATTCGATCCACTCAATGCGATTCATCGCGTAGATGCCCACGTGCTGGTGCGGCTTCACCCCGGAGGCCAGCAGCGCGTGAGCCAGCCGGTTGGCCCGGACCTCGAGCTCACCGAAGGTGATCGACCGGTGCTCGTCGTAGTAGGCGATCCGATCGGGCACCTTGTCGGCGGCAAGCTCGAACAGGTCTGCGAAGTGGAAGTGCCGTTCCATCCCCGCAAAACTAGAACACGTTCTCGCGGCCTCGCGACTCCCCAGGCAGCCTGCCCGTTCGGGCGGGCCGTTCTTCACCCCGCTCGCCTGCGCTCGCACCCCTGGGGCGCGGACGGTGCGACGTTCGCGGGTCATTCCTCGGCGAGGAGCATGCGGGCGGTGTGCCACAGATCGTCGTCGACGCGGCTGATCGGATCGACGCCGCCGGCCCAGCCGATCAGCGACGACAGCCACACCTGGGTGAGGATGCGGGCCACCCGCCGCTCCCGGGTGCCGTCGGCGCCAATCGCGGTGGTGACGATGGCGCCCATCGTGGCGCTCACCCGCTCGATCACCTCGGCGTTCTCGTCGCGGCAGGCGCCGTACGCGCGCACCATCGCCATCGTGACGTCGGGCTGGCGCGCGAGCGCCGAGTCGGCGCGGCGCAGTACGGCGGTGATGCGCTCGCCGGGCGTCGCGCCGGTCGGCGGGTGCGTCTCGAGGTAGCGGCGCAGATCTTCGAGCTGCTCGGCCATCGCTTCGAGCAGCAGCCGCTCCTTCGACGAGAAGTACCGGTACACGGTGCCGACGGCCACGTTCGCCTCGGCGGCGACATCGCGCATCTGCACCGCATCGAAGCCGCCCACGCGCGCGAGCTCGAGCGTCGCGTCGAGGACGCGGCGGCGACGCGCGGCTTGGCTGCGCGCCAGCGCGCCACCGATCTCCGAGCCGTCGTCACCGTCGCTCACCGACTGCATTGAAACACGTTCCAGTCCCGGCGCGCCGACGAACTGGGCGCCGAGAACGCCTTCCCACTACGTTCCCGACCGTGGACATCTCCGGAGCCAAGATCCTCGTGACGGGCGCCTCGTCGGGCATCGGTGCCGCCCTCGCCCCGCAGCTCTCGGCGCGCGGCGCAACCGTCGGAGTGGTGGCTCGCCGCCGTGACCGCCTCGACACCGTCGTCGAGCAGTGCCGGGCGCAAGGCGGCGAGGCCCACGCGTGGGCTGTCGACCTGGGCGATCTCGCGGCCACGGAGGCGCTCGCCCGCGACGTCGAGTCGCACTGGGGCGGCGTTGACATCCTCGTGAACAATGCCGCGATCCCGAAGCGGGTACCGCTGGCGCGCATCACCACGGGCGAGGTCGAAGAGACGATGCGCGTCAACTTCCTCTCGCCCACGTATCTCACGCTCGCGGTGCTGCCGGGCATGCTCGCCCGCCGCCACGGCCTCGTCGTGAACGTGTCGTCGATGGGTGGCCGCGTGCCGATCGCCAACGAGTCGGCCTACAACGCGTCGAAGTTCGCGTTGGCCGGGTGGACCGAGGCGATGCGCATCGATCTCGAAGGCAGCGGCGTCGACGTGAAGCTCGTGCTACCCGGTCCGATCGCCACCGAGATCTGGGATCAGCCCGGCAACGAACCCGCGCTCTTCGACATCGACAAGGTTCCGGCTGCCGATTGCGCGGCCGGGATCGTCGACGCGATCGCCGGCGACGGCTTCGAGTACTACGTGCCGCCGGTGTTCCCCGGCGGCCTCGACGCCAAGGAGATGGTCGTCGGCAAGACCGCGCATTGCGACCAGTACCTCGCCGGCATGGCCGCGTTCAGTGCGTCACTGCGCAAGGACTGACGAGCGACCGTCATCCCGTCGTCGTGGTCGTGGTGGCCGTCGTCGACGTCGACGTCGAGGGCGCCGGATCCACGTGCAGTACACCCGAGGCCTCCGGAATCTGCTGGTAGGGACTGTCTGCCCTGCAGTCGAGCTCCACACCGACGTCCCACGGCACGTTGCCCGAGGGCGGAATCGGGCCAGTGACGACACTGCGCACCGACCAGACCCAGTGCAGGGGCGATGCTGGCGGCGGATCCCACAACCCGTAGCGCGGGGGATCTTGTGGCGGCGGGAAGCACAACGAGTAGTGGTACGTCCAGGTGCAGCCCACGTCATCGAACGCGAAGGGAAACTGGCTGTTGCTGTCGCACCGTACGCCGCTTGGACCGAGCATCGTCAGTCCGTCGACCGTCACCATCATCGTAACGGTGTCACCCACCACTGGACGCGCCGGGCTGAACACGACCGAGATCGTCGACTGCGGCACCGGAGCCCAGTGGAACGGACCGCATGCGGGGTCGTAGGAGTTGTGGCATCGATCGTCCGTCGTCGTCGACGCGCCGGGCGGCCCGCTCGGCTGCGTGACGACCGACCCGGTCGTCGAATCCGTTGCCGGCGGGGTCGTGGTGGTGGTCGACGTGGTCGAGTCGACGGGCCCGGCGCTCGACGGCGATACCGGTGAGTCGACGCGCACCTTGCCGCCATCGTCATGCGCCGCGACTGCGATGCCTCCCGCCACGAGCGCGGTCACAGCGAGGGCCGTCGCGCTCAGCACGGCATAGCGCCGCCGGCGCAGCGTGCGACCCCGCGCCATCACACTCTGCACGAGTGCGTCCCGCGTACGACCGATCTCGTTGTGCTCGTCCACGTCAGAACTCCGTGAAGCTGGGATCGAAGCCGGGGCCGAGCGTGCTGCGCATGCGTGCGACAGCCCGATGGAGATGGGTCTTGACGGTGCCCGCACTCACGCCGAGCGCCGCGGCCACGTGGGCCTCGTCGAGATCCGCGAGATAGCGCAGCACCACCGCATCGCGTTGGCGGCGAGGCAGCGACCGGAGGGCTTGCGCGAGCGCGACGCGCAACACGGCGCCCTCCGACACCTCGTCGGTGAGGTGCTCGCCGGTCACAACGCTCCGTCGGAGCCTCGCCATCTCGTCGATGGCGAGGTTGGTCACGACGCGGGCGATCCATGCTTCGCGGTGCTCGTAGCCGGCGACCTTGCGCCAGTGCGCGTACGTTCGGGCCAGGGCCTCCGCCGCGACGTCGTCGGCACGGCTCGGGTCGCCCAGCAAACGGCAGGCGAGGCGCTGCGCCCGGCGGAACATCTCGTCGAAGTCCGCTTCGAAGCTCTCGTCGCCGCCCACCATCACCCTCTTCAACCGCCGAACCGGCAGTCAGGTTGACACGCTCGCGACGATTTCTCGCCCGGCGACGAGCGAACCGGGACGACTGCTTGCGTCAGGCCGGCGCGACCTCCACGGGGATGCCGCTCAGGATCGCGTTGCCCGACAGTGGGTCGTAGTCGTCGGTCGAGGCAAGGATGTTGCTGTTGACGCCGGCGTTCTCGCGCGCGATTGCCATCTGCATGCCGTCGGCACCGTGGCCCCAGCCGTGCGGGATGCTCACGACACCGGTGCGGATCGCGTCGGTGATCTCGACGGCGATCTCGACCTCGCCCGTCTTCGATGCCACGCGCGCCAGCTTGCCGTTCTCGAGCCCGAGGCGCTCGGCATCGCTTGGGTGCACGTGCAAGGTGCAGCGCGGCTTGCCCTTGACGAGCACGCGCACGTTGTGCATCCACGAGTTGTTCGACCGAAGGTCGCGCCGCCCCACGAGCACGAAGCCACCGTTGCGCTCGCGCGACAACGACGGCACGAGACGGTCGCGCACGTCGGCGGCGATGATCTCGGGCGCGAGCTCCACTCGCCCGCTCGGCGTGCGGAGCACATCGGGGAGTCGTGGTTCGAGCGGACCGAGGTCGATGCCGTGCGGGTTGGCCAACAGGTCGTCGAGGCTCAGCCCGTAGGGACCGGTGCGCAGCATGAGATCGAGGATGCGCTCGGGGCCGCGCCGGCCACCCGCCGAGATCGTCGCGTAGAGCTCATCGGCAGTCATCCCGATGCGCGGCGCGCTCTTCTCGACGAGACCGCGCACGACGAACTCGTCGACAGTCTCGATCATGTCGACGCCCGACCCGAGACCTTGCAACACTCCGGCGAGACGGCAGAGTGTCTCCCATTCGCGCTGCATGCCCGGCTCGACATCGAACACCGGCGGCGAATAGGTCGCGACGTTCCGCACCGCCAACGAGCGCAACGCAAGGTCGTAGTGGCCCCGTGCGAGGACCGGCTCGGCGGGCAGGATCACGTCGGCGTGGCGCGTCGTCTCGTTGAGGTAGATGTCGACGCTCACCATGAAGTCGAGCGTGTCGAAGGCCGCGTCGAGACGCAACGAATCCGGATTCGACACGACCGGGTTGCCGGCCACGGTGAGCATGGCGCGGATCTGGCCGTCGCCGGGTGTCTCGATCTCCTCGGCCAGGCACACGACCGGTATCTCACCGAACACCTCGCCGAGGCCGCGCACGCGCGATTCGCGGCGACCGAAGCGCACGCCGCGCCCGACGCCGCCGGTCTGGCCCACGTTGGCGCCACCCGAAGCAGGGAGGTTGAAGAGCGCGCCGCCGGGTCGGTCGAGGTTCCCGGTGAGCACGTTGAGCACGTCGACGGCCCACGATGCAACGGTGCCGAACTCCTGCGTGCACGTGCCGATGCGCCCGTACACCGCGGCTGTGGGCGCCGCGGCGAGCTCGTGGGCCAGCCGCCGGATCGTGGCGACTTCGATGCCCGTGATCGACGCGACGGCTTCGGGCGTGAACGCCGCCACGAGCGCACGCACGTCGTCGACGCCGTCGACGACCGGCTCGAGGTGATCGCCCAGCGCGACGAGGCCGTCGGCGAACAGCACGTTCGCCATCGCGAGCAGCAGGTGCGCGTCGGTGCCCGGCACGATCGCGACCCATTCGTCGGACTCGTCGGCCGTCTTCGTGCGCCGCGGATCCACGACCACGACCTTGCCGCCGCGCGCGCGCAGCGCTTGCAGGCGTCCGGGGAAGTCGGGGCATGTCATGAGGGATCCGTTCGACGCGTACGGGTTCGCGCCGAGCATGAGCAGGTAGTCGGTGCGGTCGATGTCGGCGATCGGGATCGACAGCGCGGTGCCGAACATCAGCCCGGCCGACACCTGCTTCGGCATCTGATCGACCGTCGACGCGCTGTACACGTTGTGCGTGCCGGCGGCCTGGTTGACGACCCGGTTGTAGATCAACGCCGCGAGGTTGTGCGCGCTCGGATTGCCCATGTACACGGCGAGCGCGTCGCGACCGTGCGTCGCGAGCAGCGGCATGAGGTGCGCGTCGATGTGCGCGAACGCTTCGTCCCACGTCACGTCGCGCCAGGTATCGGTGGCACGGTCGCGAATGCGCGGCGAGCGCAGCCGGTCGGGATCGTGTTCGAGGTCCTTGAGCGCGCTCCCCTTCGGGCAGATGAACCCGTGGCTGAACACGTCGTCGCGGTCGCCGCGCACGAGCGTGACGCGCTCGCCGTCGTGATGGATCTCGAGCCCGCACGTGGCTTCGCACAGTGGGCACGTGCGGAACGCGATCTGGGTCATGGCGCCTAGTCTCCCACGCCATGCGCGCGCTCGTCTTCGGGGTGCCGTCGGACCTGTCCGACATCGCGGCACCGAACGCTGATCCCGACTCTCCCGGCAGCCACTTGTTGGCGAACCTCCACAACACGCCGATGGCACTGCAGGAGCTGCCCGATCCGAAGCTGCTCGGACCCGACTGGGTCGTGCTGCGCACCCGGATGACGGGGATCTGCGGGTCGGACAGCAAACAGGTGTTCATGGACACCGGTGGCGACAGCTCCGACTTCGCGTTCACGTCGCTGATCTCGTTCCCGCAGGTGCTCGGCCACGAGGTCATCGCCGACGTGGTGGAGGCTGGTCCCGAATCGTCGGTCGCGCCCGGGACGCGGGTCGCGCTGAACTGCTGGCTCTCGTGCGGGCCGCGTGGCATCACGCTGCAGTGCCCTGAATGCCAGATGGGCAACTACTCGAGCTGCTGGAGCTTCACGGCGGGCCGGCTCACGCCCGGCATCCACACGGGCAACTCGTCCGACGCCACCGGCGGGTTCGCCGACCTGCTCCCGGCGCACGACTCGATGGCGATCCCGGTGCCCGACGGCATCCCCGACGAGGTCGCGGTGCTCGCCGACCCGTTCGCCGTGTCGCTCCACGCGATCACGCGCAACCCTCCGCCGCCGCACAGCAAGGCGGTCGTGTGGGGCGCGGGCGCGCTGGGCTCCACGAGCGTCGCGATCCTGCGCGCGCTCTACCCCACCGTCGAGGTGGGCTGCGTGGCGCGCCACCGCGCCCAGCAAGAGCTCGTCGCGAGCTGGGGCGCCACGGTGTTCGACAGCGAGCGCGACCGCTCCGACGTGGTCGTCGCGATTGCCGACTGGTCGGGTGGCGTGCTCCATCAACCGTGGGCCGGTCTGCCGGTGTGCCATCCGGGTCACGTCGCGAGCGTGTACGACACGATCGGCACGCCGTCCACGATCGAGATGGCACTGCGCGTGCTCGGCGCGCGCGGGCAGGTGGTCGTCACCGGAGTGAACGCGCCCGGGCGCTTCGAATGGTCGCCGCTCTACTTCAAGGACGCGCGCATCGCGGGTTCCAACGCGTTCGGCGTGGAGGAGATCGACGGCGTGCGCCAACACGCCATCGCCCACTATCTCGACATGGTGCGCGACGGCCGCATCGACATCTCGGCGATGCTCACTCACACCTTCCGACTCGTTGACTGGCGCGACGCGTTCACCACGATCGCCAAGCAACACGCCACCGGCGCGATCAAGGTGGCGTTCGACTTCCGGGGCGAGCGATGACCGATCGTCTCTACTTCCGCCAGCTCCTGTCGGGCCGCGACTTCGCACGCCAGGATCAGCTCGCTCATCAGATGGTGAACTTCTGCTATCTGATCGGCGACCGCGAGACGGGTGAGGCCATCGCGGTCGATCCCGCGTACGGCGTGCAGGACATCCTCGATGTGCTTGCCGCCGACGACATGCGGCTCACCGGCGTGCTCGCCACCCACTATCACCCCGACCATGTCGGCGGATCGATGATGGGCTACGGCATCGAAGGTGCGCGTGAGCTGCTCGAGCTCGACGCCGAGGTGAAGGTGCACTGCCAGCACGACGAGGCGTGGGGCATCCAACGCGTCACGGGCCTCGGCGCGGGCGACATCGTCGAGCACTCCCCCGGCGATGTGATCAGTGTCGGTGCGATACCGATCGAGCTCGTGCACACGCCCGGCCACACGCCCGGTTCACAGTGCTTCGTGGTCGACGGTCGTCTCGTCGCCGGCGACACGCTGTTCCTCGACGGTTGTGGGCGCACCGACCTTCCCGGCGGCGATCCCGAAGCCCTCTACCACTCGGTGCACGACGTGCTCGCGCGGATGCCCGACGACACGGTGCTGTTCCCGGGGCATCGCTACTCGCCCGAGGAGTCGGCGACGCTCGGCGAGCTGCGGGGCCGCAACTACGTGTTTCGCTTCGCGACGCTGCAGCAGTGGATGGTGATGTTCGGCGACAGCTGAAACGTCACCGCTCGAGTCGCTACGCGGCGTCGTCGCCGTCGAACTGCGGGCCGGAGCCGAAGCTCGCCGCCCACTCGGGTGCGCCGCTGCGCGCCACCACGAGGCGTGATCGCAGATCGACCACCGTGCCCATCGTGTCGGCAGCCATGGCGGGCGGTCGGCCCGCGGAGCCCGAAGGATGCGCACGGATCACCCGCTCGAGGCTTTCGAGCACGTCGGCGTGCGTCGAGCGCGTGTGGTGCCAGTCTCGCTTGTTACCCATGGCCGTTCCTCCGCACCTTTACTCGGCACGGCGGCCCCAAGAGTGAAGTGATCCGGCTAGCGATCCCAGATGACCGGGAGGCGGTTCGGGCCACGGAAGGCGAAGCCCTCGATCAGCGGTGCCGGGTCGCCGGCGTCGGGATCGAAGCGCAGGTTCGGGAGGCGCGACAGGATCTCCTCGAGCCCGGCCCGCAGCTCGAGGCGGGCCAGGTGCATCCCGAGGCACTGGTGGGGCCCGGTGCCGAACGCCACGTGGAGCGCGGGCGGACGGTCGATGTCGAACTGGTCAGCGTGGTCGAAGCGCGCCGGGTCGTGGTTGGCAGCCGAGCAGATCACGTTGACGGGCGAGCCGGCCTTCACCGGGCAGCCGGCGATCTCGGTGTCGTGCATCGCGACTCGGCTCACCATGGTGACCGACGACTCCCAGCGCAATGTCTCTTCGACCACCGCGGGCAGCAGCGAGAAGTCGGCCTGCACGCGCACCATCACGTCGGGGTGCGTGAGCAGCGCGAACAGCGCGTTGCCCATCACGCGGTAGGTGGTCTCCGCGCCGGCGGGGAGGAGCAGGCGCAAGAAGCCCCAGAGGCGCTCTTCTTCGAGGCCGTGCCCGTCGACCTCGGCGTGCACGAGGTCGGAGAGGAAGTCTCCGGTCGGGTGTTCGCGCCGCTCTTCCACCAGCGGGCGCAGGTAGTCGGTCATCGCCTTCTTCGCGGCGAAACCGGTCTCGCGGTCGAGGGTCCCGGTGTTGATCTTGACGGCCCAGTCGGCGAACTGCTCGGCGTCTTCGAGGGGAACGCCGACGATGCCGCAGATCACCTGCACGGGGTACTTGCTCGTGATGTCGCGCACGAGGTCGCCGCGGCCGTGGGGCGCCACCTCGTCGATCAGCTTGGCGATGATGGGGCGCACGAGGGTGTCGTCCCACCGTTCGAGCTGACTCTGGCGGAATGCCTTGGCGACGAGGTTGCGGTACTTGCGGTGCTCGTCGCCGTCGAGCCCCACGATGAGCTCGCCCATGAACTCACCGATGTGCGCCATGTTGATCGACGACGAGAACGTCTCGGCGTCGCGCAGCACATGCTCGGCCTCCGACCAACCGAGCACGTGGTACGAGCCGCCGTCACCCTGGCCGAGGCTCATGCCGTCCATGTTCATGACGGGTGCGTGCTGACGCTCCTCGTCCCACATGGCGTATGGCTGACCGTGGAAGAAGTCGGTCGCTGCAGCCCGGTCGTATGCCATGTGTGCTCCTCGATCGCCTGGCCGGAACCCCCGCTGCGCACGCGGCTTGCTCGAGCGCACGGATCGCTGAGCGACCCCTGCGCTCACCAGAACCGTGGCCGGGTCCGTTGCCAGGTCCGTTGCCTGACACGGTAGTCAGGTTTCGGGAGTGCCCGTCAAGCACCCCGTCGGGCGCGCCGACAATCGCGTCGCATGGTGGACGAGGCGGCCGAGACCGAGACATCCGACGACGAGGGCGACGGCAGCGAGAAGCCGGCCAAGACCCACCGGCTCGGCATCGCCACCGTCGCGCGCCCATGCCTGATCGGCGCGGCCGCGCTCACCGCGCTGCACGCCATCATCGGCGTCCACTCCTAGCCCCGAGCGGCCACCGGGACGGCGCCGTCCACCTGACGGCACCGTCAGATCGGCGACTAGGTTGCGCCCGCGATGGCTACTGCTCGTGGCACGAACCCTCTCGCCGACACCGACGATCAGGCCGCGCTGCGCCAGCTCGCGCGCGACGTCGCCGAACGAGAGCTGCTCCCCCACGCCCGTCACTGGGACGAGACCGAGGAGTTCCCCCAGCGCAGCTTCGAGGCGCTGGGCAAGGCCGACCTGCTCGGCATCACGATCGCCGAGGAGTACGGCGGCGCCGGGCTCGGCGACATCGAGGCGGCGATCGTCCTCGAAGAGCTCGCCCGTGCCGACGTGTCGAGCGCGATCCTCGCCCAGCTCATCTTCAACGGTCCACCGCGCGCGATCCAGCATCTCGGTTCCGACGCCATGCGCCGCAAATGGTTGCCGATGGCCGCAGCCGGCGACGCCCTGTTCTGCATCGGCATCAGTGAGACCGAAGCCGGTTCGGCTGTGAACCACATGCGCGCCCGGCTCACCCCCGACGGCGACGGCTTCCGGCTCAACGCCTACAAGAACTACGTGACCGGCGGGCACAAGTCGCGCGTCTGCCTCGTGTGGTGCCGCTTCCCCGACAGCCCGGCGGGCAGCACGAAGGGCATCGGCGCAGTGGTCGTCGACCTCGAACAGCCCGGCGTGAGCGTGGCCGGTACGCACGTGAAGATGGGCTTGCGCGGCACGAGCGAAGCCGAGCTCGCCTTCGACGACGTGCGCATCGAACCCGACGACGTGCTCGTCGCGGGCGACGCGGCCACGAGCGACTCGTTCAAGACCCTGATCGCGCACATCAACCACGAGCGTTGCGGTAACGCCGCGATGTGCGTCGGCGCGGCGCAGGGCGCGCTGGAATACGCGGTCGGCTACATGAACGAACGCAAGGTGGGCGACAAGACGCTCGCCGATCTGCAGGGTCTGCAGTG